>DASZLD010000031.1:0-22894 GCA_035552655.1 Acidimicrobiales bacterium
CATTCGCGCCCCCTTACGCACCGCTCTCATCGAACGGGACCAGACCTGTGTCGTCCCCGGATGCAATGTGAGAGAAGGATTGGAGATCGACCATCGGATCATCCCCGTGGTCGAGGACGGAGAGACCGCCCTTTGGAATCTGGCCCGGTTGTGCCATCACCACCACTACCTCCGCCATCACAAGGGCTTCCGGCTCGAAGGCGGCCCGGGCGACTGGCAGTGGCTCCCACCCGAGAAACCACCGCCACGCCACCGAGACGAATCAGGCAGTGGCGATGACGATCAGCTGTTCAAACTGGAATGAGCCGGCAAGGCCGCTTGCGGCCGCCGCCGGGCCGATTCTCCCGCGGCACCGGCGACCGTTCACAGTCCGACCTCACCTAACCGTCGATTGACGCGATGAGTCACTGCGCCCTCAGAGTAACTGTCGCAAGAGACCGATGAAGATGTGTTCAGGCGTGGTCGCGGATGGACCGGCGTCCACTCATATAGAAGATCCCGGCCACCGCAGCAAATATGGCCATGACAAGGTCTCCAGCCGGGATCGGCAGCGTCAGGACCACCGGCACGAACGCGCCGACCACCCACACGAGCTGTAGCCGCGTTTCGAAGCGCGCAAAAGCTCTGCCCTGGTTCGACTCTGGGACGAACTGCTGGACGAGCGCATCGAATGATGGCTTAGCTACCGCTCCTGCGACCCCAACGGCGAACGCAACCACGGTTTGGAGTAGACGGGCGCGCTCGATCGCTCCCACCGCTGCGAACACGGCCACCAGCCACAGCGAGGCGGCCAGGATCTGCTGCTCACTGAGCAATCGGCGAATCCGGGAGACCAAGAGGACGCCGACCAATGCTCCGGCCGTAATCGAGCCAAGCAACAGTCCGAACCACCAGGTAGCTGCTCCCTCTCGTCTGAGGCCAAAGGCAAAGAGAAAGGTGAGAAAGCCAACCAGTGCCTTGAGCGCGGACATGGGCATGAGGGCCAACAGGACCTCGCCATTGGCGATGGGGCGAAACGGAGCCAGATCATCGTCGTCGTCCAGATCCTGGATGAAGGGCTGGCGGCCGAGCATGGGCGAAGTCGGATCCGACGATGCTGCGCTCACCAGATCGGCGCCCGTGGAACCAGCGGCTGAGCGCACCTCGGGGGCTGCCGGGGCACCTCGAATGGACCGCGATCGCCGTACCGGCAAGCGCAGGCCCGCTACGGCTCCAGCGGCGAACACGATCATGGCCAGCCACACCACCCAGGGGGCTCCCCCGAGCTTCAAGGCAGCCACGGCGGGCAGGGCGAACGCGAACCCGGCAAGCGACGCCAACAGACCTAGACGGGCATTCAACGTAGCGAGGTCGGGTTCTCCCGGATTCAGCAATTGATTCGGCTGGTCCGATTGGTCTGACTGATCGAACGGCGCTGCAGCGCCAATGGAGCCAACAGAACCGGCAGGGCCGGCAGGGCCGGCGGAGCCACCGGAACCGGCAGAGCCGGCGGAGCCGAGAGAACCGGCAGGACTAGCGGGACCAGTCGAGGGCAGCAGTGACGTCGAGTCGAGCAGTCCCTGTGCCGCCATTTCGGGGACGAGCGCCCCCTTGGTAACCAGGTACACCTTGGACAACACCAGCATGGCGAAGGCCTCGGGAAACAACAGCAGCGAGTGGAAATCCCGAGCCAGGAACGGGCACAGTGCTGCCCGACCGAGGGCAGAGACCACCACCATGGCCCGCCGGGCTCCGCGGCTGCGGTCGATCAGGGGGCCCAACGCGGGAGCAACCACCGCGAACGGAGCCATGGTCAACAACAGGTACAACAACACCTTGTCCTTGGCCGCCGTGGGCGAGATGGAAAAGAACAATGAGCCGGCCAGAGAGACGGCGAACATGGTGTCCCCCGCCGTCATCAGCACGTGGGTAAGGGCCAACCGACCGAACGGTTTGCGCTGGTCGAACAAGTCGGCCAGCGATGCGCGCACCAGGCGCCGAAACTGGTCGCCTCGATCTCGAACGCTCACCGAGGCATGGTACGCGGCATCGAGCCGCGACAGTCAGACCCTCGACAGCCAGGGGCGCCAGGGCGGCGGAGACGCCAACGACCAAGGCGGCCGACGACCAGGGCGGCCGACGACCAGGTCGCCCGGCCGAACGGCCCGAGAACCCCGACGGTCAGGACGGCTCCGACACGCCGACTTTCCTGCCCCTCAGGTTATGGCGCCCGCGGCTCGCACCTTGGCAATCGCCTCCGGCTCGACCCCCCACTCGGCCAGGGCCTCGTCCCCATGCTGACCCGGGTTCGGCGGCGGGCGGCGGATCGCGCTCGGAGTGCCCTCGAAGCGGGGTGCGGGTCCCGGCTGCACCACCCCGGCCACCTCGGTGAACGTTCCCCGGTATTGATTGTGGGGGTGTCCGGCAGCCTCGGGTATCGAGAGGACGGGAGAGACGCACGCATCGGTACCGTCGAAGATGGTCTGCCACTCGTCACGAGTCTTGGTCAGAAACAGCGAAGCGAACCGCTCCTTCAGCTTGGGCCATTGGGACTGGTCGTTCTGATCGGGAAGCTCCTCGTTCTCCAATTCGAGCAACCGAATCAACTCGGCGTAGAACTGGGGCTCGATAGCTCCCACGCTCATGAATTTCCCGTCGGCGGTCTCATAGACCTCATAGAAGGGCGCACCGGTGTCGAGGAGGTTGGTGCCGCGGACGTCCTGCCACGTGCCGGTGCCCCGAAGGGTATAGATCATGGTCATCAGGGCCGCAGCTCCATCGACCATGGCCGCGTCGATGACCTGGCCCTCACCCGTCTTTTGGGCCGAGAGGATGGCCGACACCATGCCGAAGGCCATGAGCATGCCCCCGCCTCCGAAGTCACCGACCAGGTTGAGCGGAGGAAGTGGAGGTTGTCCCGCTCGTCCGATGGACTCCAGCGCGCCGGCAATGGAGATGTAATCGATGTCGTGGCCGGCCGTCGTGGCCAAGGGACCCGACTGCCCCCAGCCGGTCATCCGGCCGTAGACCAGTCGCGGATTCCGCTTCAGACACACATCGGGACCCAGTCCCAAGCGCTCGGTGACACCGGGGCGAAAGCCCTCGATGAGCCCGTCGGCCTGGTCGATCAAGCGCAACACCAGATCGATGCCTTCGGGGTTCTTCAAGTCCACGGCGACCGACCTGCGTCCCCGGTTCATCAGGTCGACGTGGGGCCGCTCTTGTGGCGGGTAGGTGGCGCGGTCGTGCCGATCGATGCGGATGATGTCGGCGCCGGCGTCGGACAGCATCATGCCGGCAAAGGGGGCCGGGCCCAAGCCGGCAAACTCGACGATGCGCAGGCCGTCCAGGGGCCCGCTCATCGGGCACCCGGCCGATGACTCGTTCCGTTCCGTGGAGGAGCGGGTTTGGTGGCCCTGACGCGGGCCGATGGACCTGGGATGTGCATGCACGGATGCTGGTCGCTGGATCCGCTACGGGTCAAGTACGAGGAGGCAGAGCCCAGTTCAGACGGGTTCAGACGAGTTCAGCCCAGTTCAGACAGCAACGGTGCCGTCCCGCACAAGAGCAGGACGGCACCGTTTGGGGATGCCTGAGACTGGCGGCCATTGGGTCGATCCGACCACGATCGACTGGGAACCGCTCTGATGCCCTACTGGGGCGGACCCGACGTCAGCGTCACCGACGCCGACTGCTGCGACCCTGAGGTGTCCACGTACCCAATGGTGACCTTGTCACCGGGGTGATGCGAGCCCAACAGGTTGGTGAGGGACGTAGGCGAGCTCACGCTCTGACCGTTCACCGAGGTGATGGTGTCGCCCTCTGCCAGCTGGGCTTCTTGGGCTGGCGAGCTGGTGACCACGCTGCAGATGAGCGCACCCGAGCCCGAGCTGCCTGTGCCGGAGCCCGAGCTGGACCCGTCACCAGACCCGTCACCGAATCCGGAGCTACCCGAGCTGCCCGACCCACCGAAGTTACCGGAGCCGCCACCGAAGTTACCCGAACCACCCGAGCTTCCCGATGAACCCGAGCCTGCACTGCACCCGGTCGACGGGTCAGCAACCTCAACGCCGATGAAGGCGGTGGCACCGATGTGGACGGTCGAAGATGCGTTGCCAGCCACGATCTGCTTGGCAATGGAGTTCGCCGTGTTGATGGGGATGGCGTAGCCCTGGTTACCGGAGGACTGGTCCGGCGACTGGAACGTCGTACCGCCCGATGCGGCCGTATCGATGCCGAGCACATGCCCGTTGGTGTCGACGAGCGGACCGCCGGAATCACCAGGCTGGATGTTGGCGTTGGTCTGGATCAACCCGCTCAACGTCTCCGAAGTCCCGTCGCCAGAATCGCTCGCGGTGATCGACTGGTTGAGAGCGGTTATCGATCCGCCGGCCGCGCTGGGAGTTCCTCCGGTGCCACCGGCATTGCCGATAGCCACCACTGCTTGCCCGACCGATGCATTCGACGAATCGCCGAGCGTCACAGTCTGGAGCCCTGAGGCATTGTTCAGCTGTATCACCGCGATGTCGCTCGACCGGGCATAACCCACGACGCTGGCCGTATAGGTCTTCCCGTTGCCGACGTCGGTGACGCTAATGGAGGTGGCTCCGGTGATCACGTGGTTGTTGGTCAGGACTTCGCCATTGGACGTCAACACCATCCCGGTTCCAGCCGCCTGCTCACCCTGATAGCTGAGCGAAGTGTTGATGTCGACCAGTCCGGGGTTGACCCCCTGGGCGATGGCCGACACGTCGCTCGGTCCACCGGATCCGGTGCCCGAGTTGGACGACCCGGAACCCGAGGAGCCCGAAGATCCCTGAGACCCCGACGATCCTGAACCGAATGGGGAGTTACCCGAGTTACCCGAGTTGCTCGATACGGGCGGGCTGGCCGTTGTGCTCGAGGTAGGCGACCAGGCGACGTGGCCAATGGCCACTCCGGCGACGAGAACCAGAACCGCCAACAGCGTCGCGACCACGGCTACCCGAGAGCGGTGCCGGTTGGTCTTCGGGGGCGGTCCCACCCATCCGGCCGAACCTGCTCCACTCCATCCCTGTCCCGGGGGCGGGGGGAACCCAGCGCCCGATCCTCCGGCGGCGGATCCGGGAGGAGTACCGGCACCCGGCGGCGTGGCCATGGTGCGGGGTCCAAACGGCTGCCCGCCGGGATACACGGACACGTCTTCGGCCATCACTTGGTGGGTCCAGGGCGGTCCGGGGTAACCCGCGCCATAGGGGCTGACTTCTTGCGATGCTCCGCCTGCACCAGCGCCTGCACCAGGAATCGCGCCCGGATACGCTCCGGCCGGTGGACCTGCCGGCGATCCAGCCGGTGGAAGAGGGATGGCCTGCTCTGCGGTGTCGTCAGCTGAGGGCACAGGAATGGGAGCTGTTGCCCCGTACCCGTACCCGTCCCCGTTTGTTGGATCTTCCCCGTCTTGAGTCATCATGCCCTCCATTGGACGAGGCCGACCGAGTTGTCCGTTCCTCGCACTCTCTAGGAAACTCCACCTACATAAGCTTTTGATCAACACCAGCTATGAGCTGGGTTAATTTCTTCCATCGGTCGGATGAGCTCAGGCCACTGTGCTCAGGCCACTGTGCTCAGGCCTAGTGCCCAGCCCGGGGACTCAACTGCGGAGCGATCAACTACTTCCTGGTCAGAGCACTAGATGGGACCTCCCGCTCGGTCTGCAGCAACAAGCCAAGCCGGACCTTGCACTACCGCTCAGCTTATGTGGCCGACATCGTCCAGCCAGCAATGGCTCGAGCGCCAGGGACCCACTCACCCCAGGGGACGGCCGGGCGCACGAGGAGCCCGTCCCGGATCCGTGGGCCAGTCCTGCTGCCGGGCGTACCCTTCGACCGGCATTCGATGCAGGCTGGCGGCACGGCGGATGATCACCCGCTGGAGGGCCACCGGTTTCCGGACGTCACCGAACTGGTACACCCCGCCGTCCGCTACCTCGATGAAGAGCCGACCCGTACCCACCAGCTTTCGGAGCAACGACTGGCGGGCCTCCACCCGATTGATGTCCGCAAGCAGGATCTGCGCGCCACGGCGGGAGATCACGCCGTACCGTTCGATGACCCGGACGTTGGTCAGGATCAGGCTGGTCATCCGCCACCGCACGAACCGGGCCACCAGCCACAAACAAGGAATGGCGGCGATGATGCCCTCCACCCAATGGGCGGGCACGGACGTATGGACGACGGCAATGTCCAACGTCACTGCGGCGGCGACCACCAGCACCGTGACGGTGAGCGGCCCGATCAGGTAGATCCAGTGGGGCCGGATGTCGAGCAGGACATCCTCCCCTTCGTAGAGCACGCGGCGGGAGATGGCCATGATGGTCAGCCCAGTCAGTCCAGTCAGTCCAGTCGGCCCAGTAAACCCGGTCAGCCCAGTTTGCCTGCGATGGACCCTGCCGAGCGCAGCACCGAGCCATCGGCGCCCGATGCGGTATAGCGGTGGGTGGGACGTTGCTGCGCCTCGGAAATCAGATCGGCCAGCAGGTCGGCGAACGGTATTGCCGGGTCGACCCAGAGGTAGCGGGCCAGCGAGCCGGGGATGGTGTTGATCTCGTTCACCACGAATTCCTTCCCGTCGGAGAGGAAGTCGATGCGGGCCACGCCGCGCAGACCGGTGAGCTCGGCCACCCGACGGGCGGCAGCCTGGAGAGCAGAGGCGAGCTCGTCGGACATCGCCGCCGGCAGCTCACGTGGGGCCCCGGCCATGCCCTCGCCGGCCACGTACTTGTCGCGGTAGTCGAGTATCTCCGAGGAGTCCGACACCCGGATGGGGCGCTCAATGGCCGAGAGCTGCAACTCGGGCCAGCTGCGCACGGCCAGCTGGAGATCCCACAGGTCGGGCCGGTAGGGCTCCACCACCGCACCGTTCTGGAGGTGCTGATTGGCGGAGAGCCGGGCCTGAGCCGTCTGGTAGTCCTCCACCACTTCGATGCCGATCGACGATCCCCCGAACCGCGGCTTGAGGATGTACGGCCCATCGAAGGGAGCCGGACCTCCATCGGTGAGCAGTGCCCGGTTCAGCGACGGCAGCCCGGCGGAACCCACCATGGCTCCGAAGGCCAGCTTGTCCATGCCCAGCGCCGCACCGGCCACAGTCGGGCCGGTATAGGCGATGCCGGCCAAGTCGAGGGCGGCCTGGAGCGAGCCGTCCTCGCCCGGACCGCCGTGGCAGCAGACGACAGCCGCGCTCATGGACAGCGGTCGGGATCGTCCCAACCGACCCCCCGGCTCCATGAACCCTCCGCCGGTGGCCGCGACGAACTGGAGCGACGACGCCCCTCGGGGCACCCCGTTGACGAACGCCTCGGCCTCGAGCGAGGGATCGACCTCGAACCACTCCCCCGTCTTCGACCAATACAGGGCGTGCACCGTGCTGGCCCCGGACTTCTGGAGCTCGCGGGCAGCCTGGAGCCCGGTGAGGACACTCACGTCGTGCTCTGGCGATGGACCTCCGAGGATGACGGCGACATCGGGCACGGGTGGTTGACTCCTCCGTTCAGGCGGCTTGACCGGCCGTTTTGAGCCGGTAGGTCAGTGGGTCCCTACCGCATCGCGGTCGGGACCTCACGGAGCCTCAAGGGTAGTGGTCCGGGAGATCGTTCTCGTACAGCACGACATCGCCCGGACCCAGGTTGGCGCGCACCCAGGCGACGGCTTTGTCGCGGTTGGCCACCACGTGGACGGTGGCCCCCTCGGGGACAGACGATCCAGCGGTCAGGGCACGCCGGTTGGTCCTTCCCACCACCACCAGGTCGGTGGCCGCAAGTGCGGCGGCGGCAGCGAATGTCCGGTTCTCTTCGGCCTGCCGGCGGCCCAGCTCGACCATGCCCGGGGTCACCACGACCAGGCGCTGAGGCTCGGGGTTGGGCGTGTCCAACGTCGGCGCGGACGACTGGGCCACCAGGGCAGCCAACGCTTCGCTGGCACCGGAGGGGTTCGAGTTGTACGTGTCGTCGAGGATGGTGAAGCCGGCGGGCGAGCGTCCGGCCTCGAGGCGATGGCCCACGGCGGGGAGATCGGCGAGCCGGGAGGCGATGGCGTCGCTGCTCAGGCCCAGGGCACGAGCGACGCCGATGGCGCAGGCCAGGTTGCCCGGCTGCACGCCGGCCGGCACAACGACGCCTTCGGCTAGGGTCACCGGCCCTTCGGCTGGGGACGTCGGCTCCCCACTTGCATCTCCGACTGCATTGCCCTGGTCGGCTGCATTGTCCTGGTCGACTGCATTGCCCTGGTCGACTGCATTGCCCTGGCCATCCACGTCGCCCTGGTCGGCTGCATTGCCCTGGTCGACCCCACCAGTGCCGGGCGAACCGGCGGGAGGAGGCACGGGGACGACGACGGGGCCCGTGGCTGGAGCGCCGTCACCGCCGATCCTCACCGTCATCCTGCCGTCAGCACCACGGACCACGCTGATCTCGCTGCTGATGTCGGTGGCGGAACAGCGCACCACCCGCTTGCCTTGGGCCACCAGGCGATCGCCCAGGGCGGCCAGGCGCGGGTCGTCCACGTTCAGCACCACCGTCGAGGCCTCCACCGCGATCTCAGCCTTGGCCTCGACGATGCGATCCTCGGACCCGAACCGCTCCAGATGCACCGGCCCGATTGCGGTGATCACTGCGATCTCCGGCGGGCACCACCGGCACAGGTCGGCGATCTCGCCCGGACCGTAGGTGCCCATCTCGGCCACGAACACCTGGGTGCCGTCGGACAGGTGCTCGTTGATGGCCCGGGCCAGACCGGCCCGGTTGTTGAAGCTGGCCGGGCTGGCCACCACCGAGCGCTGGGCCGCGATCAGGTGGGTGAGGTGGTTCTTGGTCGACGTTTTGCCGAACGAACCAGTGATGGCCACCACGGTAGGCGCCACCTGGGAAAGCCGAGCCGAAGCCTGGTGGACGAACCGACCGGCCATCCTCGACTCGAACGGACCGGTGATGGCACACGCGGCATCGACCAAGATGGGCACGATCAGGGCGCCCAGCACGGCCAGGGGCGAGGCCAGGCCGGTGACCACGCCCACGATGACCACCACCAGCTGGGCTCCGAGCCATACGGCGGCCAGGGTGCGGAACCGGCGTGTCCAGGCCAGCGGGGAGGAGCGGCCGCGTACATCCAGCCCGATGGGGCCGATGCCGACGGCCACGGCGGTCGCCAGTCCGGCCAGCGTCCACCACAGGGAGGCCACAGCGCCGGCCACCGCCACCAGGGCCAGGGCCGCGTTCAGCGGGGTGACCGTCCACCACCGGGCGGCGAAACGAGTGCTGGAACCGGCCAGGTAGTGCTCGCGCTGGGCCACCCGCAGCCAGCGCAGCCCCGAGGGCGCGAGGGCCACGATGCAGGCTCCGACGACGATCCAGCCGAAGGTGCCGTGGTACCGGGCGAGATCGGTCCCGGACAGCCCGGTGGTCATGATGCTCGACAGACCAGCGGTCACGCCGACAGACCGTCGAGGACGGCGGCACGCAAGTCGGTGGGAATCTCGGTGGGGGTGAGGTGCCCCGCGCCCGGACGCACGATGAGCTGGGATGACGACAGGAGCGTCGCCGCCCTTTGCGCCACTTCAACCGGTACCTCGGTATCGTCAGCGCCCCACAGCAGTGTCACCGGGATGGTCAGTTCTTCAAGGTCAGCTGCGTACTGCTCGGAGAGCAATCGGACGAACACCTCCCGCATCACTCCCTGTGCGGCGCGGTAGTCGGGCGAGCCGTGCTTGTTGCGGAGGCTCTCCATCCGACGATCACTGATCACGCCCAGGTCGTTCAGACGGCGTCCCATGCGGAAAGCCAGCTTGGGCTTCCGCCGGCGGCCTTCCCGGTCGAGCAGGGGAACGCCGGTGAGGATCAACCGGTCGATCCGACCCGGCAGCAGGCTGGGCAGGTGGAGAGCGACCCGCCCGCCGAAGCTGTGGCCCACCACAGTGACCCGCTCCGCCAGATCGTCGAACAGGGGGACGAGGTTCACCGCGTACTGGAAACTGCCCCACCCGCGGGGCGGCGGCGGGGTGGCTCCGAACCCGGGGAGATCGACGGCCATGGCCGCGTGGCCACCCTCGAATTCGGGGACGGCGAAGACGGGATCGAAATCGAGATGATTGCGCCTCCAGCCGTGGAGGGCCAGCACGCTGGGTGCCCCAGATCCCCAGGTCCGCCCGAACAGGTGGCCATCGGCGAATGACTTCAGCACCGGCACACCCTAGCGATAGCCTCGCCCGACGTGGAGGACATTGAGCACGGCGCCGTTCCGAGGGGGCAGCGCCCCGTCTCGAGGGTCGGCCGCCCTCCCGGGCCGGTATGGGCCGGCGGACCGGTCACCGGTCCCAGCGATGAGGCTCCAGTGAGCCCGTTGGTGAGCCTCCGGTGCGCTTTCGGTGCGCCGCCGGTGAGCCTCCGGTGCGCTTCCAGTGCGCCGTTGGTGAGCCTCCGGTGAACCTCGATCGGGTCTTGGACGGACTGACCGAATCGCAGCGCCTCGCCGTCTTCGAGCCGGCGGAGGCGGTATGCGTCCTGGCCGGGGCCGGCTCAGGCAAGACCCGGGTCCTCACCCTTCGGGTGGCCCGTCGGATTAGGGATGCCGAGGCCGAGGCCGATCACACCGTGGTCTGCACCTTTACCCGAAAGGCCGCCGCTGATCTCAGGGCCCGGCTGCGCGCCTTCGGCGTACCCACGGTGACTCCCGCCATCGCCATGCAAGCAGGCCGATCGGGCCCGCGCCGGACCGGGTCGGGCGGGGCGGGCGGATCGAGCGGCGACCGATCGCCGGCGGTGACCGGGTCGGGCGACTCCGACCCCAGCTGGGCCGACTTGGATGCGGGACCCATCGCCGGATCGGGGGTGCGAGCGGGGACGCTCCATCAGCTAGCGCTCACCCTCTTGCGCCGACGAGCCTCCGATGCGCGAGAGCGACCGCCCCAGCTGGCCGAGAACCGATTCCGTCTGCTGACCAGCCTCCTGGGCGAACAGGCCCTGGCCTCGGTGGCCGACACCGAGATCACATGGGCCAAGGCCCGGTGCCTATCCCCTGACCAGTACGTGGCCAGCGCGCTAGCTGCCGGCCGATCACCGGGCGGGTTCGGCAACGGATCGGGCGACTCGGACGGATCGGACGGATCGGGCGGTCCCGGCGGCCCGGTCGAGACCATCGAGGCCGTCGCCGACCACTACCGGGCCTACGAGGAGACCCTCCGGCGCCGCGGCTTGATCGACCTGGACGACGTCCTCCTCCGGGCCCACGATTTGATCGAAGAGGATGCCGGGTTCGCCGATGCGGTCCGGTGGCGCTACCGACACCTGTCGATCGACGAGTTCCAAGACGTGAACCCGGCGCAGTACCGGCTGGTACAGACGATCCTCGGTGCGCGAACCGACCTGTTCGTGGTGGGCGATCCCAACCAGGCCATCTACGGCTGGAACGGCGCCGACCCGACCCTCATCCTCCGGTTGCCCCAGCTCATCCCGACCATCGTCGTCCGTCATCTCGACGACAACCATCGTTCCACCCCCCAGGTGGTGGGGGCCGCAGTGGCCGCGTTGGGCTCTGCCGCCACTGGCACGCCCCGATCGACCCGACCCGACGGCCCCGTCCCTGTCCTCCGGGCCTTCATCGACGAGACAGCCGAGGCGGAGGGCGTGGTCGATTCGCTCCAGGCCTGGGCGGCGAGCGGCCGCCCCTGGTCCGAGCAGGCGGTGCTGGCTCGGACGAACGACCAGCTCGCCCTGGTCGCCAGCGCGTTACGTCGATCCGGCATCCCATTCCGCCTGGCTCCGAGGCCCGAGGCCGACACCCCGGCTGCCCCGCCCCCGCCCATGGCCAGTGCCGGCCGGAAGGGCAAGAAAGGGGACGAGGCGGTGGAGCTGGCCACCTTCCACCGGGCCAAGGGGCTGGAATGGACGTCGGTCTGCGTCATCGGGCTCGAGGACGGATTGGTGCCGATCTCCCATGCCGCCACCACCGAAGCCTGGAACGAGGAGCGACGGCTGCTGTACGTGGCCCTCACCCGCGCCTCGTCCGACCTCTGTTGCACGTGGGCGCTGAGCCGGCGAAGTACTGCCAGTGGGCGACGTTCGGACCGAGAGCCGTCGATCTGGATCGGACCGATCACCCGGGCTTGCGCATCGATGGAAAGCCAACCGGCGCGCCTGGACGCCAGCAAGCGGATCGCCCAATTGCGAGCGGGTCTCGGCACCTGACCGGAGCCCGGGGGTTGTCGCCCCGGGATCGGTGCCTGAGCTGGGCTCAGTCGATCGACGTGTCGACCAACACAGGAGCGTGGTCGGACGGTTTCTCCCCTTTGCGGGCGTTCCTGTCGATGAGGGCATAGGTCGCCCGCTCAGCTAGGACCTTGGTGACCAGCACCAGGTCGATGCGCATGCCCTGGCGCTTATGGAACGAGCCAGCCCGATAGTCCCACCAGCTGAACAGTCCGTCCTGGTCGTAGAGCTGACGAAAGACGTCGACCAATCCCCACGACTGGAGTTCGGCCAGGGCGGCACGCTCGGGCTCGCTCACGTGGGTCGCCCCCACGAACTTCGACGGGTCCCACACGTCACGGTCCTCGGGGGCGACATTGAAGTCACCGCACACGGCCACCGGCGAGCTGGGATCGCATGTCTCATCGACGAGCCTGCGCAGGCGGGCGAACCACTCGAGCTTTGCCGGGTAGTGCTCGCTGTCGAGACTTCTCCCGTTGGGGACGTACACGGAGTGGACCCGGACGCCCCCACAGGTTGCGGCGATGAGCCGGGTCCCCTGTGAGTCCGTGGCGTCGTCGAAGCCCACGGCTACGTCTTCGATGCCGACCTTGGAGACGATGGCCACGCCATTCCACCGGCCGTCACCATGATGGGCCGTCTCATAGCCCAGGGTGGCGAAGGCGCCGTGAGGGAACGCGGCGTCGGCCTGCTTGGTCTCTTGCATGCAGAGGACGTCGGGCTGGGCGTACCCGAGCCACTCCTCGACCCGGCCAAGACGGGCGCCCAGCGAATTGACGTTCCAGGTTGCGATGCGCATGTCGAAGAAATCCTTTCCGACCGCTCAGGACTGCTGGGCGTCGACCAGCACGAACAGCAGCTCAGCCTCACAGGCCAGCTCGCCCCCCACGGTGGCTCGGCCGGTGCCCTTGCCCGCCCGCGCCGACATGCGCCCGAGGAACACCTCGAGGTCGAGCACATCGCCGGGCAGCACCTGCCGCCGGAACCGCGCCCGCTCGATGCCGCCGAACAGGGGAAGCTTGCCGGCGAAGCGCTCGTCGGCCAGCACGGCCACCCCTCCCAACTGGGCCAATGCCTCCACCATGAGCACGCCGGGGAGGGTGGGTCGACCGGGGAAATGTCCGGCGAAAAAGGCCTCGTCACCGCTCAGATGCCACGACCCGCGAGCGGACTGGCCCGGCTCCACCGCGTCCAACTCCGTGACGAACAGGAAAGGGTATCGGTGGGCAATGAAGTCCTCGGCTCGCACGAGAAGCGACACTACAGCGCGCCCGACGCGCCCCTGGCAATCGGGCTGGCAACCGCCCACGGCAATGTCTCCCACGGCAATGTCTCCCACGGCAATGCCTCCCACGGCAACGGGCCCCGGCAACGGCAACCGGCCCCGGCAACGGGTCCACGGCAACGGCAACGGGACCCGGCAACCGGGTCCGGAGCGATCAGGCAGGCCCGATGGCTTGCCCGGTTACAGCGCCACCCGTTCGTCAGACGCACCAAGGTGCCGGTTGGCCGGCCGAGAAAGCCCGTAGTTGTCTCGGAGAGTCCGCCCGGTGTACTCAGTCCGGAAGAGCCCATACGAACGCAGGATGGGCACGACGTGATCGACGAACAATTCCAGCCCGGACGGCAGCACGGCGGGCATGATGTTGAACCCGTCGGCTGCGCTGTAGGCGAACCAATCCACGATGGCGTTCGCCACCTGCTCGGGCGTACCGGTAAAGGTTCGATGGCCCCGGCCGCCACCCAGGCGGGCGATCAACTGCCGTACCGTCAGCTTCTCCCGATGAGCTAGATCGACGATCAACGTGTACCGGCTCTTTGCCCCTTCGATCTCGTCCTCGGGTGGCAGGTCCTGAGGCAGCTGGCTGTCCAGGTCGAGCTGATCGACGGGCACTCGAAGCGTCTTGGCCAGCTGTTGCTGGGCGTATTCGTGGACGATCAGCTCCTCGAGCGCCGCTTCTTTCTCCTGAGCTTCCGCTTCGGTACTACCGATGACCGGCACGATGCCCGGCAGGATCTTGATGGTGTCGGGATCCCGGCCCAATCGTCGGGTGCGCCCTTTGAGGTCGGCATAGAACTGCTGGGCTTCAGCCAAGGTTTGCTGAGCGGTGAACACGGCTTCGGCGTACCGGGCCGCCAATCCCCTGCCATCCTCCGAGGAGCCGGCTTGCACCAACAGTGGATAGGCCTGGGGCGAGCGCGGTGCGTTCAGGGCCCCCTGCACCGAGAAGTGCCGGCCGCGATGTTCGGCCGGATGGATCTTGTCCTTGTCGCCCCACACGCCCGATTCCTTGTCGGCGATGACGACGTCGTCCTCCCAGCTGTCCCACAGCTTGAGCGTCACATCGATGAACTCCGCCGCTCGCTCGTAGCGCTCGCGGTGAGCCGGCAGATCGTCAAGGCCGAAGTTGCGTGCCGCGTCGAGGGTGGCCGTCGTGACCACGTTCCAGCCGGCGCGGCCCCCACTCACCTGGTCCAGGGCCGAGAATCGCCGGGCCAAATCGTACGGGGCGTTGTAGGACGTCGAAGCGGTGGCGATCAGCCCGATGTGTTCGGTGACCCCGGCCAGCGCGGTGAGCAGGGTCAATGGCTCGATCACCCCCGATGGGCGACGACCCACATCGTTGAACAGCGCCGGGCTGTCGGCCAGGAACAGCGAGTCGAACGTACCCCGTTCAGCGATGCGAGCCAGGTTCTTGAAGTGCTCGACCTCAGTGGAGGCCAACGGGTCGCTCTCGGGCAGCCGCCACGACGCCTCGTGGTGGCCGGTGCTCATCAAGAACGCATTCAAATGCAGCGTGGTCTGGTCACCCCCTGTCATGCTGCTGCCGACAGCTCGAGGACCGGCGTATATCCCGACGCATCCCCCCGGATCGAATAGCTGCGTCCGCCGTCGACGCCGGTAGGGACGTCTCCGGCCACGGTCACCCGATGCAACCGGCGGGGCTGATCGTCGTAGTTGTCGATGGCGTAGTGCTGCGTGATCCGGTTGTCGAACAACACCAGTTGGTTGGGCGACCAGGACCACCGCAAGACGTGCTCCGGACGGGTCACGTAATTCTGCAGAATGCGCAGGATGTCCCGGGACTCATCGCCGGAGAGACCCAGGATGCGTCGAGCAAATCCCCCGATGAAAAGGCTTCGCTCGCCCGTGAGCGGATGGACGCGCACGACGGGGTGGGCCGATTCGAACTCGGTCGACGTGAACACAGCCCGGCGCCGCTGTTCGTCGTCATCCAGCTCTTCAGCTGGAACGGCGTAGTCGTAGGCATTGGTGTGCACCGCCCACAGGCTGTCGGCAAACTTGCGCAAGAACTCGGGCAGGGCCCGGTAGGCCGCACCGGTATTGGCAATCTGGGTCTCGCCCCCGTAGGGCGGGATGACAATGCTCCGCAAGGTACTCAGCTGGGGCGGGTTGACCACGAAGGTCACGTCGGTGTGCCAGTGATTGGCCCGCCCGCGTTCGCTGTCGACCGGGAGCACGTTCGGCGCCCCCTCGATGGAAGGAACCGTCGGATGGGCGCCGGTCAATGGTCCGAACGCATTGGCGAAGCGCTGCTGCCCGGCATCATCCAGGTGGACGTCGTCGAACACCAGCGCCTTGTGCTCATCCAGCGCCGACCTCAGTTGGGCGATGACCGTGGCATTGAGCTCACCGGCCAGGTCGATACCGGAGACCTGAGCCCCGATGGTGGCTGAGATCTTCCGGAAGGTGAGATCGGTGGCGGTCGCGGTTGTGGTCGCGGTTGTGGTCGTGGCAGTCATGACACATATCCTTTTCTTTGGTCTTTCGACAGGTTTTCTGGATCGGTTCCTGGCCGGGCTCGGTTCCCCTGGTCCGGCTCACTTCCTCGGGGGCACGGTTCGTGCCGGTCATGCCGGTTCCTGCCTGGCCCGGTTCGTCCCGGCCCGGTCCGGTCCGGTCCGGCCCGGCCCGGCTCCTGGCTCAGTTCGTTCAGGTATTTGCTTGGGGTGCGGTTTGGGTTGGGATTAGTGCTGGTCCAGGGAGGTGATCCGCTGTCCTTCCGGGTCTGGTGTCGCTGTGTGGCCTGGCTCTTCCACGCCCAGCTCGCCCAGTAGGCGGTTGCGCATGGTGACAAAGCCGGCGTCGCCCCGGTCCCGAGGACGATCGAGCTCGACCCGAGCGTCCAGGGTGATCGCCCCGTCAACCAGGACGACAACCCGGTCGGCCAGAAGAATGGCCTCGTCGACGTCGTGGGTCACCAGCAGCACCGCCGGTCGATGGCGGACGCAGAGGTCCTGAAGCAGAACGTGCATGCGGATCCGGGTCAGGGCATCCAGAGCCCCGAACGGCTCGTCCAACAACATGAGCTGCGGTTCGCGCACCAGCGCCCGGGCCAAAGCCACCCGTTGTGCCTCTCCGCCGGACAGGGTGAGCGGCCACCCATCGGCATGGTCGGCCAGGCCGACTTCGCTCAGCGCGTCGAGGCCCCGCTGCCGGAGCCCTCCCCGCTGCCTGAGGCCCCGCTGCCTGAGGCCCGGCTGCCGGAGCCCTCCTCGGCCTCCGGAGTCGGCGTTCAACCCCAGCACGACGTTGGCCAGGACCCGCTGCCATGGGATCAGCCTCGCTTCCTGGAAGACGACGGCCCGTCGCTCAGGCACCAATACGTCGCCTTCGTAGTCGGGGTCGAGACCGTCGAGAATGCGTAACAACGTGCTCTTGCCTGTTCCACTCCGACCCAGAAGGGCAACGAACTCATCGGAGGCAATGGAGAGATCCAAGCCCGAGAGCACGTCCCGACCGTCGAAGCTCCGGCTCACGCCGTCGGCCAGGACGGCCATGCCCTTGGTCGATCGGGTGGGTGTGTCAGTGGTTGCCAGGGCCATGGTCATCCTCCGGAAAAGCCTCGGCGCCAGGACAACAAGCGCCGCTCGAGCAGGCGGACCAACGCATCGGTGATCAGCCCCAAGATGGCGTAGATGGCCAGTACCAGGAACATGATGTCGGAACGATCGGTGGTCTGAGCCTGGGTGAGCAGATAGCCCAAACCACTCTGGGCATTGATCTCCTCGGCGAAAATGACCAACAGCCAACTGCCGATGAGCGCGAAGCGGAGCCCGACGAGAAATCCGGGAAGAGTCCCCGGCAGGATCACCCGCCGGACCAGACCCCAGCCGGTGAGCCCGAACGACTGGCCCGCTTCGACCAACTTCACGTCGACACCGCGTATGGCCGCGTAGGTATTGATATAGATCGGGAACGTGGTCCCCACTGCGATCAGGATTACCTTGGGTAGCTCTCCGACCCCGAACCAGATGATGAAGAGCGGGAGCAACCCGACCACAGGCACGGCCCTGGCCGTCTGGACGACCGGGTCCAACAGATCCTCGAGCACCCGGAACAGACCGCAGACCACGGCCAAGAACACACCCACCCCGACCCCGATGATCAAGCCCTCGGCCACCCGTTGCAGCGAGATTTCCAGGTTGGACTGCAGCGCTCCGCTCGCCCACAGCTGCCGTCCGGCATTGAAGACGGCGACGGGCGACGCGACTTCGGTGCTGGTGAACACGCCCAACGAACAGACCAACTGCCACAAGCCGAGTGCGACCAGCGGCCCGATCGCCCGTCGGACGGGTCTGGGAACATGCAGGACTCCCCGCCGTTTCCGGTACGGGGCGGGTCGAGTGAGGGTAACGACTCGAGAGTCATCACGGGGAGCACTCGTGTCCCGCTGCGGTTGCAACAACTCCGTGGTGGCCATGGGACCTCAGCTCGTCGAACCTGCGAAGACCGGTGTGGATACGAACGGGACGCCCTCGACCAGTTGTGATTCGCGACCGTCCGGGCCCACCGGCACCTCTCCGATCAGGGTGACGCGGTGGAGCACCCGTTCGACGTCGAGATGGCCGAGATCCTGTGGACCGAGGTGTGCGGTAGCCCGATTGTCCCAGAACGCCACGCTGCCTGGCTCCCAGTGGAATCGCACCGTGTACTCGGGACGGGTCAGCTCGGCAAAGAGGTGTTCGAGAATCCAGCGGCTGTCCACCGGCGAGACATCGAGGACGTGATCGACGAAGTTCGGATTGACGAACAGGGCACGCTCCCCGGTGATCGGATGCACCCGAACAACCGGGTGGTTCGTGACCAACGAGTTCTGCTCGAAGCGGTCGCCGTAGCCGGCGCGGGGCAGACGTTGACCGGACCAGTTGGCTCCGTAACGATGCTCGGCCCACAGGGTGTCGACAAAGGCACGGACGGGTTCGGACAGGCCCTCGTAGGCGGCGACCAGGTTGGTGAAGGTGGTGTCCCCGCCATAACTGGGTACCACGTCGGCTCGGAGGATGGATCCGGCCGGCGGGTTGTGTGCTGGAGTCACGTCGGTATGCCAGCCACTGGTGTAGGAGTACTTGCGAATTGCCTCTTGGTCGTTCTTTCGCAGCCCGAAGCGCTGCTCGAAGCGTCGCGGGTCCACCGTGTAGATCTCCGGGTAGTTCTCGGGCGGGGTGTCGTCATGGGGATGGGCGTAGGTCAGATCGCCGAACTGGCGGCCGAAGGCGATCTGTGAGGAATGCTCGAGCTCCTGGTTCCGGAAGAACACCACCTTCCAGGTGTTGAGGGCACCCTGGATCACGGCGATGGTCTCTGGGTCCAGTGGTTGGGATATGTCCACCCCGGCGATCTCGGCTCCGATTCGACCGGCGAGGGGATTGACCTGCACCCCGGAGTGTGGGTGCGGATGCGGGGTCATGGCAGGCGATTGACGAGTGTCAGTCATTGGTAGGAACCTCCTTGAGGACGGTGTTGTAACGGGCGGACACGGCTTGGTCGAACAGAGAGGCGACGCTGTAGGTAGACGGGATTGCACCGGCGGAGGCCATCAGCTTGACGACGGATTGGAGAGCTGACTGCACCGCGGGGGTGATGGGGACGTAGTCGGAGATGCCCCCCGCGGCCAGGATCTGTTTCGCCGCCGCCGGGGTCTGATGTTCGACGTTGACGTAGTAGTCGGTGATGAACTGACTCCGGTGGGTCTTTTCCCAGTTGGCCGCCTTGACCAAGCGGCCGGTGAGATCGCTGATAGCCGCTTGTTTGGCCGGATTGCCAAGGGCGGCCGTGGAAGCCAGGACGTAGCCGTAGCTCGGCGGCTTGACCGAGTCCACGGTGGCCAGGACCTTGGCACCAGGATTGGTCAGTTGGTAGTCCACCTTCTGCTCGACGCTTACCACTGATGCGTCAGCGGCACCCGACTCGAGCACGGTACCGAGCTGGAGGAGACTGACGTTGACCTGGGTGACATCCTTTTGAGTGAGGCCGGCAGAGGCCAGGGCCCGCAGGGCAAAAGCTTGCTCTGCCGTTCCCGTGGTGTACGCCACCGGCTTTCCCTTGAGTTGGGAGATCTTGGTGATGCCCGGCTTGGCCAAGAGGTACTCAGAAGCGCCGACGGGAAGATAGACGGCCACGGCCTTTACCGGAAGCTTGGACTGCGCCGCCAACGACGCCGGCAGGTCTCCCATCATCCCCATATCGATGCTGTGGGCGGCAAAGCCAGCATCAACCAGTGGACCGCTGTTGAACTCCACAAAGTTCACCTTGTACGGGGCCCCCTTGAGGGCACCCGATGAATCGAGCAGAGTCTCCAGATCCTGTTGCTGGTCCCCAAAGTTGACGACAGTCCCGGCCGGAATCTTCGACGTGGTGTTTGCCGAGGCCGCAGTCGAAGTCGATGCGTCGGCGTTCGTCACCCCGGTCGCCGATACGAGCACGAGTGCAGCGGCGAGGAGGGTTGCAGCGCCCGACCACATCGGGCGAGCAGTGCGGAACGTGGAGAATGACATTGCTTTCGTGAACTCCTAGGAAGGGACCTGTTTGGCTGTTAGGAAAGGTTTCATTTGGCTGTGTCGCACTCGCCGCTGCGGCTGCTGCTTGGTGCGCGACCAGCATGAGGGAACTGATTGACCTTGTCGGCAGCCCATTGCCGTGACTTAGGTGCCGTACTGCCGTGACTTAGGTGCCGTACTGCCGTGGCTGAGATGCCGTACTGCCGTGTCTTAGGTGCGGTATTGGAGATACCGATAGTGGGTGAGCCCCGGCACCCACGGCGGAGTGCTACCGGCTGATCCCATGTCTGGTCCGGATGGCATGGTGGGATGCCTCTCGGCCAACCCCCGGACTCAGTTCCCCAGGAACGGTTGTCCTTCGATCAGCTCTGATGAGTCACCGTTCGGCCCCACGGGGACGTCGCCTTCGAGCGTGACCCGATAAAGCACCCGGTCGAAGTCGAGATGGTCCAGATCGCCCGGGCCAAGGTGAGCAGTGGAGCGGTTGTCCCAGAAGGCAACGTCTCCTGGCTGCCAGCGGAACCTCACCGTGTATTGGGGGCGGGCGATCTGCTCGTAGAACAGGTCGAGGATGCGCTGACTGTGGCGCTTGGAGAATCCGATGATCTCGCTGTCGTGCCCGGTGAAGCTGGGGCTCACGTACAACGCTCGCTCACCCGTTTCCGGGTGGACCCGAACCAACGGATGAATGGCTACCAGCGGATTTGCCTCGATCTTCTGGGCATAGCTGCCACCCGCCTTGCCGTAGTGACGGAGTTGACCGAAGCTGTGTTTGGCCTGCAGCTGGTCAGCCAGGGAACGAAGGGGTGCCGGGAGTCCTTCGTAGGCCTCCACCAGGTTCGTCCACGCTGTGTCTCCGCCGAAGGGAGGCACGATCTCAGCTCGAAGGATCGATGCAGCCGGAGGGTTCACCAGCGCAGTGACGTCGGTGTGCCATCCATTGTCGTAGGTGGCCTTCTTGGTTCCGAACTTGGCTTCGTATCGTCGGCTATCGATGGGGAAGATCTCGGGGTACCCGGCGGGAGGATCGTCCTCGAACGGGTGGGCCGGCGTCAACTTGCCGAAGCGGCGTCCGAACGCCACCTGCTCGGCATGACCGATCGACTGGCCCCGGAAGAACACCACCTTCCAGGACAGCAGGGCCTCTCGGATGCCGGCGATGACCGAGTCATCGAGCTCGGAGGCCAGATCGACTCCGTAGATCTCGGCCCCGATGTGCCCCGCCACGGGTCGTACATCGAGGTCGGTCGTCACTGTGGTTGCCGTCATTGCTACCTCTCTTCTCGTGAAGAACAGAAGGTGACGATAAAGGTAATTCCCGATCAAGTCAATAGGAAATACCGGATTGCTCGTGAATTGATTTTCCGAGTCCCTCCCAGAGTGCATCTCGGCTCTCCCTCAGTGTCACTCCCCCACCTGTGCGTGGGATGGAAGGCACCGTCGGTGGTTCGGAGCGTTCAGTCGATCCGACGGAGAAAGACGCTGACCGAGGTGAAGAGCCGACCCTGGTGCTCCAGGATGATGTGCGGGTAGTCCGGTTCCTGGTTGTAGCTGTTGGCCACGGCGTCGCTGAGGGAGAGCACGGTCGACCGTGTGGGCGAGCTCACCGAGAAGTCAATGGGCTCGACCAGGGCCAGCCCGGGGATGCTCTCGCAGACGCCCACCAATTGTTCGGGCGAGCTGAGCAGCAGGTGGCCTTCTTCCAGCGGCTCGGCACCGTTGATCACGACCTCGGTGGTCAGGGCGACGATCCCGCCGATTCTGACCACCCGGCGCTGCTCGCTCAGTGCTCGGCGTACCCCGTCGATGCCACCGAAGTGCTCGATCGAGCTGAGGCTGTAGACGGCATCGAAAGTCTGGTCCTCGTAGCGCAAGTCGAGCGCATCCATGTACTGGACCACCAGGTGACGTCGATTGTACGGGAACGGCGCCACCGCGTCCGGGTCCAACAAGATGGCGGCATCGGCCTCCTTTTCGGCAAAGTTACCGGTGCCGTAGATGTCGGTGGCGAAGACCCAGCGGACCAGGTTGGTGAGCTCGAAGAGAACCGCCTCCTGCCCGGCGGCCACGGCCAGGACCATCCCCTCGGCCGGCAACGCCCCCAGATGAACCAGCCCGTCCAGGAGCTGGGCGAACTCCCAGTGCTTCCGGTGCTCCATCGCCGCCGGGTACTGAGGATGGGCAGCGGCGAATCCGGGAAGGACACGGCGCATCGTCGCCGTTCGAGTGGGGATGTCCCAATCCTCGATGTTGCAGACCTTGTTCAGCCGCACTCGGGCACGGTACCAGCCGTGTTCAGCTCTTCACATGATCTGGCGCCGGCACCCCGACGACCGAACTCCCCCACCCCGGTGCTCCCCGCCCGGCCCCACCCGATGCGCTCCGATCTTGCTCGTGGCCTCCAGATCCTTGGCGAAGTACACGGTGTCGATGCGAGCCCAGTAGATGGCGCTCATGCACATGGGGCAGGGAGCGCCGCTGATATAGATCTCATGTCCGACCAGCATCTTTGCCCGCTCGGGCACCGGATCGGTTGAACCCTCGGGACGGGGTATGAGCTCGTCCCGTGTCTCTGGCGATCACAGTCCGGTGTCACTGGCGATCACAGTCGGTTTGCAGAGGTAAGAGGCCGCTCTCAATGACAGGAGGCCGCGCCCGCCGGGAACACCGAAGAACGATGACCGAGCACCCGCTCGCCTCATGATGTCGCCCGCTAGCCATCAGACGTCGGGAGCGAACTCGGGTAGGGCAACCTCGGCACGCCGACGAGGCGCATCCAGGGACACCAGGACGAAGTCTCGGGTCTCGCCTTTGGACAGCACGTCCCTAGCCTTGCCCGGAGCGGGACGGCCGAGAAGGCTCAGGGGCACATGCGCC
>DASZLD010000032.1:0-31959 GCA_035552655.1 Acidimicrobiales bacterium
CAAGCCACCACCGGCAAAGGAGTCACGCCCCTCGCCTGACCACCACCACCCACAACTGATGGCCGTCACCGGGGAGATCTCAAGGCCATCAGCGGGGACATCCCACGACCGCCCCCGGGGAGAACCCACTGGCCCTTGACATTCAACCGAGACACCGACAAATCTGTTGCGGCCTCGGCTGTCTAACAGCCACCGGTCCCAGCATGCGACGTTGACGAACACAGTCCCTCCGACGGGACCATATCCGGCTCTACGCGTTGGGGCGTGGTTGGGTGACGCGTTGAGGGCCGGTTCGTAGGGTCCACCAGCGCGACCAAGGGCCCCCGTCAGTCTTGCGGCTTCTGACAACTGCAAGACGGAGGCCCTTGGTGAAGTTCAACGGTAGTGCTGGCGCGACGGCGCTGGTGGGCATGCCCGGGTTCGTGGTAGGCGCGAGTCGCGTGGTCGACGGCGAGTTGCATCTCGACGTGGAGACAACGGCGTCGATGACGGCGTGCCCCGAGTGTGGCGTTCGCGCCGTGGGCCATGGTCGGCGGCGGGTCAAGATCCGGGACCTTCCGATCTCGGGCCGGCCCACGGTGTTGTGCTGGGCGAAACGGATCTGGCGGTGCAAGGACCCGGACTGTGCGACGGCCACGTGGTCGGAGACCTCCGAGGCGGTCGAGCCGTCGGGGCTGTTGACGGTGAGGGCCGGCGCCGAGCTGTGCCGGGTGGTCGGCGAGGACGACTGGACCGTGGCGTTGGCGGGGCGACGCTTCGGGATCAGCTGGCCTGCGGCGATGAAACGGGTGCGGGTCTATGGGACCCCGCTCGTCGACGATCCTGCCCGCCTCGAGACCACCACCGCGATCGGCGTGGACGAGACCACGTTCCTGCACTCCGGGCGTCGCCGGCGAACCCAGTATGTGACCGGGATCATCGACTTGGACCGGGGACGGCTGCTCGACGTTGTCCCTGGTCGCAGCGGCAGGGTGCTCATCGACTGGCTGTTCGACCAGTCGACGGCCTGGCGCGACCAGATCACCATCGCCGCCATCGACGCCTTCCGGGGTTATGCCAACGGGCTGGCCGCTGCCCTGCCCGACGCGGTGTTGGTCATGGACCACTTCCACACCATCCGCCTCGCCAACCGGGTCGTCGACCAGGTCCGACGGCGGACCAACAACGTCACCCTCGGCCATCGCGGCCGACGCCACGACCCGCTGTATCGGATCCGCAGGATCGCCCTGGTCGGCTCCGAACGTCTCGACCAGGACGGCTGGGACCGTCTCATCGCCGGCATCGACGCCGGCGACCCGACTGGCGAGCTCGACGCCGCCTGGGCCGGAAAAGAGCTCCTCCGCAACGTCTACAAGGCGGCCGACCCGCAAGCCGCCAGACGGGCCCTCACCGCCTTCTACACCCATGTCGCCGACCACGACCACATCGGCGAGCTCGTCACCCTGGCCCGCACCGTCGACGCCTGGGAGACCGAGATCCTCGCCTACCACCACACCGCCAGAGCATCCAACGGGCCCACCGAGGCCGTCAATCTCCTGATCGAAAAGACCCGGCGGATTGGGCACGGATTCCGGAACTTCAACAACTACCGGCTCCGCCTCTTGCTCGCCTGCGGAGCCCCATGGAACACTCCACCCGTCGCACGACTACGAGGCCGCCAAACCACGCCTCAGCGCGTAGAGCCCCATATCCGTCCAATGAAGTTTGGAGGTCATGGAGAAGGATAAGCGTTGAACTGTCAGCCACAGCGCCAACGGCAGCTACTGTCGTCGGATCCCATGATCAGCCGCCTTGAGTGCTTGGAAAATGGCCTCGACCATGTTGCGGCCGGCCTTGGGGTTGGGTGCTTGTTTGATGGCGGACAATCCCGCTATTGCATTTCCGGCAGCACGCTGCCGATTCCAGCCATCAGCAAAGGAATCTCTAAGGGCGATGAGCTCCACGCGCCGCTGAGAGCCGTGGTCCTCGATAATCACCTGCGCAACTGCGTTGCCGGGGCCGAATGGCGATTTCTTGAATGCCACTCCACCGCGCTGTATCGCAAGAAACGCTAGAGCTGCGTCGCCGTCGAGTGGGCTACGGTTGAGCGGTTCAACCGTAGCGCCCGATAGCACCGACGACAAGATGTCTTTAACGTGTTTGACGTCGAGCATGGTCGAGAGAATTGTGTGTTCGCTCTTTGGCATGAGGCCCCCTTACTGGGTTAAAATATAAAGCTCGTATAAAGGCTAGCCGAACGGACCTTGTCGGCGAGCACGCAAGCCGCCGACCACACCTCCTCTCTGGCACCCGCCACGGCAGGGAGACGCACGGCGTCGTGGTGGGCCAGGCCAGCCTTCTACCGCCCGGGCGAAGGCAGAGAGGGGCAGGCCATAGAGGTGGGCGCGGCGGCGACGATCACGTCGGCGCGAGTGAAGGTCTTCTCCCCCGTCAGGCGACTGCCCGGGACCCAGCAGCTCGTCAGCTAGGCTCTCGAGGGCAACGCTGGGCCGCCGTAGCTCGGCGCGCCAACGGGCCATAAGGTCCTCGGGCGGCGCGTCGGCCTTGCCATCCCTGGCTGCCCGAGCCGCCACGAACCGCGACGCATACGAGGCATCGGGACCACCGCCTCGGTGATCTGCGCCGAGCGGGTGGAGTGTGCAGCTCGCAGACTTCGGCGGGGATCCCGGCGATCGCCCAGCCCCCGAGCCGGCCCGAGCGGCCGGGATCAAAAACGATCCCATAACCCAGCTCCACCACCTGGCGTCACCGGGCCAGGGTGGTGGCATGGCGCAACGTCGCCCAGGTAAGCCCCCCGGTCGATGTCACCGTCTGGGCCCGGCCACGGCGGCCGCCCCGCTCGGCCGCCAGCCGGTCGAGGTAAGCAAGGGAGGCGTCGCGCTCGACGTCGATGGGGTGCATGACCTCCGGAGACGGGGCCGCCGCCATAGTCCGGGAGGCCCAGGCCGACTTCCTGCGGCGCAGCGAGCTGACCTGGACGGTGGCGGTGGATACTGGCCTGCTCGCCCGCTACCCACAGCACGAGGTAGTGGTTGCTCTAATCGGTCGCCCTCATGAGGGCATGGTTCGCGCTGCGAGCCGGGACCGGCCGGTCCGGGGTCCGGGCCCGCCGAAGGTCCTGACCCCTGGGCCTGGCCGACGCCGTGACGAGTGTTGACGCCGCCCGGTGCGACATCGCCGTGGGGTCAGCTGCGTGCCGGTCTGGCTGAGGGGCCGACTGCTTTCGAGGTCGCGTTCGTCGGCTGCCGCCGTGAGGTGCGCCTTGAAAGGGTGCCGCGGGGGCGTTGGCTGACCTGGCTCATCCGGGGAAAGACCTGCTCAGTGGTAGTTCGAGCTGACCTTGCCTGACCTTTGCTGACCCTCTCCGTCCGCTCGTGATGGCACGAAGATGGCACGCCGACTCGTCTTGCGCCGACCCGGGGTCCGTGACCGGCCGGTGAGGGGTAGCTCCAGTTCTACGTCACGAGTATCGGCAACGAGGTGCATACCCACGCCGATGAGCCGGAACGAGCCGCCGGTCGGTTCTGGGTCACGCCGCCTGGGCTGGATGCCAGGCGGCCGGAGGTGCTTTATCCGCGGCAAGATAGAAGCGTGAGCCTGGGTGAGGAACTCGTCGAGCAGCGTCGGCGGCGTCGCCGAGCCGGCGACTTTCGCCTCTCAGAGGCCGACCGGGAGTTCCTCGGGCGGGTGGTGGATGGCGACCTGGCCAAGCAGTTCCAGGCGGCCCTCGACGCTGCGAGCGATACCGACCCTCTCCTCGGCGCCGACCCTGGCGAAGGCAACTGACCAAGTAGCGCCGGTCGTTGATCGTCGTCGACGAGTACCTGGCCGTCCGCGTCATTCTGGGCCAATGGCCCGATGACCTGCCGGATGACGAGGTTGGCTGCCGGCCAGCCGCCACTGGCGACTCCTGCAAGCTCTTCATGGCCGGCGAGGCGGCCAGTTGTCCCAGCTGTTCGCTAATGCGGTCCTTCCGTCGTCGGCAGCATCCGCTGGCCCCACCCCGAGGTGCTGACAGTCATCGATCCTCGACCGCTCCTCGACGATGGCGCCGTGCTCGCGTCTCGTTTCGGCGGTACGGGCCTTCTCGTGGCGGAGACGTTGGCCGCCGGACATGCACATGGCAGGCCACCTGTGGTTTGGGACCTCGCCCCACGTGGGGCGCTTGGTCGATCGCGCCACCCACGAACTCGAGATCGCACGAACCGTCCCGGCCAGGATCCCCCAAGGTCGCCGCCCGCCCAGCATGCTCGCGGGCTGGCGGGCCCACACATTCGCGATCCCGTTGCCGGCTACGAGCCGGTCCGTGCCGGCCAGGAAGGCGGCCATGTGGGCGAACGCGGGCGTGCGATCGCTACCTAGGCTCCAACGGTGGCCGACGCGGGAGAGTTGAACGATCCACCGAAGCCACCGAGTGAAGGGCGTGCGACGGTGCGGGCCGACGGAAAGCTCACGGCGCTTCGAGTCAGCATCGCCTTGCTGCTTGTGGCGGGAGCGGTGTCGGTGGTGACCATCGTTCGGCGAACCACCGCAAGGCAGTGGGACCCATCCACGTATTGCCAGCTCGGACCACCCCGACCACTTCAGCGCCGACCGTCTTCCCCGTCACCTCAGAACCGACCGCTGCAGGGGTGCGATGGTCGGGCCTTCCGTCCGGGACGTTCCCTGCGGCGACCATCGACGCCACCGAATCGTCGACCGCAATGTTCGTCTCGGCGGGCCGGTCGATCGTTCGTACCGACCCGTCAACCGGGATCACCGACGCCCGGAACACCCTTCCGTAGGAGGTCGACGCGCTAGAGGCGGGATCGGGTGGGCTGTGGGCGACCACCGGCGGAGAGAACCCCGGTTCCGAGCACCTCCTTCAGATCGACCCCGGGACACTACAGGTGCTGCATTCGTGGCCAGCCGCCGGCGAGGCGCTCGCTGTCGACCCATCACTAGTCTGGACGGCCGGGACGGACCTTGTGGCCCGGAGCATTACCACTGGCGACGTGCTCTACCGGACAGCGGCACCTCGAGGAGAGTCCGTCGCCCACCTCTCCACCAACACCGTAGGCACCGTCCTCCTCGCTGGTAGCGCCGACGGGGGAGGGAAAGCGGCCCTCACAGAGGTGGAAGTTGCCACCGGCCAGGTCAAAGCAACACTGCCGTTCCCCGGCCAGAACAACGTAGAACCGGCCGGGCCTCTCGATGGCACGATCTGGGTCGCCTACGAAGGCGGCATGTCCGGGATCCTGGCTCGCCTGAGCGCTGGATCGCTCGCACCGACAGGCCCTCCATGCCCTGAAGGCGGCGGCAACCTGCCGAGTTGCACTACCGGCGACAACGGCATCACGGTCACTTCTGCGGCAGGAGCAATCTGGGCCACCCAATACGACGGGTACAACAGATGCTTCTCCCCGACCGGCGAACAGGTCCTCGCCAACCTGCCCGTCACGGCCAGCGAGGACGTGGTCGGCATCGGCGACGCCCACTACTTCGTTGCAGATGGATCAGGCTATCTCACCGCCGCCCCGGTCCCCTCAGCGTGCCGTTTGACGTGATCAGTGCGCCAGAGGGCGCAGCATTGTCAGCGTCGTCGGTATCGGGCATAGTTCCTGGTAGGAGCGTTATGAGGGTTCGGGTTGTCACGCTCGGAGTCGTACGCTCGCGCGACCGGAGTGACAGCGGACTGACTATGCGGACTCCTCTGCTCGAAAGCCCTCGGTCGCCATTCTGACGGCGGCGACAAGGGCGGGGATGAGGCTAAGGGCACCGGGCTGGCTCTGGAGGTTCGCTGACCAACCAACGAAGCGCACGCCATCGACATCGGCGACACCCATGCGGGTACGCGGCGGGCCGGGAAGGGCCACAGCTGACCGCCATGTCAGGAGGCCGGCGGCCTCGACCCAATCCATGACGGTCTTGCCGTTCACCAGGACGACCGTCCAGCCGGCGGTGAGCTGGCGGCGGAGGAAGGGGAGGTCGGCGGCGAGCAACTGGCGGTGAGCCGCGTCATCGAGGCCGCCCCAGACAGGTTTCGTGGCCCATTGGACGAGGTCGAGGTGAGAGGCGGTGTCTTCGTAGTAGCTGACGCCGAGAGCGGAGCGCAGGAGCCGGTCGAGAGGGTTGAACCATCGCGTGTAGGGCTGACGGTGAAAGTAGTTGGCGCAGTCGGCGATCACAGCCGCCGCCCCGGTCCCGTCGAGGGGGCCAAGGTCGGGGTGTCCGAGGGAGGCCGACGTGGCAAGCCGACGCTTGGGGCCACCGAGGAGTGCACCTGTGCGGTCGAGGAACTCTCGGCTGGAGGGGTTGATGCCAAGGGTCGCTACTGTCGGGCCCTTTGGCGGTCCGAACGACACCACCGGTGTGGACCCGGGCACTACGGCGACATCGATCGGGGGCCGTTGCCTGGCGCGCTCGAGCAACCAGTCTTCCCAACCCGTCGTTGCAGGCGCATGGCCTGGTGAGTGCGGTTCCCTGGTGGTCGGGGCCGGCCGCTCCAACATCGCCGCGGGAGTGTATGAGCTGGCGCTCGTCCCGCTGCGTCATGCTGAACGCCTTCCGAAAGGGGCGGCAGGCGGTTCTGCGCAAAAGATCTCCTCACACAGCAGACTTCTGCCTTATCAGTGCTGCCCGGTAGACGACTGGTGCCCTGTCAAAGATCGTTCCTGCAGGTCATTCGCCCTATGCGGCCGCCGGCGACCTTCGGTAATCTGCGGCGCCCGCGGGATGCTCGCGGGATAGTGAAGGTTCTGCTCCATAGGTAGGCTCACGGTGTCGGACCCTTGGGTCAAACTAGCCCGAGCGCCCGCACCCGGGGAAGGAGGGTCTGCTCGGTGATGCCGGTTTGGTCCCGCGACACGTAGTGCACGGCCGCAGCAGCGAGGGCCTCACGCGATCGCTGGGCCACGCACGCCTCAAAGAGCAGCATCGTGGCCTCGACCATCGTCTTGACCGACCGAGTCATCGCCCGAGCACGGAACGGATCGAGGGTGCCTACGTAGAACATGGACGGGTTCCCGTAGCTCGACCGGGTTCGGGAGCGCCAGAGGACGTCGAAGACCGTTGTGGGCACTGAGCCCTCGTCAATCCTCTGGAGGGTGCCGTTGGGCGCCCGCTTGACCTTGAGCACCCCCTTCTCGGCCTCGACCAGATCCCTCAGACGCTTCAGCCGGCTCGTCCGAAGCGCCTTGGCCACCATGTCGTAGCAGTCGTAGTTCGAGGAGAGGTTGGAGACGACCTCCGGCGGGCGAGGGAAGCCGAACCACTCCGGTGGCTCGCTTACCTTGATGCAGGTGAAGTTCCAGGGCGCCGGGAAGAGATAGGACCCGTGCAGCATCTGGGCCATGGCACTAAGCCTCGATCCACCGACGGGGGGGTGATCGCTGGTTTCGGTTTGTGGTGAGCCGGGGCGGATGACGGGCTCTGCTCCGTTTGGGGCTGCCTGGATTTCGCGACCGCGTTGGACCAGGCCGCTGGTGGTGATCTGTGCCGGTTGTCAGCGCTTGGTGGGTGACGCCGTCTGCGGTGCGCCGGCCGCGGTGGTAGGGCTACCCGCTGGGACTGGGCAGGGCCCGTAGCCGGGCGAGGCGACGGTTGAACCATTGCGCCCAGGGCCAGCGGCGCGGGCCTCGCAGGGTAGGGGTGCCGTGGAGGTTGACGATCCGGCCGGGCATGTTGATGAGCCGGGTCCGGATGGTGCGGGCGACGGAGAGCGCGTCGACGGGGTGCGGTGAGCCGATGGTGGCGCTCCAGCGGATCAGGTTGTGGGCGAGGACTGCGGCGGCCAGCCACGCTCCGTTGGCAGAGAAGTTCCCCGACGGGACGTGGTCGATCCCCGATCCCTCCTTGAGGTCGTCGATGGTCAGCTCGACCACCGCGTGACGGCGGTGGAAGACGTCGAGGGCGACGGCGGGGCCGGCCAGGTCGGTGAGGAAGGCGAAGTGGCGCCAGTCGGGCCACAACGCGGCTTGGGCGGCGCCGGTGAGGCGGGTGCGGCGCACGATGAGGCGCCGACCTTTGTAGTCGCACTCGGCGACGGCCGCCTCCCCGTCGGGCGTGTAGTCGATGGGTGTCCAGTCGGCCTCGTCAATGGTAGCGATGGCTTTGGCCACCGCTTTGGTCGTGGCTCGCACGGCCATGGTGTAGCGCACGTCCAGGCGCCCCAGGACGGTGATGGTCTCGTTCGACCAGTAGCCGGAGTCGAAGCGGGCCACGATCTCGCCTGTCGCTGCGCCCCGGCGGACCCGGGCGACGAACTCTTCGACGAAGCGCTTCGTTCCTCGCTGGGTGTTGGCTGAGCCGGTGCGCATCCGGGCGTGGATGATCTCGCCGGTATCGGCGCGGGTGGCCAGGATCGGGTGATAGCCCAACACCTTGGTGTAGCCGTAGCCGGCGCCGGCTTTGAGCCGACCGTAGACCTGACAGATCGTCGAGTCGACATCGATGATCAGCTGATCGGCGCCCGGTCCTGCTCCCGCCTTCCACGCCCGCTCGAGCGCCTTGCCGACCACCGCTTCGAGCTGGCGGACGTGGCCGAAGGTGAACACCTGCGGAACGCAAAGCTGGTCTATCGCACCGGGCGGTTGATAGACGCCCGCTCGGCGGGGATTCATCGGCGTCCTGGGCCTGCTCCGGGGCAGGGCGGCCGGCGCTCGAAAGGCTCGCCCGGTGTCTAGCCATGTTCGTCGTGATGTCAGCGATGTATGTCGTTTTGGGTGGACGGCGAAGAAGGGTTGGTGTGAATAGTTCTTGTAATTCAAGCGTAATGTGGTTGTCATGGCGACTGACGGAGGTGAGGGTGTCGCACAATGCTTGACATCGATGTAATTCACCTCTACATTTCGACGGGAGGTGATGTCGATGAGCAACGATTCCCGCCGTTCGGCTCTGGAGGCTCTGGGTCTTGTCCATCCCTGTCCCGAAGAGGTGAGCGCTCCGGTGTTCGCCACGGGCGGCTCGTTCTTCTTCCCGGCCGACAAGGTCCAGGTGAAATACGAGATGCTCAGGGCGCATCTGGTCGAGGGCGACACCGTCACCGCCGCGGCAGCTGCCCATGGCTACTCGAGAGCCGAGTTCTATCTGGTGGCCGCGTCCTTCGAGGAGAGGGGGATGACCGGTCTGCTCGACGGGCGCAGAGGCCGGAAGGGTCCGACGAAGTTGAACGGCGAGGTCCTGGCCGTGCTCGAGCGTCTGGGTCCTGTCCCGGCTTCGGAGGCCGTCGCGGCGATCCGTGCCGAGCTGGGGGTGTCTCTTCACCCCCGCAGCATCCAGCGGGCCCGTCGCAGATGAGCCGGTTCTGGCCAGCCGTCGAGTCGGCCCAGGCCGACTACGAACGTTTGCGAAACGCCATCGTAAACACAGGGAGGCTGCCCGCCGAGGTGGCGGCCGCCCGATTCGGCCGCCGGGGCCTGTGTGGCCTGATCGCCTGGCCCGTCTCTGAGCCGGACTTCTCGGCCCGGCTGGTGGGAGCGGCACGGCCATCATGGAGCCCCTACACCGACCCTCGAATCGAGTCCCTGGCCGCCACCTACAGCCTGTTGGTCACCGACTGCTCCGCTTTCGATTCGACCTTTCATCGAAGAGATGAGGAGAACCACGCATGAGTTCTTGGCCACCGAGCCCAACGGTGACGTCCAGGGCTGCCACCGGTGGACCCGCCAACCTCGACAGGGGCCCAAGGTGAGAGTCGGAATCTACGCACGGGTGTCGACCGAAGCCCAAGAGGCGAAAGGCACGATCGGCTCCCAGCTCGACGCCTTGCGGGCCAGGGTGGCCGCCAACGGCGATGAGTTGGTGACCGAGTTCGTCGATGACGGCCACTCCGGGGCCCGCCTGGACCGTCCCGGCCTCGACGCTGCCAGAGATGCCGCCCAAGCGGGGACCGTCGAGGCGATCTGGTGCCTGTCGCCTGACCGTCTTGCTCGTTCGTTCGCCTACCAGATGCTGATCCTCGATGAGCTCGCCCGCCTGGGTGTGACCGTGTGCTTCACCGACTCGCCGCCCATCGACTCCGATCCCCAGGCCCGCCTGCTCGTCCAGGTCCAAGGCGTCATCGCCGAATACGAACGGGCCAAGTTCTCCGAACGCGAACGGCGAGGGAAAATGTATCGCGCTCGGGCCGGGGAGGTGCTCTCCCACAAGGTCCCCTACGGCTACCGGCGCGTGCCCCGCAGCGCCGACAGAGGCCCCCACGTGGTCGTCTGTGAGCCCGAGGCGGCCGTGGTGCGACGCATCTTCGCCGACTACCTCGGAGGCGCCACCATCCGTCATCTCGTTGTCGTCCTCGCCGACGACGGCGTGGCATCGCCCGACGGCAAGGCGATGTGGCGTCTGTCGTCAATCTTCCGTGTGCTACGCAACGAGGCCTACGTCGGCCGGCTGTATTGGAACCGCACCCACACCAGCTACGACCCCGCTATCGGCCGGGACCGCCTGACCCGCCGCCCGAGACAAGAATGGATCGAGATCCCCATCCCGGCCATCATCGACGAGGGAACCTTCGACGCCGTCCAACACGCAGCACGCGACAACACCACCTACAGCCGGCGACGGACCGAGACGAACACCTTCTTGCTGCGAACACTGCTGCGCTGCGACCGCTGCGGAGTCAAACTCGTCTGCCACCGGGCCCGACGCAACGAAGAGGTGACCCGCTACTACCTCTGCCCCCACCGGGACCGGGTCCAAGCCGGCGGGAACGACCGCCGCTGCTCCGAACCACGCATCCGTGCCGACGAGCTCGACACCTTCGTCTTCGACCAAGTCCGCGTCCTGCTCACCCGTCCTGACCTTCTCGCCGCCGGCGAGACAGCAGTCGTCTCCGGCCAGCCCACCCCCGACGACGAGCTGCTCTCCGCCCAACTCGGCCACCTCCAACGCCGCCTCGAGGCCACCGCCGCAGAGCGGCGCCGCCTGGCCGACCTCTACCAAGCCGGGATCATCGACATCGCCGACATGACCGGCCGTGCCGCCGAGCTCGATGTCCGCCGGCGTCGCCTCGACGACGAACGAGACACGCTCATCGCCCAGCGGGCCGCACTCGCCCAAGACAACAAACTCCACAAGCGGATCGAAGCCTTCGCCACCCGAGCGGCCGCCGGGATAGACCGACTCGACTTCGATGGCCGCCAACAGCTACTACGCCTGGTCCTCGAAGACGTCAAGGTGCAAGGTTGGCAGGTCGACCTACACCTACGAATCCCGCTCGACGACGATCCACCCGCAGGCCCGGCCATCGCTATGCGTGCCAGCACCGCACGAGCTCGACGACCCCGATCACCTCGAGGCCAACCGCCAAAGGAGGCAGTGTCAAGCAATGACGGTTTGCGTTCCATTGGTCAACGACCTGAGGAACGTGCCGAGCGTGGAGGGAGCGAAGACCCGATGGCCGAGCACCCCAGCTGTGCCCCCCGAGCGCAGGATGTCTACGTGATCGATGTGCGACCCCCCAGCCACCAGGGCATGGACCAACGTCAAAACCTTGGCGCCCGGTGACGAACCCCCGACCCGACCGGCCAGACGGACCGTGGCGTTGATCAACGCTTCGAGGTCCAGTCGGGCCACCAGGGTGGCCACCAGAACCAGCCCGGCGTTAGCCACCAGGTTGGCGTCGTCGAAGACCACCTCGACCCGGTCCAGTTTGCGCGATACTTGGCTCACCGAAAGTGCCTCCTCGAGCGGCGGGAACTGCGAATTCAGACATCGCTATTCTCGCTGCTCAGGAGGCATTTCTCGTGGATAGGCGGGCTCTATCCCACCATCCCGGTCGGTGGATCGAGGCTAAGGGCCGACCGGTGATTTGTCGGCTCCGAATTATTATAGGCCAGCAGCCACGCCCGCGCCGAGTGGGAGATGGCGTAGTAGGCCGACACCAGCACCTGGTGGTTGTAAGCGATCACCCGGGGATCGTCCTCGTCCACCATGTAAAGGCCCAGCTCGTGGTGCCATGAGCTGAGCAACATTTCCTGGAGCCGGTCGGTCTTGCCAGCGAATTGGGAAGAACTCAGCGATCTGAACTTCTTGCGCTGGGCCAGCTCGTCGAGCACCTGAACCGGATCGGCGTAGAGCTCCGTAACGATGCTTGCGAAGGCCTCCCAGTAGGCCAGGTAGGTCGTGAAGGCGTGTGCCTCAGGGGTGTCGACGTCGACAAGCGAAAAGCCCGGCAGCTCCGTCCGATCGATCCTGATCCTCGGCACGTCACCATGATGCCAGAGAAAGGGGAGGGCTCCTGGGGGGCTGAACGCATCCGACGGCGGTCCAGCACTCCATGCAAACGAGATGCCACACACCGCTTCAAATCGTCGAGGCGGCGAGAGACCAGAGCGCCTCCCAGAATTAGAGGCTGTACTGGTAGTGCCGCCCGGCGCCGTAGTCGTAGACGGTAACGTTGTTACCACTGACGGTGATGCTGAAGTGGCTGCCCGTGGCGTAGTCGAAGCCGGAGTAGTTCCCGCCGCTCTCCTTGTTGAGCGAGATGTGACTCCCATGGCCATAGTGGAACAGGTTGTAGCTTCCGCCCGCTCCGGAGCCGCTGATCTGCGCTCCTGTCGTATGGTCGTGGACGCTCGCGCGGACATGCGTGATGGTCCCGGTTAGCGATCGATGCACTTCCGCCGAGTAGTCAAAGATGCTCGACTTGCTCATTTCGTTCGTGGCACACCCAGCTATGTAGGCGACAGCTCCCCTGGTGTCGTCGTGCACGACATGAGAATAACTATGGAACGAACGTTTGCCGGCCCGTCGCTGAGCAGAACTGTCCCATACCCTGAGCTGGCCCGATGGTCGTCAACGCGTTGACGGGCGTCGATCGTCGTCGGCTGTCTTGGCTGCCAGTTTGGCTACCAGCCGAAAGGGCGACGCTCCCATGTCCGGAGATCCTCTACGGACCCTATCTCAGCAGTCGGAGCATCTGAGCCCGGTTCAGTTGTTCGACCCAAATGGTACACGCCGCCAAAACAGCCATCAACGCTCGCCTGCGCTGCTTTGACCCGCTCGCGGTATTGACCGTTGCAACCGGCGCGCGCCGATCGGCAGTGGGACGGAGACAGCCATCCGGTCACGAAATGGCGCTTACGATCGCGACGTAACCATTCACGTCCCTCTGGCGCGTAGAGCGTTGGTGGTCCACCACGGAACGCGCGAGGGTTCGTAGGGTTGGTGGTGCTCGGTGAGTCGCTGACGGAGAAGCTGGCGGAATCGTTGGCTCTCAACGAGTGGCTGGCCCGAGCCGTCGGCCAGGGCAGGCGTTCGGCGGCGTCGACGAGCGCGGTGATCTCGGCGTCGGTGTTGAGGTAGGGGACGGCACGGCCAGAGCGGAGTGGTCCGAACACGTCCGGCGGTGGAATCTGCGTGGCCGGCTCGGACGCGGCCAGCCAGGTAGCGAAGGCGCGCACGACGCCGAGTCGCTGCGCCCACCACGACGGGCTCCCTTCGGCGGGCAGCTTGGCCCACGCCACCGCCCCTCGACGGTGACCACGGTGGCGTCGAGGGCGTCGCAGGAGGCGACGAACTGGCCGAGGAGCTTCTCGGCCCGCTGCAGCCTGAAGCCCAAGGCACGGCGGACCACCAGGTAGTCGCCGACGGCGCCAGCAAGGCCGCTCATGCCACACCTCCCGGCCAGGGCCGAGCGAGCGCGCCGAGAGCGTCAAGGTCGACCTTGACGTAGATCGCCGTGGTCCCGGGCCGTCGATGCCGAAGCACCTGGCCGATCTCGGGCAGCGACCCGCCAGCGCGGAGCATGTCGGTGGCGGCCGAATGGCGGAGAGTGTGAGCACCGACCCGGGGTATCCCGGCGCGATCGCAGGCGTTGTAAACCGGCTCTACGCCACCCAACACAGTGTCGATGCCGTCGAATACCTCGTCGGACGGGCCCGAGCGCCCGATCCCGGACTCGCCATCCTCCTGGCCTGACGTCGACACCCACAAAAAACAACCGAGCAACCTCACGCCGTCTCAACGCGCCCCCAGAATGGGCTAGACAAGTACAATGCAAGTCTGAGAATCCAGGGCGACTACCGCGTTCTTACCGACGTCGGACGACACTGGTACCAAGCCCACCGGCACAGACTTAGGGCCTCCTTTGGGTAGCGTCCTACGTGGACCCTATTGCCGTCCCCTGCACGTCACAGCCAGGAGCAGAGAGCAACGATTGATTAACATCTCACGACGACAGGCGTTGCTGTAGTACCTCGTCGACGGTACGCCTTGTCAACTCATTCATATTTTGAAGCCCGACACGCTGGAAGAACGTAGCCACACCGATTTCTTTGACCAATCGCGCAATAAACTCATCGGCAAAAGAGGCTGACACGACGTGCACGCCTTCAAAATCAACCAGTATCTTCGAGTCTTCATACATATTCAAGAGATTCTGCAGGCGCCTTCTGATCGGGCGGGCCGAAGGTCGATTTCCGAAGCCGCTCGCTTCAGTCTTCAGCTTTAGCACTGCATGATATCCCCCTTCCAGGAGGTGCTCCTGTTCTAGGGCACTGGAGGGCCTGTTCCCCCACAGCGCGTTCGCTACGTCTAACTGACTGCTTGTAGGGAGGCTGAGCAGAACAACAGTTCCTTGATGATAGGGAACCTGTCGTACCATCAAGCCATTGCTGATACCACCCGGCATGCGTTGGCCCACTCTGAGGTGCGACCGTTGTGACTCTGGCGGTGGGCTGTAGCTCAGGAGAGCGGATCCTGAATGCACCTTGGCCCAGCCATGAGCCCCGATTGCTATACGAAGCGTGCCAGCTAGGCCGTTCCCCTGCCCGACCTTTTGGTTGCGAGTGACGCCCTTTTCTACTGCTCTTTGAAGAGCATCTCCATCGTCCGCAATTTCTGGATATCCCTCTTTCAAAGAGCTAGTGATGCCTCTGCCGCAATCCGCAACCACAACTTCCATAAGGTGCTTCTTCGGCTGGGCAATCAATTGTATCCATCCCTTCGCTCCGCCTGCGTGGGTCAGGACGTTATCCGCAACTTCACTTAAGGACCACTCAATCGCTTCAAGCACCCCCGTGCCGAAGACCTCTTCTCGGGAGAAGTGACCTACTATATCAGCAATGAGCGGATTGAGTTCCGCTTCGGTGTCGTATTTTGTGAGTGGGACGTAGCTACTCCCAGGGATGCTGCTCGAACCATCACTCTGTGCGCCAGTGATGCCTTGAAGCCAACCGGCTTTACGGAAGTAGTCATACAAGAAGTCGTTCTCTGGCAGGGCGACGTCTATAGACCACTCTTGATCGCATATATCAGAGATAAGGGCGACTAACGGGGTCATTCCACTTGCGTGGGCGAAGTGAATTTGTGAAAGATCTATCAGGACCTGCTTGCCGCTAGAGGGCCGTAAAAGCTCCTCTAGGACATGGAGGTAAGAGTCAAATGTTATAGAACCTCGCAACTCGATGACCTTGTCGTAAACCACAGGTGTCCTTTCGCTCAGTGACGAGTTGTTCGGACCGTGATCGCACTCGTCGGACTGATGCCTTCGACCATCTTGGCGCAATTTGGCAATACGGCAAGACGCGCGGTCTCCTGATCTCGGTCACATCCGTCCTCTACCGTGGTGGTGAGAGCTACTCAGGGAGCGGGATGAGCGTCGTAACGCGATCGTCAATACAGATCGTGGTGCCGGAGCTGGGCCCAGGTTGTGCGATGCCGTGATCGCATTTGGGCTGTGAATGAGGTTGTGCCCTCGTCGCTGCCCGAGGACGTCGTGGCCGGCACCCGACCGCACCACCTCGTCCGAATGTCGTCGCTCGAAGACGACGGGTTCGGCGACGAGCTGACTGTTCTATGGGAGCATGAGCCAGGCGCGCAGGTCATCCCCCACCAGGAGCTCCCTCGTCCCTAGTGCTGTGTCTTCAAAATGATTTGTGGCTAGGATTGGCATCATGTTGACGATGCGTGGTGCCCCCGCCGTTGTTGATGACCGACGCTCAGCGAGACCAGTTGGACCAGATCGCCAGGTCGTCGTCGTTGCCTCACCGGGCGGTCCGCCAGGCCGACGCCTTGTTGGCCGCTGCAGACGGCGTCCCCAACGAGCACATCGGTCGCCGGGTCGGGGTGTCGGCGAACACGGTGCGAGCGTGGCGGGCCGACTTCGCCCGCCAGGGCGTGGCTGGGGTGGGGACGATCGCCAAGGGTCGGGGCCGTAAGGCATATTTGCCCGAAGGCACGGTGGCCGAGGTGGTCCGGGTGACCTGCAACGAGCTGCCTGAGGACACCTCGACGCATTGGACGACCCGCACGTTGGCGAAGAAGTTGGGGGTCGGCAAGGACACGGTGGCGCGGATCTGGAAAGACCATGAGCTCAAGCCGTGGAAGGTCGACGGTTTCAAGGTCTCCAACGACCCTTGCTTCGAGGACAAGCTGGTCGACGTGGTCGGTTTGTACTTGGACCCCCCCTACGCCAAGGCGGTGGTGTTCAGTTTCGACGAGAAAACCCAGTGCCAGGCGCTCGATCGGACCCAGCCGTCGCTGCCGATGCGCCGCGGTCGGGCCAACACGATGACACATGACTACAAGCGCAACGGCACTACCGACCTGTTCGCCGCGTTGAACATCGCCACCGGTGAGATGATCACCCAGTGCCGCAGATCCCACACCGCAGCGGATGTGTTGGCGTTCTTCAAGAAGATCGACAAGGCGGTCCCTCGCAGCCTCGACATTCACGTGGTCCTCGACAACCTGTCCGCGCACAAAGCTCCCGAGGTCACCGAGTGGCTGGCGCACCCCCGACGGGCCCGATGGCATCTGCATTTCACACCCACCAGCTCGTCGTGGCTCAACCTCGTGGAACGGTGGTTCAAGGAGCTGACCGACCGCCGACTGCGCCGAGGAACCTTTACCAGCGTGCCCGCCCTGATCGAAGCCATCGCCACCTGGGTCAGCCACTGGAACACCGATCCCAAACCATTCGTGTGGCATGCCGCCGCAGACGACATCCTCGAAAAAGTACGCCGAGGCCGCAAAACCCTGTCACAAGTCAAATCCGCGACGCAGCACTAGCTCGGCCTCAGGCGCCCTTCCGCAGCGGCATCACGATCGAGGAACTATCAGCTCGACCCGGTGGTTCGGGCGCTGACGATGCCGAGGGCCAACCTGCTGATCGCCGACGACGTCGGGCTAGGCAAGACCACCGAGGCCGGGCTCGTCGTGCAGGAGCTACTGCTCCGCCACCGGGCCTGCACTGTGCTCGTTGTCTGCCCGGCCGGGCTAACGATCAGGTGGCAGGAGGAGATGCGCGACCGGTTCGGCCTCAAGTTCCGGATCGCCGATACGGACGCCGTTCGCCAGCTCCGGCGCGACCGCGGAATCGGGGCCAATGTCTTCACCTCTTTCCCCGGCTCATCGTCTCGATCGACTGGCTGAAAGACCGACGGGCCCAGTCGCTGCTAGACGAGGTGCTTGCCGGGGTCGTCAACCGCCGCACCCCCTCCACCTTCGACCTTCTGATCGCCGACAAGGTCCACTCGGCGGCGCCAACGAGCCGGGGCCGATACGCCGTTGACTCGCTGCGCACCAAGACCATCCAGTACCAAGTAGCCAGCAGCCCGTCGCGTCTCGACGAGTTAACGCCCGGTGCCCGGCAACGCCGCATGTGTCTGGACTGCCGGGGCGGTCGTGTTGGCCCGCCGCATCAGGTGCGCAAGGTTCCAGCCCACCTCCTCGACCGGCGCCCGCGCCAGCTCTTTCTTCAACAGCTTCCCCGTTTCGGCGTGCGCGGCAGCACCTCAACGAACCGGCACCGCCGCGGCACCTTGGAGCGCGGGACAGGTGCGAGACGAGCCCCCTCCTCGAGCGAAGGCCCGGGTTCCACGCTCGCGCCTGGAATGACGACCGCCATTGGAGATCAACGTCGGGCAACACCCAACGCTTACAAGATGCCGGCGAGGGGTCCGCTGGCGTGCATCCACGCTCCCTCACTTGGCTTGACCTGGGCCTTTGCTTGGCTGGTCCACGGCTAGCACAGGGTGAACTGCTACCACGACTGCTACCAGAGTCGGGCGGTGGCTGGGTTGGTTGGTAATCAGCTTCGCTTGTGGCGAATGCAGGAGGAGGGTTTCGGTTCCTGCATCCCGGGTCGCTGTCACATGTACGTGCCATGATCACCGCGACGGCGGTCTCGTCGTCCACGGCGAAATGACTGGAGGGCGTGATGACCATCACCTATGGGGAGCTGCGGGATGCTGTGGCGCTGGCGACGGACCGGGCCGTGATCAGGGTCCGGACGATCTACGAGGCGAGCGGTGGTCCGGGGGCTCGCCTGTTCCCGCCGACGTATCCCAAGGATGGGCAGCCTCGGCCGTACGTGGTCGAGGAGCGCACGGTCGACGGCGCTGTCCGCCAGGACGTGCTCCTTGACAGTGTGGCCTCGCAGGCCAACCGGGCCGAGGAGACCCTGTTGCGGGCTCAGCGGGCGGGCCGGATCGCCATCCCGTTGATGGAGATCCACCACGACGGTGCCAGCCAGGTCATCCTGACGTCGCTGGAGCTACCGCACCGCTATGCGGACGCCTACCTGCTTGACAGCGAGATCGACGGGGTGAAGTTCGACAAGACTGAGCTGGGCAGGGCGTTCCAGGCGGCTTCGCTGGAGGACGCTACCGTCCTGCTGCGCCACGATCCCGGTTCGGTGGTCTTCGGGGCGTGGAATAGCCACCGTAAGGGCCGCCAAGCCAAGTTTCCCCGGATCTATAGCAGCGAGCTTGTGGGGTGGGACCCCCAGTTCGGGGCCCGCAGGGCGGGGCGGATGGACCCCCTCAACCTGACCGGCCTTGGGAGGCGGGACGAGGAGGGCGCGCTGACGTTCACTGCCGTGGGGGAGAAGGCTAAGGGCGAGAAGCTGAGCGAGATCGGCCATGGCAATATCGCCCCGGGTGAGGCCCATGGCGGGGTGACCGTATCGTTGGCGGAGCGGTTCGCCACTGTGTCGCTGTCGGGTCTCGACCGGGTCGGCTTCGGCGCAGCCCCCTACGAGGCGGCCGTGGCCGCTCGGGCGACGATCGCCGCGTACGCGCTGCTCGCCGATCGGTTGGCGTTCTCGGGCCCGGCGCTGTGGCTAAGAAGCGGCTGTGATTTGGTGACGACCTCGGAGGTCCTAGAGTGGGTCGGTCGGGGCGGCAAGGTGGAGCCGTTCACGCTTTCCGCTGCTGAGGCGATCAGCCTTTACGAGGAGGCGACCTCGGAGTGCGGGACGGCCGGCATGCCGCTCGTGACCGAGCCGGTCCGACTGGTGCCCGGCAAGGGCCTCCGTGCGGCTATCGACTTCGCCCTGACCCGGGCTGAGACCACGGGGGAGTGAGGGCATGGCGCTCGCTGTCGACATCGAGTTGCTGTCGGGCCGCTATGACGCTGCCGGGGCCGCCGACCGGGAGAGCACGGAGTGGCCCCCGCACCCGGCGAGGGTGTTCTGCGCCTTCGTCGCCGGTGCACGCTCGGCGGATGACCATGAGGCGTTGCGGTGGCTCGAACGCCTCGGGCCGCCGGTGGTGTGGGCTTCGCCCGCGGCGGTCTCGACGGTTCGCCGGTCGTACGTCGTGACCAATCGGGTCGAGCCCAAGGGTGGCAGCCAGTTCCACTTGGCCCGCAGCAACGCTCTTCGCCGCAGGACGGCCTGCCTGCCTGAGTCAACCAGCGTGCGTCTGTCCTGGTTGGGCGCGAAGGTCGATGCATCGACGATTGACCGTCTCGACGGCATCGCCCGGCGGGTGCCGTACTTGGGCCGGTCCACGGGCATCGCCACGGTGCGGTGTCGGGCTATGGACGGCGATGAGCGGCCCGAACCCGGCGTCGTGCCTTTCACCCCGGCGCCCGACGGTAGGGGACCGCACTTGTTGCGTGTCCCGTATCCTGGATACCTCGACGAGCTTGTGATCCAGCACGAGGCGGACCGCCCGGCGTGGGAGGTCAGTCGGGCGGTGACCTACCGGCTCGACGGCGCCGAGGCCTCGTCGGTCACCCATCCGAAGACGGAGCCATCCGTCTACACCGACGTGATCGTGCTGAGCTTCGCCGGCGTCCGTCCCGACGGCCGCCTCGCGCCCCAATTCACCCAGGCGCTGCGCCGGGCGGTGATGTCCAGTACGGCGGACCCTCTCCCGGACGCCCTCCACGGTCATGGGACGCCGGGTCGACCGCACGTCGCGTTCCTGGCCCTGCCCGACGCCGGCCACCCGCACGCCGACGGGCATCTGCTCGGCATGGCGGTCGCCGTCCCGGATCTGCCTGCTGACGAGCGGCGGGCGATCGTCCGGGGCGTCCTAGCCCCGTCTGGACGCTCCGCCGATATCCGGCCTTCGATGGCCCGGACCTTTCCCCTGGACGTGCCGGGGATCGGACGGGTCGATCTTGAGCACCGACCTGGCCTTGTCCGGCCCTGGGGTGTCCGTCCTGAGCGGTGGCGGCAGGGCAGCACCCAGTGGGTGTCGGTCACCCCGGTTGTGCTCGATCGGTTCCCGAAGCGGGGCGACGCCGCCAGCGAGGTGGCCCGCTGCTGCGTGGCGCTCGGCCTGCCGGAGCCCCAGAGGGTGCAGGTCAGCACCGCCCCGTTGACGGTAGGCGGTATCCGCCTGAGGCCCCGGGACCTCCCGGACCACTTGCGGGGCAAGCTGTTCCGCCATGTGGAGCTGGCGTTCGACCGCCCGGTCGCTGGCCCTGTCATGCTCGGTGCCGGCCGCTACCTCGGGATCGGGCTCCTGGCCCCGGACCGGCCCGAGGGGGAGGTCCGGCCATGAGCGGTGCGGAGGTCGAGTTCGTCGACTTCTTCGCCGAGGTGCACGGCGTCCGGCCCTTCCCGTGGCAGAACGACCTTGTCACCCACGTGGAGCGGCACGGCGCCTGGCCGGAGGTCATCGACGCCCCGACCGGCCTCGGCAAGACGGCGCTGCTCGACATCGCCGTGTTCGTGGCGGCCCGGTCGGAGCGAGGCGGGCCGGGCCGGCGGCGGACGTTCTTCATCGTCGACCGCCGCATCGTCGTCGACGAGGCCTACATGCGGGCCTGTCAGCTCTCGAGCGCCCTCGACCACGCGATAGCCGACGGCCAGGACAGCGCCGTGGGCCACGTGGCCCGGGCGCTGAGGCGCATCGCCCCCGACGCCGGGGCCCCGCTCACGGTGCCCGCCCCCGTGACCGTCGCCCCTACCCGCCGTAGCGTCCTGCCTGTCACCCGCATGCGGGGCGGCATCACCTGGGACGCAGCCTGGCTGGACCGCCCCGACCTCCCCGGCCTGGTGGTTGGCACCGTCGACCAGCTCGGAAGCCGCCTGCTGTTCCGGGGCTACGGTGTCAGCGATCGGCGCAAGCCAATCGACGCCGCCCTGGTCGGCACCGAGGCCCTTATCCTGGTGGACGAGGCTCATCTCGCCGAGGCGATGCTGCGCACCCTTCACGATGCACAGCGCCGGGACCCTGGCGTCGAGGGGGTGGCGCCTGCGACCGTGGTCCAGCTATCCGCTACTCCTGGCAGCTCGGGTCGGCGCACCTTCCACTTCGACGTCGCCGCGCACCGGGCCAACGACCTCGCCTGGTCTCGCCTGACTGCCACCAAAGACCTTCGGCTTGACAATTGCCCCACCAAGGCGACCGTCGACACGATGGCCGGCCATGCCGCCCGCTTGGTCCGCCAGGGCAGCGGCACCGTCCTAGCCATCTGCAACACGGTCGACCGGGCCCGCCTGGTTCACGCCGCCCTCCTGAAGACGGCCGGAGGGGCCTGCGAGCCGCTCGACGCCGAGGTGCTGCTACTCATCGGGCGTTCCCGGCCCGGTGACCGGGAGGCGCTCACCGCCCGTCTCCTGCCCCGGTTCGGTGTCGACCGCGACCGCGACCAGGCCCAGCGGCCGTCGATCCTGGTGGCGACCCAGACCGTCGAGGTGGGCGCCAACCTCGACGCCGACGGCCTGGTCACCGAGTCGGCTCCCTGGGACGCGCTGGTCCAGCGATTCGGCCGTCTCAACCGGCTCGGCCGTGTTACCGGCGAGAAGGTGGAGGCAGTCGTGGTCCACGACGGCGAGCCCGACCCCGTCTACGGGGCTCCCCGCCTGGCCACCTGGACGTGGCTGGCTGGCCTGGTCGATGCCGGCGGTGGGACCCTCGACGTTTCTCCGCTCGCCTGCCGCGACCTCGACCCACCGGCGGGCGTCGCCGCCGACCGGTCACCGGCACCGATGGTCACTACTCCGATACTCGACGCCTGGGTCAGGACGGCGCCACCACCCCACCCGGACCCCCCGGTGGCCCCGTACTTGCACGGCCTCGGCTCACAGGCAGCCAGCGTCAGCATCGCCTGGCGCGACGGCCTGCTCGATGACGACCCCCTGGACGGCGGTGAACGGGCCGCCGACGACGTCGGCCTCGATCTCGCTGCTCTGCCCGTGCTGGCAGCCGAGCAGGTCGAGGTACCGCTCCACGCCGCCCGGCGATGGCTGGCCGGCGAGTCACCTCCGCCCGTCAGCGACCTTGAGGCCGAGGCCGCAGGCGATGACAAGGTGCGAACCGTCACCGAACCTTTCCGCGCCCTCGCCTGGCGACAGACCTCTCGCATCGCGTCGGAAGCCGACGGGGGCTCCCCGGTCGGAGGCCGGTGGACGTGGGTGGAGGCAGGAGACCTCCGGCCCGGTGACGCCCTGGTGGTACCGGCCGAGCGGGGCGGGCTCGACCGGTTCGGATGGGCGCCGCAGTCAAACGAAACCGTCGTCGACCTGGCCGAGGCCGCCCGGTTTACCCCTCTCCAGCCGGGATCCGACTGGCGCCGCCGCCTCCGGCTCGACCGTGGCACTCCCACCCGGCTCGGCTTGACCGGAACCGACGCCACCGAGCTACGCCGCCACCTCCGGGAGCTTGCCACTGACGACGACGCCTCTACCGCCGCGTCGAGCGAACAGCTCGGTCCATGGCTAGCGGCAGTGATCGAGACCGCCCACGACGCCCATCCCGGGGGCGACACCGACGAGCGGCTGCCAGGCACCGCCTGGACACCGGCTGCTCTCGCCACTCTCATGGCCTGGTTGCGAGCCGGCGTGGACGTCGTGCCCGTCACCGACCGTGCCGTCGACGTCCTGCTCGGCGACGACAGGCCGACGGGGGACCGCTACCTCCTCACAGCCCGTCACCACGCCGACGTGGTGGAACGCGACGACGAGCTGCCGGAGTGCAGCTCGATTGGCCTGCGTGCCGTCACCCTCGCCGCCCACCACACCAACGTCGGCGACCGCGCCCGCCAGATCGCCACCGCCATCGGACTCACCACCGAGCTGATCCGAGCCGTCGAGCTCGCCGCCCGCTGGCACGATCTCGGCAAGACCGAGCCCCGTTTCCAGGTCATGCTCTGCGGCGGAGACCCCTACGCCCCTCTGCTCCTCAACGAGCCCCTCGCCAAGTCCGGCATCGACCCCGACGACCGCGCCGCCTACCGGTCGGCCCGGCTCCGCAGTGGTCTGCCCCCGGGCGCCCGCCACGAGGCCTGGTCCGCCGGCCTGGTCCGTCGCCACCTCGACCGTCCCGGCGCCGAGCCTGTCGACCACGACCTCGTCGTCCACCTCGTCGCCAGCCACCACGGCCACGCCCGCCCGTGGCTCCCGCCCGTCATCGATTCCACCCCAACGGAGGTCAACGCGGCCGTCCATGCTGGCGACACCACGGCTCCCGCCAGCCCCGAGCAGGTGCGTAGCGACGAAACCGTCGATCTCACCCACCCGGCCCGCTTCGCCCTCCTTAACGGCCGCTACGGACGCTGGGGCCTTGCCCTGCTCGAAGCCATCGTCCGCTGCGCCGACATGACCGTCTCGGGAGAAGGATCGTGACCATCCTAGCCCTGCCCGCCCTCGACGGCAGGAAGCCGCTCGCCTTCCTCGCCGCCCTCGGAGTCACTCGCCTCCTCACCGTCCACGACGGCGACGATGTCCGCGTGTCCTGGGACCCCGCCGACGGCACCGCCCACCTGGACACCCGGCACCGGTCTGTCGACGCCCTCGTCGACCGTCTGGTCTCCATCGCCCACACGGTGGCCGACGGCGGTGTCCTACCATTGGCGCCCGCCGACTTCCCACCTCCGGGCGCCGCACCCGACCGACTCCGCCTGACCCAGCACGAGCTCCGCCCCTACGCTGACTCCCGGCTCCCGCAACCCGACCCGGAACTCGAGGCGTGGCTGACGAGTCTCGTCACCGACCTCGCCGTCGACAAAGCGGGACGTTGCGCCATCAGCCTCATGACCGCGCCCTCGGGCAAGCAGTCGATGAGGACCATGCTGGAGAAGCCCCTCGCCCTCGTCACCAGGGACACCCTCGAGGAGGCGCTCGTAGCGTGGAAGCGCCATCCCGGCGTCACCGGCGAGTACCTCGACCACCAGGTCCTCTTTGACGCCGCCGACTCGGCGGCGGGAGAGTCCCTCGAGCGAGGCGTCCCCGGCGCCACCTGGCTCGCCCTCATGTGCTACCCGGCGATGCGCACCACCGCCGAGGGACCGAGGCGCGTCACGACCGGATGGCACCGCAAGAACCGGACGCCGGACACCCTGCGCTACCCGTTGTGGAGCGCAGCGCTCGACCTGCACGCCGTCGTCGCCCTCCTTGAGCACCCGATCTGGAGACTGTGCGTCGACGGCCGCCTACCGAAGGAGGCCGCCGCCTTCACCGTGTTCTCCCTCTGCCAGGCCCGACGCCGCCGACTCCCTGGACGGACCTTCGATGGCGTGCTCGCGCCGGTATCGTAACCGATCCCGCAACCCTGCCCTCGACCGTCCCAGCCCGGATGGTCAACGAGTTCGTGTACTGCCCCCGCCTGTTCCACCTCGAGTGGGTGCAGGGAGAGTTCGCCACCAGTGACGACGTCGAGGAGGCACTCTACGTGCACCGGGTCGTTGACCGACCGGGCGGGACCGTCGCCGAGCCGGATGGCAGCGGCGCCAAGGAGGGACGCATCGCCCGGGCGGTGTGGATCACCTCGGCCCCCCTGCGGGTGTCGGCAAAGATCGACGTCGTTGAGACAGGCGACGATGGCACGTTGACCCCGATCGACTACAAGAAGGGCCATCCCGACCCACAGGGGCAGGCTGGCCGAGCGACGCCGCCCAGTCAGTGCTCCAGGTCCTCGTGCTGAGGGGACGCCGGGTACCGATGCAACACAGCCGAGATCTGGTACGCCGAGACGCGCCAACGGATCACGGTCAACGTCGACGCAGCGGCCGAGGAACAAGTCCGCGAGAGTGGTCGAGAAGCTGTGGCACACCGCCGCCGATCCCACCGCCCCTACGCCACTCGTCGACAGCCCGAAATGCCCACGTTGCTCGCTGGCGGGTATCTGCCTCCCAGACGAGATCAATACCCTCGCCAGGCGTCGGGCGGAACGGCAGCGGCCGCGGCGAACCGTGCCGACCGATCGCGACCCCCGCCCGATCTACGTCGAAGAGCAGGGCGCCATGATCGGCATTCGCGGCGCCCGCCTTGAGGCCCGCAAGGAGGTCACACTCCTCGACAGCGTCCGGCTCATCGACCTCGGGCAGCTATGCGTCCGAGGCAACGTCGGCCTATCGGCACAAGTCATGAGAGAACTCTTCGCCCGCGAAGTACCGGTGTGCTGGTTCTCCTACGGCGGATGGTCCACCGGGATCGCCGAGGGCCTTACGAAGAAAAACGTCGAACTGCGCCATGTGCAATACACCGCCACGAGCGAGACTCGGCTCGCCCTTGCCAGGGTGCTTGTGCACAGCAAGATCCGAAACAGCAAGACCCTGCTGAGACGGAACGCCCGCCAAGACGTCACCGGAGACATCGAGTCAATGGGAAAGATGGCTGCCTCCGCTGCCGCCGCCCCGACCGTCTCGACGTTGCTCGGAATCGAGGGCGCCTCGTCAAGAGCGTACTTCGCCCGCTTCACGACCATGATCTCCGCAGAAGCAACCTGCCCGCGGACCCGTTCGACCGAAACGGTCGAAGTCGGCGCCCCCCGCCCGATCCGCTCAACGCCATGCTCTCATTTGCCTACTCTCTGCTCGTTAAGGATCTCACCGTGACGGCCCTGTTCGTTGGCTTCGACCCCTACTACGGCGTTTACCACCGCCCACGGTTCGGACGCCCAGCCCTAGCGCTCGACCTGGCGGAGGAGTTCCGGCCGCTCGTCGCCGAGAGCACCGTCGTGCAGATGGTTAACAAGAACGAGATCGGGCCACGCGACTTCCGCACAGCCGCCGGCGGATGCCAACTGAAAGAAGCCGGCCGAAAGGCCATGCTCCGTGCCTACGAACGACGGATGAACCACGAGATCAAACATCCCGTCTTCGGCTACCGAATCAGCTACCGCCGGGCCCTCGAGGTCCAGTGCCGGATCCTCGCCGCCCACCTCCTTGGCGAGCTGGAGGCGTACTCGCCCTTCATGACCCGCTGACGACATGGCCCGCCGCCGCTACCTCATCGCCTACGACATCGCCGACCCCATCAGGCTGCGGCACGTCTGCCGAGCGATGAAGGGTTACAGCGACCGCCTTCAATACTCGGTCTTCGTCTGTGACCTCAGCCCCTCCGAACTCCTCCACGCCCGCCTCGCCGTAGAGCAGATCATGATCATGACCGAGGACTCCGTGGTGATCGTCGATCTCGGCAACTGCGACGCCGCGCGCTTCGAGTTCATCGGCAAACGACGGCCGCTCCCACAAAGCCATACCGTGGTCATCTGAACTGCGAGCAGTCCGACGGCTCACCTTCCCCGCCGGAGCGCTCGCTCCCAGCTCACACCGACATTCGTACAGCACCGCCTTCTCCAAAGTCCTCCGATTCCACGCCCGCCACGACAGCGCTCGCCGCCAGCCAAGGAAGACCAGCTCAGGCCAGCCAGATCTAACGAGCGGTCTTCCCGGCCTTCATGGCCGGGCTCCATTGCGGCCCCACGGTCGACCCCGGGCAATACCAGCGCGTAGAGGTCTTCCCGGCCTTCATGGCCGGGCTCCATTGCGGCAGAAGCGTTGAACGTCGGGGCTACCCCTTGCTGCAAAGGTCTTCCCGGCCTTCATGGCCGGGCTCCATTGCGGCTAAGCTCCCCGCCCGATCCGCCCGGGCCCAGGCGCTGTCTTCCCGGCCTTCATGGCCGGGCTCTATTGCGGCGAGACAACCGGCGTCGACTTCGTCAGCGGGCGAGCCGTCTTCCCGGCCTTCATGGCCGGGCTCCATTGCGGCTCGAGCGGTTATACGATCTCCTTCTCCGAGTTCGAGAAGTCTTCCCGGCCTTCATGGCCGGGCTCTATTGCGGCCCGTTTCCCGCCGGCACGTCAGGGTTCACCAGCATTCGTCTTCCCGGCCTTCATGGCCGGGCTCCATTGCGGCACCCGCCCTGCAGTTCAAAAGGTCCGCGACCGCTGGGGTCTTCCCGGCCTTCATGGCCGGGCTCCATTGCGGCACCCTCACCGTCTCGTCTATCTCAACCAGTCCGAGGGTCTTCCCGGCCTTCATGGCCGGGCTCCATTGCGGCGGGTTCTTCGGGGTCATCGTCGCCGCTGAGACGTGGGTGTCTTCCCGGCCTTCATGGCCGGGCTCCATTGCGGCGTCAGCCGAGCCGGCGGCCAACCGCAGGTCGCGGCGTCTTCCCGGCCTTCATGGCCGGGCTCCATTGCGGCCAGGCCTGGCGCTTCGCCGCGTGGTCCTGCTCGATCCGGTCTTCCCGGCCTTCATGGCCGGGCTCCATTGCGGCTGGACCGGTGCGCTCGCCACCGCCCAGGCCCTCCACGTCTTCCCGGCCTTCATGGCCGGGCTCCATTGCGGCGTGTTTTCGGCGAGCCACGTCCTCGCCGGGCTCCCGGTCTTCCCGGCCTTCATGGCCGGGCTCCATTGCGGCTAGATGGAGGCGTCGTCGTGACCCCACGGCCACGGGTGTCTTCCCGGCCTTCATGGCCGGGCTCCATTGCGGCAACGCCAACTCTTGCAACGCAGAATAAAACTCTGGGGTCTTCCCGGCCTTCATGGCCGGGCTCCATTGCGGCGAGAAGTCCGGGTACGCCAGATTCGCGATCGGTAAGACGTCTTCCCGGCCTTCATGGCCGGGCTCCATTGCGGCACCATCACCTCGTCGAGTGCTACGGACACATCAACGTCTTCCCGGCCTTCATGGCCGGGCTCCATTGCGGCACCTATTCGGGCGGCGATCTAGTGGGGGTGGCGTGAGTCTTCCCGGCCTTCATGGCCGGGCTCCATTGCGGCATCACCGCCGACGGCGGCACCGCCAACGCGGTCAACGCGTCTTCCCGGCCTTCATGGCCGGGCTCCATTGCGGCATCGTGAACGTCATCCGCTCCGCGGCCTTGTCCCGGACAGTCTTCCCGGCCTTCATGGCCGGGCTCCATTGCGGCACAATAGCTGTCTCCTGGTCCGTCAATGCTTTGCCCGGTCTTCCCGGCCTTCATGGCCGGGCTCCATTGCGGCTTGTAGATGGTGAGCAGGAGGGCGTCGATCTCTGCGAGTCTTCCCGGCCTTCATGGCCGGGCTCCATTGCGGCTTGTCCAGCGTCTCGGCGTCGTGCTGCCAGTAGGACCGCGTCTTCCCGGCCTTCATGGCCGGGCTCCATTGCGGCGGCACGCGTGATGGCCGTTATCAACCCTGCCCATAGTCTTCCCGGCCTTCATGGCCGGGCTCCATTGCGGCGCCGCAGAGGCACCGTTCAACGTTCTGCAAGCGTTCGAGGTCTTCCCGGCCTTCATGGCCGGGCTCCATTGCGGCCCGACCCCCAACATCTGCCCCAGCGAGAACGGGGGGGCGTCTTCCCGGCCTTCATGGCCGGGCTCCATTGCGGCCAGCACACCCGCACGTTCCCGCCGAACATGGTCGAGGCCGTCTTCCCGGCCTTCATGGCCGGGCTCCATTGCGGCCAGATCTGGCTGCTCCGCAAGACGCCCACCCTGTCCGGTCTTCCCGGCCTTCATGGCCGGGCTCCATTGCGGCAGACTCTGCTGGAGTGCCCTGGTCGTGTTGGGCCCCCAAGTCTTCCCGGCCTTCATGGCCGGGCTCCGTTGCGGCGGGACCCTCTGGCAGCTATCAGGCAGCCGGGACCGGTCTTCCCGGCCTTCATGGCCGGGCTCCATTGCGGCAGCGGGGAACCATCCGGTGTCGTACAGGACGGTCGTGTCTTCCCGGCCTTCATGGCCGGGCTCCATTGCGGCGATGTTGTCAACGTCCCGGGCGAAAGGCCCAACGAGGAGTCTTCCCGGCCTTCATGGCCGGGCTCCATTGCGGCAACCGTACTCTGAGCGTCACGCAGGCGAGGGAACTGCCTTCCCGGCCTTCATGGCCGGGCTCCATTGCGGGCACACCCGGTAGAACATGCGCAGCAGCTGGCGGCCGGTCTTCCCGGCCTTCATGGCCGGGCTCCATTGCGGGTCGAGGATGACGACGGCGCCGCCCCCGATGGTGAGCGTCTTCACGGCCTTCATGGCCGGGCTCCATTGCGGGATGACCATGCTGTGTGTGGTCGTGGTCCCCCCAAACCGGGTCTTCCTGGCCTTCATGGCCGGGCGCCATTGCGGGCACACGGCAACGATGCAAGCCCCGCCGTCGATCGAGATGTCTTCCCGGCCTTCATGGCCGGGCTCCATTGCGGGACGAACTTGGCGGCGAACCAGCCTCGCACCGCCGGGTCTTCCCGGCCTTCATGGCCGGGCTCCATTGCGGGTTGAAGGCCAGGTTGGCGTTGTCGGCGTTGAGGAACACGTCTTCCCGGCCTTCATGGCCGGGCTCCATTACGGGAGGTCAGTCAACAACGGTTTGGCTACCGCCGCCACAGGTCTTCCCGGCCTTTATGGCTGGGCTCCATTGCGGGGGAACCGCCCGACGCCAACGGAGGCGGAGCACCGGTCTTCCCGGCCTTCATGGCCGGGCTCCATTGCGGCGCCGGTGCCGGTGTGTGCGCCGAGCGGAGGTGGTCGGGTCTTCCCGGCCTTCATGGCCGGGCTTCATTGCGGCCCGTTGCCCTCCGTGAAGCGCTGCAGTGCGAGCGGGGCCCGGGGTCACCAACTGCGTCCTCCGTCCTCCGTCCCTTCATCGGCATCCGACGCCCGAGGCGTGACGCTTGGAGCTGGACGCGTCGCCGGCAGAGCGGCGTCACGGGGAGACCTCCAAGCTCGGATCGACGATGGAAGTGTTGGCGGCCGGGGTGGCTGCCGGGTGAGGTCCTCCGCCGAGCTGAAGAGCTCGCTGGGCTGCGGCTTGCGCTCGTCGGCGCTCGCTTTGCTGTTCAACGCTGCTGGACCGGCTCCGGCACGACACCGGCTGGTCGGCGGTGCTGTGGATCTCGGAGTGGCCCCGCATCGACGTCACCCCCGACTTCCTCCACGCCATCGTTTTCGCCCCCGACGTTCGCCGCAGCCTGTCCATTACCGCGCGCCCTTTGCCCACGGACGTGGCATTGCGCCAGATCCGCAAGGAGAAGACCGAAGCCGTGGCCGACATGGGCCACAAGCAACGAGTAGGTCAGATCACCCAGCTGTCCGACACCCAGGAGTACGAGGACCTACTCAGCCGGGAACGGTCCGTGGTGGCTGGCCACACCGACGTCGAGTTCACCGGGCTCATCACCGTCACCGCCCCCGACCCCGAAGCTCTGGACGCGGCGTGCGCCCAGATCACCCGGGCCGCCACCCAGTCCGCCTGCGAGGTCCGCCCCCTGTATGGCCGGCAGGCCCAAGGCTTCATCACCGGCGCCCTCCCTCTGGCCCGAGCCGCGTTCTGATGGGCCTCACCCGCCGGCGACGGCAACTCCAGGTAACCCGCGACGGTGCCACCTACGACGTCCAGCAGGTCGGCGAGCACCACTGGCGCTGCAACCCAGCGCCACCCGCCGACGACGGCGGTCCACCCGAACCGCGGCCTGCCACCCCGGGCACGACCCTGCCGGTTGACGACGGCGGCACGCTGCGAAGCGGGGCGGGGTTCGTCGGGACCGGAAAGGGCCGGCGAGATGCGCTCCGTGCCGGCCGGAAGGTCGAGGCTGACCATCGCCGTCGGCTCATGGAAGCCCGCAAGGCTGACCTCGCCGACACCCGGGCCGAACGCACCGAGCACCCCTACCTTCCCGCCGCCGGCGAGCTCGGCGGCTCGTCTGGGCGGGCGCACCGCCGTCTGCGGATCCGGCCGCACCGGGCGACCAGTGAGATGCTGGCCGGCGCCTACCCCTTCCTAGCCGAAGAGGGCCTCGGCGCCGAGGGGGTGCTGGTCGGCCAGGACGCCTGGTCAGGCACCGCCTTCTGCTTCGACCCCTGGGAGCTGTATCGCCGCGGCGTGCTCACCAACCCCAACCTGTTCCTCGCCGGCCAGATCGGCCGGGGCAAATCCACGCTCGCCAAGGCCCTCGCCACACGGTGCATCGCCTTCGGACGGCGGGTGTACGACCTGGCGACCCCAAAGGGGAATGGAACGTCGTCAGCCGGGCCGTCGGCGGCCAGGTCATCGAACTCGGCGTCGGCCGCAGTAATCGCCTCAACCCCCTCGACGAAGGTCCCCGCCCTGGCGGGCTCAGCGACCAGGTGTGGCGAGCCCAGCTGAACGGGCGGCGCCTCAGCCTGCTCGCCGCCCTGGCCCAGTCCACCCTCGGCTGGTCACTGGGACCCACCGAGCGCACCGCGCTCGACGCCGCCCTGGGAGCGGTCTGCCGGGACAACGACACGCCCCTGCTGCCCATGGTCGTCGAGGCTCTCCACCGGCCTGCCGGGCCATGCGCCGGTTCGAGCGCTGAACAGCTGGCCGCCGAAGGCCGACAGGTCGCTCACGCCCTCGGCCGTCTCGTGCGAGGCGACCTCACCGGCCTGTTCGACGGGCCCTCCACCGTCACCTTTGACGGCTCTACGCGTTGGGGCGTGGTTGGGTGACGCGTTGAGGGCCGGTTCGTGGGGTCCACCAGCGCGGCCAAGGGCCCCGTAAGTCTTGCGGCTTCTAACGACTGCAAGACGGAGGCCCTTGGTGAAGTTCAACGGTAGTGCTGGCGCGACGGCGCTGGTCGGCAT
>DASZLD010000033.1:0-17337 GCA_035552655.1 Acidimicrobiales bacterium
CTGTCGACTGGGACGCCGTGTAGCTCGGCGGTCGGTGCCGTCGGCAGTCACCGACGGCTACTCGTGGAAATGTAGTGCGGTGCGCATCGGACTCCACGCCCTTGGCATCGGCTCCGGTGCCGACCCAGCCGTCATCGCGGCCGTGGCCCGGGCGGCCGAGGTCGCCGGGTTCTCCACGCTGTGGTCGGGAGAGCACGTGGTCATGGTGGACCGGCCCGATTCGCCCTATCCCTACACCGGGGACGGGAAGATCGCCGTTCCCTCCGATGCCGACTGGCTCGATCCCCTCGTCGCCTTGTCCTTCGTGGCCGCGGTGACCTCGCGTATCCGGATCGCCACCGGGATACTGCTTCTGCCTCAGCACAATCCGGTGGTGGTGGCCAAGCAGGCGGCCAGCCTGGACGTCCTGTCGCGGGGCCGGTTCGCTCTGGGCATCGGCGTCGGATGGTCCTCGGAAGAGTTCGCCGCTCTCGGAGTCCCCTTTCACGGGCGGGCCCGACGGATGGAGGAGTTCGTCGAGGCCATGCGGACGCTGTGGCGTGACGACGTCTCGTCGTACCAGGGTGAGTTCGTTCGCTTCCGGGAAGTGCGCAGCTACCCCAAGCCCGTTCGGGCCCGGCGGTTACCGGTGTTCGTCGGTGGTAATAGCGACAGGGCTCTCGACCGCGTGGTGGCCTACGGCGACGGGTGGTACGGCTTCAACCTCTCCCGGGACGAAGTGCCCGAACGCGTAGCTGCTCTTGGTTCCCGTTGTCTGCAGGCGGGCCGGGACCCGGCCACCGTGGAAGTTGCCGTCTCGCTGCGGGACGGCTCGCCCGAGGATGTGGATGCCCTGGCCGCCATGGGAGTGACCGAACTGGTGGTGGTGGACTCACCGCCGGCCCACTCGGGCCGGGCCGCTCGCTGGGTCACCTCCCTGGCCCAGCGATGGCATGTCAGCCCGCCGCTGTCCTAAGTATCAGCCGGGGTAAGGATCAGGGCACCGCCGGGAAGATCCTTCTTGATCACCAGGTGACCCACCTGTTCGAGCTCCTGAAGGCTGGGTGCCTCCGGGACCATCGTCGGCCACCAGACCACGACACCTCGACGCTGGCGGACCAGGCGTCCGGTTTCTCGCAGATCGGCGGTGAAGTCCGGATTGACCTGGTCCGTCGTATAGAAGGCGTGGAACGGCACCAGCATCGAGGCGTGACCGCTGTAGAGGTACATGGCCGCCGTGTCGTTGGTGACGACGAACTGGGAGGCGGGAATGGCGCTGATCGCCGGTTGGGCGGGGGTGGTGGGGGCGGCCACGGTCAGCTCGGAGGCGAGGGCGGCAGCATTGGGCGCCCACAGCACCAGGGCGGCCACCGCCACCGCGCCGATGGCCCACAGCTTCGGCTGCAGGGCGCGGACCCGGGCGCGGACCGTCCAGTAGAGCATCGAGGCGATGAGGAGGTAGAGCACGGTCTGGATCGGGCCCAGGATCCGGTTGTCGATGGCCAGGGAGGCATCCAGCCAGGTACTGGTGATGACGATCATGGCCGTGTAACAGACGACGAACCATCCTCCGACGCGCCACAGCCGAAGCGGCGCCAAGACGGCGGCCGGCACCTCACCGACCACCCAGCGACGGGCGCGACCCGACAGGGCCAGGAGCACGGTCGCCACCATGATCACCACGGTCAACAATCCGGTGAGGGCGCCGGGCCATGACGACGGGAAGAACCACGCGCTGGCCACTTGGAGCATGGCGTCGGCCAGATGGCCAGAGGGGTGGAACACGATGGATCGGGGCGAGGCGGCCCCCGAGACGATCTTGTTGAGCAGGTCCCAGCCGACGAACGCGGCCAGCCCACTTCCGATCATGCTCAGGGCACCGAGCACCCGACGGCGCCGATCCCACCGCACCTCGGCCACGGCGGCACAGGCCGCGGTGGCGGCGATGCTGACGGCCGCATACCGGGTGAGGACGGCGGCCACGATGAGCACCACCACTAGAGCCCACCGGCCCGCGGTCGGTTGCCGCAACCACCCGTCCACGGCCAGGAGCGAGGCCAACACCAAGACGTAGAACAGCAGGTCGCTCAAGGCGAACGTGCTGAGGGCCAGAGGATTGAGCCAGAGGCCGTAGGCCGTCAAGCCGGGTGCGGCCACGCACACCACGACCAGAACGCCCATCAACGTCGGCCGACGGTCGGTCAAGCGCGCCGCCAACATGCCGACCAAGGCGATGAAGGCGATCAGCGTGACCAGACCGACGACCCTGACGCTGTTGTTGGCGGAGAACCCCAGAGAGTGGGCGAGCACGAGGACGACGGGGTACAGCGGCCCGTACTGGGCCAGTGGGACCCGACCGTAGACGGCGGCAGCCTGGGCCGAGTGGTACAGGCTGGTGGGCGGATTGAAGGCGGTGGTCAGCCCCTGGCCCGAGATCAGGTTGTGGGCGGCGCTCATATAGGACGCGGAATCGGGAAGCACGAAGGGTACGTGGACGGTCACGTGCAGGCTGATGGCGCACGCCCCGATGGCGAGAACGCCCAGCACAGCCACCATGGGCAGGGACATCACCCTCGCGGCCCGCCGTCGGTGGGCCGGTCCGCTCGTCCTGCGGACGAGGGTTGTGGGGGAATAGGCCATAAGTGGTCAACGAACGACAGGGGCCGACCCCTGCAGGTCGAGACCCAGCCGATGCCCGTACAGAATTGGCCCACCTGGAGGTGGGGCCCATCCTGAGCCAGTTCCTACCCAGGGGGCTGGTCGACTACACCCGGTAGCTGGACTGCCATACTGCGTGCTCGCCGGATGGGGCCGGACCAGGACGGGCTCGACCATGAGCCGGGGGGTAGTGCATGCCTGAGCAGGGACGAGAGCCGCAGACCTTCCCGCTGGCGGTGACCGACGAGGTGCTCGACGATCTGTTCGACCGCATCCGGCGGACCCGCTGGACCGACTCGGTATCCGACTCGGGATGGTCACACGGCACCAGCATCGAGTACCTCCGAGAACTGGCCGACTACTGGGTGGACGGCTTCGACTGGCGATTGCAGGAGCGCCGGGTCAACGAGGCCCTCCCCGGTTGGGCCACCGAGATCGAAGGTCGCCGGGTCCATTACGCCCGGTGTGAGGGCGTGGGCCCGGCGCCGCTGCCCCTGGTCCTGCTGCATGGGTGGCCCGGCTCGTTCGCGGAGATGGCCTCCATCGCGCCGCTCCTGGCCGATCCGGCCCGGTACGGGGGCGATCCCGACGATGCGTTCGAGGTGATCGTCCCGTCACTGCCGGGCCATGGGCTCTCGGCCCCCGTGCTGCAGCCCGGCTTCGGCGCCGACCAGTGCGCCGATGTGGTCCACGCGCTGATGACCGATGTCCTGGGCCTTCCCCGGTTCGGCGCCCAAGGGGGCGACCGGGGTGCGTTCGTGTGCGCTGGTCTCGGCCACCGCCATGGTGCAGCCACCGTCGGCATCCACGTCAACTTCGCCACCGGCATTCCCGGCTCGGGGAGCGAGATGAGTGACGACGAACGCCGGTGGCTCGATGCCCAGTCGGCCTGGACGGCCGAGGAGGGTGGGTACATCGCCGTCCAGGGCACGCGACCCCAGACCCTCGGGTTCGCCCTCAACGATTCGCCCGTCGGCCTGTTGTCCTGGATCGTGGAGAAGTGGCGGGCGTGGAGCGACTGCGGCGGGGACATCGAGTCCACCTTCACCAAGTCCGAGCTCCTGACCAACGTCACCCTCTACTGGGTCACCCAGACCATCCGGTCCTCGATGCACTACTACTACGAGCATCGGCAGCATCCCCCTGTGGCTGTAGGGCCGGAGCGGGTCGACGTTCCCACCGGGGTGGCCATGTTCCCCGCCGAGATCATGCGCGTTCCCCGCTCGGCGGTGGCCCGGAAGTACGACCTTCGCCGCTGGACGGAGATGGAAGCGGGCGGGCACTTCGCCGCCATGGAGCAACCGGACGCCCTGGCTGCGGACATCCGGGAGTTCTTCCGGCCGCTGCGCTCCGGCTAGCGGCACCTGAGCCGCTCGCGCTCCGGCTAGGTCTTCCGGCCCTGCGCCGGCTAGCTCGCGAGCAGGGCGGCGAGCTTGGTCACCGTGTTCCAGTTGCGCCCGGTCACCGTGACGTCGAGGTACTTCTCGGCGAACCCGCCGACGGCCGGCGCGGCCAGGACGCCGTCGGGGCACCACTGATAGATCACCCGGTCACCGAGACGGATCTCCTCAGGCGCCAGCGACCGGGGGTCGTGGGCCTTCAGCAGTTTCGGATCCGGCTGCTTGGACAGGAACAGGGCCATGAGCTTGGAGCCGTTGGTGGCCACGTCGCCCAGCGGGTTGTCCTCGATGACGGTCTGGAGCTCGTCGCCCTTGCGAACCAGGCATCCCACATCCAGCCCCAGCTGTTCGTTGATGGCGCCGGTGATGCGCCCGGCCACTGTCTCCGGCAACGTATTCCGGGTGGCGAACACGGCGTTGCCGCTCTGCAACAGGGTGCGGACGTCGGTGAACCCCAGACCGGTCAGCAGCTCCCGGAGGTCGGCCATGGCGATTCGCTTGTTGGCCCCGACGTTGATCCCGCGCAACAGTGCGACGAACGTGGCCATGACCGTCCTCTCTCTCGCCGTCCCGATGTCCTACCCGACCAGCCTGCTCGCCACAACCTCGGTGCCCGATCAGATCGACCGTTGGTAGGACCGGAACGCCCGGGTGGCCAGGACGCCGGCGACGACCACGCTGGCCAGCAAGAAGAGAACGTACGACCCCACCGTGCCCCAGTGCACCTGCACGGCCAGTGCGCTCCGTCCCGCTTCCACCGCCCAGTTCACCGGGTTGTAGCGGGCGATGCCGGCGATCCAGCCGGGGACCAGGTTGGCCTGCATGAAGGCGTACGACAGGAACGACAGCGGGAGGACCAGGGCGGTGGCGGCGGCGATCAACGTCTCCCGGGTTCGGGTCACCAGCGACAGCCCATTGGACAGGGCGGCGAAGGCCACGGCGATGAGGACGGCCCCGAGGACCAGCATGGCCACGCCGGGAACGCCGCTCGGGAACTTCGCCCCCAGCGCCCAGCCCAGTAGGACGATGATGATCGACTGCACCACGGTGGTGAGCGCTTGATAGACGAGGGTGGAGGCCATCATCGCCCCCCGATGGACGGGGGAGACCAGCATCCGGCCCATGACCCCCGAGTCCATGTCGTCGATGAAGCTCATGCCGCTCCACCCGGCCGAGAACAGCGCGGTCATCACCACCACACCCGGGGTGAGGAAGGTGATGTAGGAATCGCCGCCGAAGCCGGGGATCTTCACCACCTCTTTGAACAGGGCGCCGAACAGCAGGAGCCAGATGATCGGCTGGACCAGGCTGATGAAGATGAACGCCGGCTCCATCTGGGTGAGGTAGCGCCGGGTCAGGGCCCACGTCTGTCGCAGGTAGGGACGCATCACGCCGCCACCTCCTGTGCGCTGTGGAACGAGCGGCCGGCGAAGTGCAGGTAGACGTCATCGAGGGTTGGTCGGGAGACGGCCACCGACTCCACCCGTAACCCGGCGCCGTCCAGGGCGGCCAGCATCGAGGGCAACAGCCGTGCGCCGTCGGGCACGCGGGCCCGCAGCGCAGTGCCATCCAGCGCCACCGAGCCCACGTCGGTCAGCTGGAGCAGCGCCCGCTCGCCCATCCCCGCTCCTCGACTGTCGCCCATCTCGACCACCACCGAGTCGCCCCGCAGCGCCGCCTTCAGCTCGTCGGGTGCGCCCTCGGCCACGATCTGGCCGCGGTCGATGATGGCCAGGCGGGAGGCGAACTGGTCCGCCTCTTCCAGGTAGTGGGTGGTCAACAGGATGGTCAGCTGCTGCCGGGCGGCCAGCTCGTTCAAGGCCCGCCAGGTGTCGGCCCTCGCTTCGGGGTCGAGTCCGGTGGTGGGCTCATCGAGGAACAGGACCTCGGGCTGGTGGACGAGGGCGATGGCGATGTCGAGCCGTCGGCGCATGCCGCCCGAGTAGGTCTTCACCGTCCGGTCGGCGGCGTCGGTCAGTCCGAAGGTGTCCAACAGCTGGGCCGAGCGCCGGGACAGCTCCTGGGTGGGCATGCCCTGCAGATCGCCTTGGAGCCGGAGGTTCTGTCGACCGGTGAGGGCGGCGATCGAACCCGACTCTTGGGCCACGGCGCCGATGAGGCGGCGCACCCGCTCGGGGTGCTGGACCACGTCGACGCCCCCGACCAGCGCGGTGCCGCTGTCCGGCGCGCTGAGGGTGGTCAGGATCTTGACCGTCGTGGACTTGCCCGCCCCGTTGGGCCCGAGCAGGCCGAAGACGGTCCCGGGCTCCACGTCGAAGCTGAGCCCGGCCAGGGCGGTCACCTCTCCCTTGTAGGTCTTGACCAGATCGATGGCTTCGATGGCCGGTTCTGCCCTCATGGACTTCCTCGCTTTCCCTCTCGTTCGGCTCCGACGCCGCCGATGGCGCCGCACCAGCGCAGCGCCCCTGCTTCAGCTCGTACTGCCGAACATCGTTTAGCTATCGAACATTGTTTAACATCGATCATCATTCCGGTCAAGTACTCTGTTCGCAATGGCCACCACCCAGCCAGCCAAGCCCGAGCGGTCCTCCCCGGCCGAGCCCAGGGGCTCGTCCGGCTCGACGGCGCCGGTGCCTCCCCAACCGCCCTGGCGGTCGACCCCTCGCGCCGGCCGCCCTCCCCGGCCCGAGCTCAGCCGCGAGGCGGTCATCGACGCCGCCCTGGTCGTGCTGGCCGCCGTGGGTCCCGACGGGTTGACCATGCGCCGGGTGGCCACCGAGCTGGGAACGGCGGCCGCCTCCCTCTATGGCTATGTGGCCAACAAGGAGGAGCTCATCGAGCTGGTGGTCGACCGCGTGTTCGCCGAGATTCCCATTCCCGATGTCGACACCGACGACTGGCAGGCGGAGAGCAGGCGCTACATGCTCGACTGCCGCGACGCCTTCGCCCGCCATCGGGGCACCGCCGGGCTCACCCTGGGCCGGATACCGCTCGGCCCCAACTCGTTGGTGCTGATCGAGGCCAGCGTGGGGATCCTGCGCAAGGCGGGGCTTCCCGACCGGCTCTGCGGGTTCGCCGGCGATCTCTTCGGTCTGTACATGGGCGCCGCTGTCCACGAGAGCGAGATGTGGCGAGACAGGGACGAGGGGGGCGAGGAGCAGATGGCCATGATGCAGGAGTGGTTCCTGTCCCTTCCCCCGGACCAGTTCCCCAACATGCTGGCGCTGGCCGGTGCCATGGTGGAGGGCACCATGGACGAGCGCTTCGAGTGGGGCCTCGACCTGTTGATCCGGGGCCTGGCCACGTACGTGACCGATGCCTGAGGCCGGCCCGAACCGGCGAGGAGGATGATGTCGAGCTCACCGGCCGAACCGGAGTCGATCGAACAGCTGCGGACCATCTGCCTGCAGCTGCCCGAGGCGGAAGAGCGGCCCTTCGGCGGGCACACTGCGCCCTCGTTCCGGGTCCGGGAGAAGCTCTTCGCCATCGTGGGTGAGGACAGGGAGTACCTCACGTGCAAGGCCCCGCCCGGCGTCCAGCAGATGCTCGTTGCGTCTGACCCCGACCGGTTCTTCGTGCCCAAGTACGTCGGGTCCAAAGGATGGATCGGCATCCGCCTGGACGGCGATCCCGACTGGACCGAGATCGCCGAGACGGTCGAGGACAGCTACCGGATGATCGCCCCCAAACGGCTGGTGGCCCGGCTCGATGACGGCGAAAGCTGAGGGCGCGCAGCTACTTGTGGGTGACGGCGGCGCCGTCGGCGTTCATCACCCACCACAGGCCACCGAGGTTGTTCAGTCCCTGGCCGGTGGCCTGACCCGGATACTTATCCGGTAGCCAGCGGTAGAGGGGCCAGTGGTTGTAGGTGATCTGCAGCGTTCCATCGGCCCGGGTCGTGGTGCTCAGCAACGCCGCCTTGATCCCCGGCCCGGCCACCGGCCGGGGAACGCCCTTGGGCAAGATGAGCGGGGGCCACTGGACCGCGCACATGTCGGTGCACGTCGACCGCGACTGATGATCGGGCACGAACAGGTAGAGGGTCAGCCCCTGTCCGGTGACCAGGACCGGACCGAGCCCGCTGACAGTGGCCAGCTTGACCTCATAGGTGGGGCCGGGCTGGAGCTTGGGCCCCGACGTCGGCCCGAAGCTGTAGTGGACCGCGGTCCCCGAGCTGCCGCAGGCGGCCAGGGTCAACGCCAGGGCGACGAGGGCACCGGCCCGTGGCCGGCGATAGCGGGAAGGGCGCCGGGGAGTCCGGGAACCGGAGGACGGTCGTGGCCAGTGCATTCAGCTCAGTATGGATCACCACTCGGGCCGGTCGGCATTCGGACGATCGGGAACCGGTCGATCACCCCGATCAGAAGTGGCGATGGAGGTCGTTGGCGTAGTGGAGCCCCAGCTCGTGGCCGTGGTCGGCCAACCAGGTGGACAGGGCCGTGGCCCCGGTGGCCGGACCCTCGGTATCGGCCAGTCCGGCCGCCATGGCCCGGTACTCGTCGCTGGTCAGCAGGACGTCGTGGAGGACGACCCCGAGCAGCTTGGACAGCTGCGGCAGCAGGCGCCCGGGCATCGGGAGGATGGGCGAGCGGCTCCCGACGGCCGTGCGGATGGAGCCGACCAGTTCCAAAAAGGTCGGTCGCTCGGGCCCGACGGCGTCGGTCACGCTGTCGACTCGCTCGCCCGCCTTGTCCAGGCACAGACGGGCCAGGTCGTCGACGTGAATGCCTCGGACCCGATAGCTGCCGGTTCCGCCCACGGCGAAGACGGGCATATGCCGCAGCAGCCAGGCCACGTTGTTCAACAACACGTCGTCGCCGCCGAAGAGGATGGCCGGCCGGACAATGGCATGGGGAATCCCCGTCTGGGCCAGAGCTTCTTCCACCAGCGCCTTTCCCCGGAAGTAGGGGAAGGGTGAATCGGCGCTGGGATGGGTGATGCTCACGTGCACGATCCGCTGGATGCCGGCGTCACCGGCCGCGTCGAACAGCTTCGACGAGTTGGCTACCGCCTGATCGTGATCGGTCTGATCGTGGGCGAAGCGCACCCAGTACGTGTTGTAGAGGGTGGTGGCACCGGCGAGCGAGCTGACCATGCCCTGATGGTCGCCGAAGTCGAGCGGGCGGGCCTCGATGGGCGAGTTCTTCGGCGCCCGCTCCGGGTGCCCGGTCATGGTGCGGACCTGGCGGCCTGAACCGATCAGGAGCCGGGCGATGGCGCCACCGGAGTAGCTGAACGCGCCGGTGACCACGTCGGTCCCGGTGCCGAGACCCAGGGCGCCCGGCGCCCGGTCACCGTGATGGGTGGTCGCGCTCATGAGGCCTCCTTGGGCACTGCCGCTGACGGCCCTCCCGAGAGCGCCTGGAACAGGGTGGCCAGCTCCTTGGCCCGGTCGAACAGCTCGAGGGCAGGGGCCCGGTCGCCATCCAGGTGGGTGAGCATCTCCAGGCCGAGGTACAGGGCGACGACACCGTGGGCCACGGTGCTCGGAGGGATGACCGAGTCCAGGGCTGATCCCCCCAGCGCCGCTTGCGTGGCTGCTTGGGCGAATTGCGTCCACGGCGCGATCCGGGCTGCCACCTCGGGGCCGAGGCCAGGGGTGGACGAGGCGCCGGCGATCATCTCGACCAGGACGGTCACGTGCCCGGCGTCGAGGTCCTCCCCGAAGATCGCCGCGGCCACGTCGATGAGCTCGGTGGGCGAGGTCACCCGATCCACCGCCGCGCTGTAGTGCTCGAGGCGGTCGGCGCTGACCGCGTCCAGGGCGGCGAGCAGCAGGTTGACCACCGATCCGAAGTGGTAGAAGACCAGACCCTGGTTGCAACCGGCTCGTCCGGCGATGGCCCGGGCACTGGCGCCGGCGAAGCCTTCCGACTTCAAGGTCTCGATGGCCGCGTCCACCAGCACCCGACGGGTGTCGGTCGACCCCTCGTCCCCCGGCTGCCGCAGCCTGCTGGATGCACCCGACTTGGCCATGCCTGCTCCTTAAGCGGTTGCTCAAATGATCTGATCAAACTGTGGCTCGTCTGAGGATTGCTGTCAATTCCGGGTGGCAGTGGTGCTATACGTCACCCGTGATCGATTTCTGGAACCGAAGGGGCGGGTCGACGCGGTCCCGGTCGGCGCGGCTGGGCGCGGCCGCCCTTGTCGTCGGCATGATCGCGGTGCTGGCCGCCTGTTCGGGAACCACTCCGACCGGGAGCTCGGCGCCGCCGTCGGGCCGGTCCTCCACCACGACCATCCCACCCACCACGACCACCACCGTTCCGCCCACCACCACCACGACGGTCCCGCCCACCACCACAACCACGGTCGAACCGCCGCAACCGGGCTGGGCCCCGGTGAGCATGGTGGGGGGCAGGATCGCCGTCGACCAGCAATCGTTCACCGGGCCGGCGGGGGGTCAGGTCACCGTGTTCCGGTTCCGGGCCGGTCGGGTCACGTTCCGGCTGCACGACGGCAGCTCTGACCCGCCCGGCGGGAGCGCCATCCCCGGTGCGGGATCGACCATCGCCGCCGACGAGGCGCCCCTCCTCCTGGCCGCGTTCAACGGCGGGTTCAACAGCTCGACCGGTGTGGGCGGGTTCGAGGTCAGCTCGCAGGTGTTGGTCCCCCTGGTGGCCGGCATGGCCAGCTTCGTCATCGATGCCGACGGCAACGCCCGCGTCGGGGTGTGGGGCAGCGACGTCCCCGTGGCCGGGGAGCCGGTGGTCAGCGTCCGCCAGAACCTGCCTCCTCTGGTCAGCGGGGGCCAGCCCAGTGGAAACATCGGGGACGTGTCGGCGTGGGGCGCCACCCTCGGGGGCGGCACCACCGTGGCCCGGAGCGCCCTGGGCGAGGATGCCCAGGGAAACATCCTCTATGCCGGGGGCATGTCGCTCCAGCCCTCGGACCTGGCCGCCGCTCTGGTCAACAGCGGGGCGGTGACGGCCATGGAGCTCGATATCAACCCTGAGTGGGTCCAACTCGCGTATGCGGCCACCCCCGGCGGGTCCCTGAACGCCGGTGTTCCCGGCCAGAACCGCCCCGCCGACCAGTACCAGGAAGGCTGGACCCGGGACTTCGTGACCGTCCTGGCCACCGGCTGACCCACCCGTGGGCTGACACCGGCGCTGACCTCGGCTGACCCAGCCGGTCAGCCCCGTCCTCCTGGAGGCGCCGTCGGCTCAGCAGGTGGACGAGGGCGCCGAGCTGCCCGGCCCGGACTCGGGGTCGTCCACCACCCCCTGGCCTCCCGGCGGGAGGACGGCGCCCAGGTGGACCACGTACCACTGACCTCGCCACGAGATCATCGAGGCGATGCCGAACGACTGGGTCTGTCCGTTCACCTGGTACACCAGCCGAGAGTTGGGGACTTCGAAGTACCCCACGTCGTTGTCGCAGACACCCGGCGTCACCCAGTGGCCGTAGGAGGCAGGGACGTTGACCCCGACCAGCTGTGCTTGTGCAGCAGCGTCGCCCAGGAGGGCGTGGGCCGCTCCGATGTCCAAGGCGTAGTCACCAACCAGTCGGTTCTCGAAATCGGATTGGGCCCCGCCGATGGTCTTGAGCTGGAGGTAGGCCGCCTCGGGGAAGAAGGCGGGCATGGCCGCCGTGACCGAGTTGGTCACCACCCCGTTCCACAAGGCAGCCATCTCGGCCGCGAACTGGGGTGTGCTGGTGGACGGGAAGTCCCCCGTCTGCGGCAGTGACCCGTCGCCCGTGGTCGTCGTGGTGGTGGGCGGGACGGTGGTGGTCGTGGTGGGGGGGACGGTGGTGGTGGTCGTGGGGGCGGGAAGGGTCGAGGACGTGGGGGGCGGGCCCACGTGGCTGGTCACCGCAGCCCGCGGACCCGAGCTCCTGGTGATGAGCACAGCCACGCCGACGACGGTGAGCACGATGGCCAGGCCGAAGAGGGTGACCCGGTCCCACCGCACCCGGGTGCGCCGTCGGCGCATCGAGGTTCCATGGGGCGGCGGCCGGCGCCTCGGGGGTTCACGCGGGTCGGTCATGGTCGGGCCTGATGGTAGGCCGGGGTGCTGGGGCTCAACGCGTCGGGGTGCGGGCCGGTGGGTCGGAGGGTCGCTCCAGGCCAACCGCCGGTTCCGCGTACCACTTCAGCTCGATGGCGTTGCCGCTCGGGTCAGCGACGGTCGCTTTGGTCTGTTGCCGGGAGGTCCCCTGGTAATCGGTGGAGACGGGACGGAGCCACCGGACCGGCTGGTCACCGAGCCGGGCCATGACCTCGTCGAACTCCTCCTCGCTCAGCGCCACGCCGAAGTGCCGGACGCCGGCCTGGTCAGCCGTCAACACCTGGTCGGGCTGCTGGTGCAGGGTGACCTGCATGCCGTGAAACCACACGTCCATCCAGCCCTCCTGCTGGCGTCCCGGGTCACAGCCGAGCACGTCCATGTAGAAGTGCCGGGATTCGTCCAGGTCGGCGACGGGGAGGGAGAGGTGCAGGATCGGCTTCACAGGCTGTCATTCTCTCAGGACTCCGAGGTGAAATACCCGGTTCGAGCGTTGCCCGCCCTCGCGTGGGGGCTCAGCCGTGACCACGCATAGGGCGTTGACAGCCTTTATCATCGCTCCGTGCGTTCGAGGTGGACACCCCCCGTGACCGTGCGCGGGGACCCGTCCGGCCTGGTGGGCACGGCTGCGACGCCTGCTCCTGGCTTCGCCCCAGCCGTGGCCGCTCATGCCGGGGCACATCGAACATGACCACCGACGAACCCTCCCGCAGCCCGGCCACGGCGTGGGACGCGGCCTCCACGCCGGTGACCCAGGGCATCCCCGTCGAGGTCCCGTCGGTCTCAGGTGGGCATCGATATCTTCCCGCCCTCGACGGCCTCCGGGCCTTCGCCGTCCTCGGCGTCATGGCCTACCACTTCAATTACCACTGGGCCAACGGTGGGTACCTGGGCGTCGACTTCTTCTTCGTGCTCTCCGGCTTCCTGATCACCAGCCTGCTGGCGGGGGAATGGGTCTCCACCCGGCGGATCAAGTTGCGGACGTTCTGGTCCCGTCGAGCCAAGCGGCTCCTGCCCGCCGTTCTGGTGCTGCTCCTGGTCCTCACCGTGTACGCCTGGCTGGGCGGCCCCAACATCACCACGGACACCTTCCGGCCCGATGCCATCGCCACCCTCTTCTATTACGCCAACTGGCACCTGGTGTTCACCCACCAGTCGTACTTCGCCCAGTTCCAGCTGCCCTCGCCCTTGAAGCACACCTGGTCCCTGGCCATCGAGGAGCAGTTCTACCTGGTGTGGCCGCTCATCGCCCTGGCCATGTTCAAGCTGGGCAAGCGGAGGCGCTCGCGTGGACCCCGGGCCTTCCCCCGGCGTCTGGCCCTGATCGTGACCACGATCCTGGCCGTGGCCTCGGCCGCCGAGATGGCCCTGCTCTACCGCCAGGGCGTGGACCCCTCCCGGATCTACTACGGCACCGACACCCGCGCCTTCGAGCTGTTCATCGGGGCCATTCTGGCCCTGATCGTCACCGCCCGGCCCGACCACTCGGCTCGGGTCCGGAAGGCGTTGCACGTGGTGGGCCCGATCGCCGCCGTCGCCCTCGGCTATCTGTGGGTCACGGCCGGCGACAACCAGGGCAACCCGGCGGCCTGGATGTACCGGGGAGGCCTGGTGGTGGCCGGGATCTTGGCCGCCCTCATCATCGCCAGCGTGGCCCAGCCCAGCTCGGGGCCCCTCGGCGCCGTCATGTCCATCTCCCCGTTGCGGTGGATCGGCCGCATCTCCTACGGCCTCTATCTGTGGCACTGGCCGGTGTACGTGCTCATGACCGACATCACCACCGGCCTCAACGGGACTCCGCTGCTCATCGCCCGGCTGGCCGCCACCTTCGGAGCAGCCACCATCAGCTTCTACCTGATCGAGCGACCGGTCCGCCGTTACCACTGGAAGGGATGGCCGTTCCTGGCCGCCACCGTCTCGGCCGTCGGCATCACCGCCGTGGTCATCGTGGTGGGCACCCTGCCCGAGGCCGTGGCCGTCGGCCCCCCACCCGACTGGGCCTCGGTGAAGGTGGTCTCGACCACCGCCCGCCCCGATCCGCTCCCGGCGCCGATCGTGCTCCCGGCCGGCACCGTGATCTCCCCGTCCCAACCGCTTCGGGTCATCACCATCGGCGACAGCGTCATGTGGGATGCGGAGCTGGGTATCAGCGCCGCATTGGGGGCCACCAAGGAGGTGACCGTGTCCACCCACGGGTTTCCGGGGTGGGGACTGATCAACGACCCGAACTACCGGCAGGACCTGACCAAGACCATCGACCAGACCCACCCTCAGTTGATCCTGGCCATGTGGTCGTGGGACAACGCCTTTGCCGCCGCCCATCCCGACGCCTACCGGAAGATCATCACCAACGCCATCAACACCATGCTGACGCCCGGGGACGGGGTGGATGGGATCGCCTTCATCCAGTTCCCCACGGTCGGACCCCATGGCTTCATCATCGACCCCGGCGTGCGCGAGGCCCAGACCGAGCTCCAGAACAACCAGACCCAGGATTGGACCAATCTGGTGTCGTCGGTGGCGGCGCGGTATCCGGGCCGGGTGACCGTCTTGGACACCGCCTCCTCCCTGGAGCTGAACGGCCAGTTCTCGCCGTGGCTGCCCACCGTCAACGGGGGGTGGATCCGGGTCAGAAAGACCGACAACACCCATCTCTGTCCGTCCGGGGCTGCCGTGCTGGGTGCGGCGGTGACCCAGCAGCTGACCCCGATGTTCAACCTGCCACCGCCGGCGCCGGGATGGATCAACAGCAGCTGGACGTCGGACGTGAACCGGTACAACACGCCGCCCGATCTGTGCCCGAACGATCAACCGACCTCATGAGGCCCGAACCGCTGCTTCGGTGGTCAATCCGGCCCGTTGAGTAGTCTGAGCCGTCATGAGATTGCCCCGAGGCACCGGCGGACGGAGATGGTGGCCGTGGCTGACCGTGTGGACAGTCGTCGGTCTGGGCATCCGTCTGGGCAGCGTCTACGGGCGTCCGAACCGGGTCCCCGGGGGTGATCCCGGGTACAACTGGGGGGTAGCCAACCTGCTGGTGGCGGGCAAGGGCTTCATCGACCCGCTGTCGTACAACTTCCACCACCAGCACGTCGTCCTCCAGACCGCGGGCTGGCCCCCCGGCTGGTCGTTCGTCCTGGCCATCCCCATCTTCTTCGGCTTCCATTCGTTCTTCGCCGCCCGCATCTGGGCCTGCATCATCGGGGCGGCGGCCATCGTCGTCTGCGGCCTGGCCGGCCGCGAGATCGGCGGCCGTCGGGTGGGGCTGATCGCCGCCTTCCTCCTGGCCATCTACCCCAACGTCTGGATGAACGACGAGCTGGCCTCGTCCGAGGCGCTCTCCCCGCTGATCGTGGCCCTCATCTTGTGGACGGCGTACCGGTTCTGGCGCCACCCGACCAAGTGGAACGTCGTCGCCCTCGGGGCCTCCATCGGCTTTGCCGCCCTGTGCCGGGACGAGCTGGCCCTGTTGATCGTGTTGCTCGCCCTCCCCCTCATCCTGTTGGCCAAGTCGGTCACCTGGCGCAAGCGGATCGTGCTGCTGGTGTTGGCCGGTGCGTCGGCCGGCATCCTGGTCTTCCCCTGGGTGGGCTACAACTTCAGCCGCTTCGACAAACCGGTGTACATCAGCGATGGGCTGGGCCCCACGCTGGCCTCGGCCAATTGCGGCATCACCTATTCGGGCACCTATGAGGGGTACTGGTCGCTCGACTGCATGAAGGGAGTGGTGTACAAGTACACGCCCACCGCTGACGAATCGGTCAACTACGCCAATGCGGAAAAGGTGGGCATGAAGTACATCCGCGCCCACGAGGGCGAGCTCCCGGCGGTGACCCTGGCCCGCATCGGTCGTGGCTTCGGCTTCTTCCACCCTCTCCAGCAGGTGCGACTGGACTCCTTCGTCGAGACCCGGCCTTACCGGTGGGCCCTGGTCGGGCTGGGGATGTACTACGTCTTCTTGGCCCTCTCCATCGGTGGGACCATCGTGCTCCGTCGACGCCGTATTCCCTCGTTCCCGTTGTGGGCCGTGGGCGTGGACGTGCTGTCCGTCTTCGTCCTCAGCTTCGGCCAGACCCGTTATCGCATCACGTTCGAGGTATCGCTGGTGCTCATGTCGGCTGTCCAGATCGAGTGGTTCTGGTCCAAGCTGTTCCCCGCCCGCCGACATTCGAAGACGACGACCGGGGATGAAGCGCTCCAACCGCCCGAGCTGGCGGACCCCGTTCCCGTGGGGGCCTAGCCGATGATCGGGGGGGCGAAGCCCGGAACAGACGTGCTGATCGTCCTGCCCGCCTGGAACGAGGAGGACTCGGTCGGCCTGGTGGTGAAAGAGGCCCACGACGCCTTGCCCGAGGCGCGGATCCTGGTGGTGAACGACGGATCGACCGATCGCACCGCCGAGGTGGCCCGGGAGGCCGGAGCCACGGTCATCTCCAATCCCTTCAACCTGGGGGTGGGCGGGGCCATGCGGGTCGGCTTCCGCTACGCCCGGTCCCACGGCTACTCGAGCCTGGTGCAGGTGGACGCCGACGGCCAGCACGATCCTCGAGACATCGGTCGGCTGGTGTCGGTGCTGGACCGGGGGCCCGAGCCTCACGTGGTGATCGGCGCCCGGTTCTCGGGGACGGGGGACTTCTCCGTCCCGTGGGCACGACGTCTGGCCATGCGGGTCCTGGCCGTCTACCTCTCCCACGTCACCGGTACCTCCCTCACCGATGTGACGTCGGGGTTCCGGGCCCACAATCCTGCCGCCATCGACCTGTTCGCCCAGGCGTACCCGGCCGATTACCTGGCCGACACGGTCGAGTCGCTGGTGATCAGCACCCGGGCCGGCGGCCGCGTCACCCAGGTCCCCGTGGCCATGCGCCACCGCTACGGGGGTGCCCCCAGTCAGTCGAGCCCGTGGGCCATGGCCTACCTGTTCCGGGTCATGGTCATGCTGCTCATCAATGCCGTCCGCCATCAGCCGGCCCGAGAGCGCGCCACGGCACCGGAGGCGCCGGCATGACCGGCGTCCACATCATCGCCCTGGTGGCCGCGGTGGTCACGCTGACCGTCATCATCGAGCTGTCGCGGAGGAGCCAGCTCCGCAACAAGTACACGGTGGTCTGGCTGCTGGTCGGTCTGGTCATCGCCGTGTTCGCCATCGCCCCGGGGATGTTCAACTACATCGCCCACGGGTTGGGCGTGAAGAGCCCACCCAACCTCTTGGTGGTGGTGGCCGCCCTCTTCCTCCTCATGGTCTGCGTGTACCTCAGCTGGGAGGCCGGACGGCAAGAAGACAAGACGCGGGTCCTGGCCGAGGAGGTGGCCCTCTTGCGCAACGAGCT
>DASZLD010000034.1:0-20440 GCA_035552655.1 Acidimicrobiales bacterium
CTGACCGACACCGTCTGAGTAGACGAGCAGGAGAGAGAGCATGACCACGCAACGAGACATCAGGGAGACGCCGGCCGACGAGTACTGGTCGGACTTCGAGCACAAGTGGACGGCGCTCCTGAGCTACCGGTACCTGGGCAAGGAGAGCAGTTGGCTCGACAATGCCCCCGAGGGCACGACGATGCCGTTGCGCCACGACATGCGCAACGCAGCCGGGGGCATCATGGCTGCTCCGCTGTGCATCGCCTCGCCCGAGTCGGGGGGCATGGCCGACGATCTCTTCGTGCCCAACCCGGTCATCGCCTCGATGCAGATCCTCGACGATGCCCGTGACGTGGCCAAGGTGGCCGTTCTCTCCGAGACCGTGCATCTCGGCCGCACCATGGGCTTCAGCCGGTCTCGAGTGGTCGACGACGCCGACCACAACCGGGTGATCGCCCTCTCCACCGGGATGGGCATCAGCCTCGGCTCCACGCCCCCCGGCTTCGAGAAGGTGGACAACCCGCCGATCGACGTCGTCGATTCGCCCACCATGCCCCCGCTCCACCAGGTGTTCGGGGCCAAAAGGCGAGACGACGGGTTCTGGACGCTGCCCGAGCTCGAGCCGGAGCTGTCCTCTCCCGACGCTGCCCTCCATCTCGGTCCGATCCACATCGTGCTCGAGACGTCGGCCAACGGGCTGGCGGCCGAACACGCCGGTACCGACCAGCTACAGATCGAGAGCTGGCAGGTCATGTTCGTGGCCCGGGGCAAGGTGGGGCCGTTCCGGGTCACCGGCGAAGCCTTCGAGGGTGGTCAAGGACGGGTGGGTGTACGCCTGTCCATGCACGACGAAGGCAACAAGGACAGGGTCACCAGCACGGGCTCGGGTGTGTTCCGCCGCCTGGGCTGAGGCCGGTCCGGAGACCCAGGGGGAAATGGGATATCGAATATGATCCGGAAGTGGCGCCCTCCTCACGAAGCCCAAACGGAATGACTGCGAAGCGTTCGCCGGTAGATCGCAGCAAGAAGCTCGTTCGTACCACGAGCGCCGACCACATTGCTCTGCACATCCGAACGCTGATCTTCGATGGTGTGCTCCGGCCCGGCATGCGGGTGCCTCAGGATGCCATCGCCGAAGATCTGGGCGTGAGCCGGATCCCGGTTCGCGAGGCACTCATCGTGCTCGAGCACGAGGGCTGGGTGACCATCGAGATCCACCGGGGTGCCTACATCAACGCGCTCGACAAGCGCGCCGTGCACGACCATTACGAGCTGTTCGGACTCATCTACGGGTTCGCCGCCCAGCGAGCGCTGGCCCGTGCCGGGCCCGACCTCCCCGATGTCCTGGCCGACCTTCAGAAGCAGTTCGTTGAAGCCACCGATCCCTCCGAGCAACAACGGCTGTCTATCGCCTTTCACGCCGCCATCGTCAGGGGCGCCGCCTCTCCCCGCATCATCGTGGTGTTACGGGGCATGTCGGCGCTGGTGCCCGGCGATTTCTTCGGCATGGTGCCCGAGGCCGTGGAGGTCGAAGAACGGGGCCTGGCCGCCATTGTTCGGGCCATGAAGAAGAACGACGGAGAGAGGGCATCAGCCGAGTACGCCAAGATGATGCGTCAGGTTGGGAACAAGGTGGCCCTTCTCTTCGACGCCCGTTCCCTGTTCGATCAGTCGCTGACCAAGAGCTGACCTCGAGCAGGGCTCTCGGCCCGGTCAGGCCCCGGCGTCTGCTCGGCCATCGGCGCCGCCTTCTTCGTTCCTGTTGACCAGGGTGCGGCGCAGGATCTTTCCCACCTCGTTCCGGGGCAGCGCATCGATGTGGTGGTAGGCAACCGGGATGCGGTATGGCGCGAGGTGATCTCGGCACAGCCGCTCCAGCTCGTCGTCGGAGGCAGAGCCCACGACGTAGGCCACCGGTACCTCGCCCAGCCGCTCGTCGGGCGCGCCGACCACAGCCGCCTCTTCTACGTTGGGTGACAGCCGCAGCACCTCTTCGACCTGTTCGGGGAACACCTTGTTTCCGCCCCGATTGATGAGGTCACTGACCCGGCCCTCGATCCAGACGAATCCGTCCTCGTCGACGTGGGCGTAGTCACCGGTGCGGACGTAGCCCTCTTGGTCGACTCGGTCGTCGAGGCTCTCGCCGCCGGCATAGCCCGAGGCCATGCGGGGCGGCTTCACCAGGAGCTCACCGATTCCCCCGCCCGGCGCCGTGGTGCCGTCCTCGGCGATCACCTTGATGCTCACGCCGGCGTGGGGTCGCCCGACGGCGCCGACTTTTTCGGGGTGCTCCCGCCCATCGGTGGCGGTCCAACCGATGACCTCGCCCAGTTCGGCCTGCCCGTAGCTGTTGAGCACGGTCACACCGAACTTCTCGGAGAACCGACGGGCCGACAAGGGGGAGAGGGGCGCAGTGATGCTTCGGGCGTAGCGCAGCGGAGCCAGATCGGTGACGCTCTCGTCGTCGGCCAGCATCACCATTGCCGCAGGAGGCAACACGGTGGAGCGGATGGAGAAGCGGCCCACCAGGGTGGCGAAGTCGGTGGTGGAAAATCGATCCATCAGCACCAATTGGGCGCCCGCCCGCAACCCGAACAGGACGTTGTAGATCCCGGCATTGAGAGACAGCGAGACCGGTATCAGATTGGGAGAGGGGGGCCGGGCCGGGTCCGCCGGCCGGCCACGAAGAGGTGCGAGCACCCTGTCGAGCAATTCCAGATAGCCCGAATGGGTGTGGAGTATGGGGCGGGGTCGCCCGGTGGTTCCCGAGGTCCACGTGACAAAAGCGATATCCGGCTCATGGACGGCGGGTTCGACGGCGACCGTTCTGATCCCGGCACCGTCGATGATTGCGGCGGGGGCAGTGGATTCGAGCACGCGCTCCATCTCGGCGGCCGGCTGGCGGGGGCTGGCCGGTACGAACACCCCACCGGCCATCCATACACCGAACATGGCCGAGATGAACTCGGGGTCGTTGGGCAACTGGATGACGACGGCCTGCCCGGATTGGAGCCCACCAGAGCGGAGCTGTCTGGCGATGTCGGCTGCCTTGGTCCGGGTCTCCCCCGCGGTGCAGGTTCGGCTCACGGTACTGATGAGGGGAGCAGAGTCCGCTAAGGGGTGCCCGGTCAGAAGGTTGGCCAGCGAATCAGGCACGCGTCATCCTTTCTGACTGCACGACGATCACTGCCCCCGGAAGGCCGCAGGCCGGCGCTCCACGAAGGAGGCGATGCCCTCGGTGGCGTCCGCGGTTCGGGTCACCAGCTCCTGGGCCATGGACTCCTCGAAGAATGCCGAGGCTCGGTCCACGTCGAGGGAGCGGTTCAGCAGTTGCTTGGCCAAGCCCAGGGCGATGGTCGGGCCCTGAGCCAACCGGGCGGCCAACTCGCCGACGGTGGCGTCGAGGTCGGCGGCGGGGACGACCCGGTTGACCATCCCCATCGAGCAGGCGTCGGCGGCAGAGAGGCGCTCACCCAGCAGGACCAGCTCCTTGGCACGCTGCATGCCGACCAGCCGGGGGAGGAGGTATGCGCCGGCGCCGTCAGGGAGTATGCCCCGCCGCACGAATACCTCGATGAAGGCGGCTTCCTCGACAGCGACGACGAGGTCGCAGGCCAGGACCAGATGGGCCCCGATCCCCGCCGCCGTGCCGTTGACGGCGGCAATGACCGGCTTTTGGCAATCGAGGACCGAGGCGATCAGGCGTTGTGGGCCATCGACGATCGTTCGCATGATTGTTCCGGTCGACGGTTCGTCCCCCTCGAACCCTTCGTCCGTTCCCGGTTGGGGGGAGCGGAGATCGGCCCCGGTACAGAAGTGCTTGCCGACGGCTCCGATCACCACAGCGCGGACCGACGGCTCGGCGTGGGCGCGGTGGAGCAGATCGACCATTGCGCTGTGCATCTCGGTCGTGATGGCGTTGCCGGCATCGGGCCGGTTGAGGGTGATCCAGGCGACGCCGTTGTCCACCCGGTGGAGGAGGGTGCCTGCGGCCGCGGTCCCGGCGTCGGTCATGTTTCGTCTCCGTCCTTTGTCTCCTCCCGGAGCAACTCGGCGACCCGCCGGCGGAGCTCCGGTTTTTGCACCTTTCCGGTGGAGGTGACCGGGAGCGCGTCGACGAGATGGACGGAGCGCGGAGCCTTGAAGTTGGCCATGTGCTCTCGGCACCAGGCGATGACCTCGTCGGGATCGGGCCGGAGACCGGGACGGGGCACGATGAAGGCGGCCCCCACTTCGCCCAGCCGGTCGTCGGGGGCCGCCACCACGGCGACCTGGGTGATGTCGTCCCGACGCAACATGACCGATTCCACTTCGGACGCCGAGACGTTGAACCCCCCGACGATGAGGATGTCCTTTTTCCGGTCGACGATGCGAAGGTAGCCGTCGTCGCCCAGAAAGCCCACGTCGCCGGTACGGAGCCAGCCTTCAGGGTCCAGGGCTGTGGCCGTCGACTCGGGGGCGTTGAAGTACTCCGTCATCACGTTGAACCCCTTGATCAGCACCTCGCCCAGTTCGCCCCCGGGCTGGTCCTTCCCCTCGTCGTCCACGATCCGGAGGGAGAGGCCGACGAGGGGGTGCCCAACCGTGGTGGCAATGGTCTCGATGGTGTCGGACTGCTCGCAGATGGTCGCCGTCCCGTGGGTCTCGGTGAGGCCGTAGGCCGTGATCACCGAATCGAGCTGGAGGTCCGCCTTCATGCGGGCGATGAGCTCGACAGGCACGAACGCGGCCCCGGTAATCGACAGACGGAGGGTGCCGAGCGGGAAGGAGTCCAAGTCAGGGTGACCGAGTATCGACTGGAAGATCGACGGTGGTCCGGGCAGGATGGTGATGCGCTCCTCGGCGATGCGATCGACGACCGATTGGACCTCGAAGACGGCGTGGGGGATCAGGGTTGTGCCCCGGATGAACCCGGCCAGTACTCCCGATTTGAGACCGGACGTGTGAAAGAAGGGGTAGACCACCAGCATGCGGTCTCCCTCTTGCAGCCCCATCCCCTCGGTCCACTGCCGGTAGGTCTCCACGCTGGCACCGTGCCGGAGCACGGCTCCCTTGGGCAGACCGGTGGTCCCCGAGGTGAAGATGATGTCGCTGGGATCGTCGGCGCCGATGGCCGCCTCCCGGGCCGACGCTTCTGTCGGGCTGACCCGCTCGGCCCGATCGATGAATGTGGCCCACGACGTCGACTGCTCCGGGACCGGTCCGCTGAGCACCACGGTCTCCCGCACGCCTTCGAGGCCCTCGATCCCGTCCAGCAGGTCTACGTAGTTGATCCCGAGGAAATCGGTCACCGTGAAGAGCATGCTCACATCGGCGGTGCGCAGGAGTTCGGCGGCCTCTTCCCCTTTGTAACGGGTGTTGATGGGGACCAGAATGGCGCCGACCCCGTACACAGCAAACGATGTCAGGATCCAGTCGAGACCATTGGGGGCCCAGATGCTCACCCGGTCGCCCGGTTGGATGTCGCTGGCCATGAGGGCTCGCTCGATGAGCTCGACGGACACGGCGATGTCGGCGAACGTTGGCCGTGAGGACCCTTCCACCACGGCCTCGACCGTCGGATAGTGCTCGGCCGCAGCGCGTACCACTGCGGGGATCGTGGCCGCGCTCATTGGGTCGGACCCGTGTCGGCACTGTCCCGAGGGCACCGGGCTGCACCGAACCACTCAGTGGCCATGGGCGCCGAGCTCCTGCCACTGGGCCTCGCGCTTCTCGGCGAAAGCCAACGGGCCTTCGGCCTGGTCGGGGTGATCCCACACTCCTACCAGCTCCTTCGCTCCGGCCTTGCATGCGTCGGTCAGCCCCAGTTCGAACGCACCCCACAGCGCACGCTTGGTCGCGGCCATGGCGGCCGGAGAGTTCTTGGCAATCGTCTCCGCCAGTTGCTGCGCCGCCTCCCGGAGTTGCTCGGGCGGATCGACGATCTCGCTGATCATGCCCAGCTGGTACGCCCGCTGGGCGTCCATCCGCTCGTACCGGCCGACCAGCGCCATCCGCATGACCGCTTCGGCCGGCATCTTCCGGACCAGACCGATGGCCTCGTACGCCGTCACCTGCCCGATCGAAACATGAGGGTCGAGGAACGTGGCGGTGGACGCGGCGATCACGATGTCGGCATCGGTGACGAAATGGAATCCGCCCCCGGCGCACACTCCGTTGACAGCGGCGATGACCGGCTTCCACACGCGGTTGTGCCAGGCGGTGATCCGAAGTTCTGCGTGTTTGGTCCGGCGCGATTGTTCCCGCAGCGCCTCGGGGTTCTTGGCCAACTCCACGACATCGAGTCCTGTTTGGAAGGCCCGGCCCTCTCCGGTGTTCACGATGACGCGCACGCGTGGATCGGCGTCGAGCTCCTGCCAAGCCGATTCGAGATCGTCGAGCATGTCGGCGTTCATGGCGTTTCCCGAGGCGGGCCGGTTGAAGATCAGCCAGCCGATCGGACCGTGCCGTTCGACCAGGAGTGGCGCCGGGTCTTCCCTCGGGCCGCGTCCAGGATTAGCGTCGGTGTTCATGGCTCTCCTCGTCGGCAAGAGACCGGAGCCCATTTCGATTGTGTCAGTCGGCGTTGTATATAGTATGTATACACCGCCGATGGACTGTGGTTGTCCAGCCCTCGACCGGTGGGAGTACCAGGGGCCGAAGCTCGAGCAGGATGTCGAGCATGAGCGGTGCCCCTGGCCTACGAGTCGGAATGTGCGAGAGTCCGGGAGTCGTCGCCGTGAGTGAGGGGGGCAAGATAAGTGACGAGGCCATCGAGCGGCTTCGGGAGCGGATCGGCATTCCCGAGCCCCACCCGGTGGCGCCCCACTACACCAGCCCGGGGGTCGACGCCTTCCGCCATGTGGCCGAGAGCTACGGCGACGACAACCCGCTGTGGCGGGATGAGGGATATGCAAACGACTCGGTGTGGCAGGGGGTCATCGCTCCACCGCCGCTGGTCGGCGGCGATTCCCTGATTGGCGTGGATGAGGTCACGGAAGTGGCACCCGAGCTGCGTGAGTTGATGCGGGGCGATCCCCTGCGGGGCGTGCACGCGTTCTACTCGGCCAGCGCCCGCGAGTGGTGGGCCCCCCTTCGCCCCGCTCGCCGGGTATCGCGGCGCAATGCCCTGGTCGGCGTGCTCGACAAGCCCAGCCAGTTTGCCGAGCGGGCCGTGCACGAGTGGACGGGCCAGGTATTCCAGGACGATCGAGGCGCCATCCTCTCCGGCCAATATCGCTTGATGATCCGGACCGAACGGACCAAGGCGCGCCAGAAGGGGACCAACGACACAGTCGAGCTCCGCCCGTACGGCGACGAGGAGATCGAGGCCATCGAGACTCAGTACGCGGGGGAGGGGCCGAGGGGCTCGACGTCGCGCTGGTGGGAGGACGTCGCTGAAGGTGACTCACTGGGGCCCATGGTGAAGGGGCCGCTCACCGTCACCGACATGATCTGCTGGCATGTGGGCATGGGCATGGGGCTCTATGGCGTGAAGCCGCTGCGCCTGGCGGCCCGCAACCGCAAGCGAATTCCCCGGTTCTTCCACCGTGACGATCTCAACGTCCCCGACGTGATGCAGCGAGTCCACTGGGACCCCGAATTCGCCCGCCGAGCAGGAAATCCGACGACATTCGACTACGGCCGGATGCGGGAGACCTGGCTGATCCACCTGTGTACCGACTGGATGGGCGACGACGCCTGGCTGTGGAAGCTCGACTGCGAGTTCCGCAAGTTCAATTTCGTGGGTGATACCCAGTGGCTGCAGGGCACGGTGACGAGAAAGTACCGAGCCGTTGGGGACCGCCCTGCGGTCGATGTCGAGGTATGGGCCCGGAACCAACGGGGCGAGATCACCACGCCCGGCCACGCCACCATCCTGCTTCCCAGCCGGGAGCATGGATCGGTTCGCCTTCCCGATCCTCCCGGCGGATCTACCGATCTTGACGGGGCGCTCAGCGCCATCGCCTTCGACTTCGCCAATGGAACGGCGGCACCACTGCGATGACGGGCGAAACCTACCGTTCCGTCGACGGCCTATCGGTCGAATTGAGCGGCACCGTGCTCCGGTTCCGCCTCGACCGACCGGCCCAGCGCAATGCAATCGACGACACCATGATGGCCGCGCTCATCGACTCGGTGGACGCCGCTGGACGCGACGAGTCCGTGCGGGTCATCCACATCGCCGGCAGCGGCGATCACTTCTGTGCCGGCGCCGACATCGTGGCCCGCAACGCCGGCGAGCAGCGCAGACCCCGTGTCGGCGCCATCCAGCGACGCCTTCCCTCCCAGGCCCATCGGCTCATTCCCCTGCTCTGCACCGTCCAGGTTCCCGTCGTGTGTGCCGTCCAGGGCTGGGCCGCAGGCATCGGCTTGCAGATCGCCGCCGCGGCCGACTTCACCGTGGTCGCCGATGACGCGCGCCTGTGGGAACCGTTCTCCTCCCGGGGCTTCACCCCCGACAGCGGCGCCACCTGGCTGCTCCCCCGGCTGATCGGCATGACCCGGACCCGCGAGCTGTTGTTGCTCGGTCGCCAGCTCCGGGGTGGCGAGGCAGCCGAGTGGGGCCTGGTCCACCGGGCCGTCCCCGCAGACGAGGTGACGCGGGTGACTGACGAGCTGGTGACCACTCTGGCCGAGGGACCGACCGTCGCCCTCGGGCTCACCAAATGGCTGCTCCAAGCGGGCGCCTCACTGCCGCTGGAGGACCATCTGCGCAACGAGGGTTTCGCCATGGAGCTCTCGTCGCGAAGCGAGGACTTTCGTGAGGGTCTGAGCGCGTTCAAGGACCATCGCCCGCCCGAGTTCCAAGGACGTTGATGGTGGGCACCGGCGAGCGGATGTTCGTGACCGGGCTTCCCACCAAGGAGTTGACCGATCGGGCGAGCCAGTGGGTCCACGACTACGTGCCCGAGCAGTGGCGTCGGGCGGCGAGCGAGGGTGGGGCATCGGCCATCCGCACGGTCCGGAGCCGCGCCGACTACGAGGCGTGGTACCCGACGTTTGCCGCATCGGGCCTGGTCGCACCGACCTGGCCGGTCGAGTACGCAGGAGCGGGACTGACGCCATCCGAAGCCCGGACGGTGGAGCTCGAGCTGGCCCCCTACAACCTGGGTCGGCTGAACCCCCTGGGTCTCAGCCTGGCTGCTCCTGCCCTGTTCGCCTTCGGAACCGAAGAGCAGCGGTTGCGGTTCCTCGGTCCCATCGTCAGGAATGAGGAGGTCTGGTGCCAGCTGTTCAGCGAGCCGGGCGCCGGTTCTGACCTCGCATCGCTGGCCACCCGGGCCGAGCGGCACGGCGATGAGTGGGTGATCACCGGTCAGAAGGTGTGGAACACGTGGGCCCATATGGCCGACTTCGGCGTGCTCCTGGCCCGGACCGACCCTGAGGCTCCGAAGCGTCAGGGCATCACCTACTTCTTGATTGGCATGCACGAGCCCGGCGTCGAGGTTCGTCCCCTCCGGCACATCACCGGGGAGATCGACTTCAACGAGGTCTTCCTCGACGGGGCCCGGATCCCCGACGGCCAGCGGGTGGGTGCGGTCAACGAGGGATGGAAGGTGGGAAACGCCACGTTGTCGGGGGAACGCCAGATGGTGTCGGGCTCCGGCTCGGGCGGGGTCGACCGGATCGGCGGAGGTGGTGCCGAGCGACTGGTCCAGCTGGCCAGGCGGATCAGTGCGGCGGGCCGACCCGGCGGCTGGGACGATCCGGTGGTACGTCAGAATCTCATGCAGGTACTGAGCGAGGAGCGGATTCGAAACTGGACCAATCAACGGACCCGGGCCGGCATCAGGGTCGGCCGTTCCCCCGGGCCGGAGAGCTCGGTGGGCAAAGTCCACCAGGGCGACCTCAACCAGAGGATCCAGGCTCTGGCCACCGACCTGCTGGGCACCCGAGCCCTGGCCTGGCCCATGGACGGGGGAGCGGACCCAACCGTTGATGAGGCCGAGCGCTACGCCGCCGCCCTGCCCTACGAGGTCAAGGGCATGCTTCGCAGTCGGGCCAATACCATCGAAGGGGGTACCACCGAAGTGAACAAGAACATCATCGCCGAGCGCGTCCTCGGCCTTCCCCGAGAGCCCGATCCATGGCAGAGATCGCCGTGGCGCGATATCCCCCGCAACTGATGCGATGAGCACGGGGTCACTCGTTGCCTGTTCGGTCGAGAACGGGGTCGGATCGGTACGGCTGTCCGACCCGGCGCACCGCAACGCCCTTTCAGCCGAGCTCAGCGATGCCCTGGCCCTCGCCGTTGCGTCGGTTCTGTCCCGCGATGCCGGCGCCATCGTGCTCACCGCCGACCCGCCTGTCTTCTGTGCCGGTGGATCGCTCGACGGGCTCCTGGCTCGAGACGTGCCGCTCGCCGATACCTACCGGGGATTCGAGGCGCTAGCCGGCGCGCCGGTTCCGACCATCGCCGCGGTGGGGTCGCCGGCCATCGGTGCCGGGGTGAACCTGCCCCTGGCCTGCGACATCATTGTCGTCTCCCAAGGAGCCCGCTTCGACCCGCGATTCCTCGATGTCGGCATTCATCCGGGCGGTGGGCACCTCTGGCGCCTGCAGCGCCGGATCGGCAGCCAAGGAGCAGCGGCGCTGGTGTTGTGCGGCGACGTGCTCGATGGTCGGGATGCGGTGACGGCCGGACTGGCGTGGCGTTGCGTGGAGGAGGCCGACCTCGAGGCCACGGCGCACACATGGGCGCGCCGAGCGGCTCGTCGATCCCGGGCCTTGGTCGCTCGGACCAAGGCCACCCTTCGAGCCAGCGAATCGATGTTGGACGTGAACGAGGCAACGGCCCTCGAACTCGAGGCCCAGCGGTGGTCGATGGAACAGCCCGGTTTCGACGAAGGCATCCGAGCCATCCAGGAGTCGCTGCGAGATCGGCCCAAAACCGATCAGTCGGACGGATAGCAGGGCCGCCGGGCCAGCCTCACTCCCAGTCGTCGGTTGCCGCGTCGGTCGAGCAGAGCGCCCCGCTCGCACCTGGTCCATGACTCCGGTTTGGGTAGGGTCACGGCATGCGGTTCTCCACTGCCCTGTTCGCCACCGACCATGCCGTGCACCCGGTCACTGCCGCGGTGGCGGCCGAGGCTCGAGGGTTCCACTGCTTCTATGTTCCCGAGCACACCCACATCCCCGTCGAGCGGGAGACGCCCCACCCGCTGACCGGCGACACCCTGAACGACGAGTACCGGCGGACACTGGATCCGTGGGTGACGTTGGCCGCCATCGCCTCGGCCACCGAGCGCATCCGGCTGGGGACGTCGATCGCCCTGGTGGCCGAGCACCACCCCATCACCTTGGCCAAGGAGATCGCCACCCTCGACTACCTGTCGGGCGGACGGGTCGTGCTGGGCATGGGTTATGGCTGGAACATGGAAGAGCTGGCCCACTTCGGTGTGGAACGGGGGCACCGACGGGCCGTCGTTCGGGAGAGCGTGCTGGCCATGCAGGCGCTGTGGACCGAGGACGAGGCCTCTTACTCGGGGGAGTTCGTCAGCTTCGGGCCGAGCTGGTCGTGGCCCAAGCCGGTGCAGCCCCGACTGCCGGTGCTGGTGGGTGGGCAGGCGGGGCCGAAGACATTCGCCCACATCGCCGAGTACGCCGACGGGTGGATGCCCCATGGCGGGGCCGGACTGGGCACGTCGCTGCCCACTCTCCGCCAGGTGTGGGCGGACGCGGGACGGGAGCCGTCGACTTTGTCCGTGGTGATCATGGGGGTCGTTCCCGATCCCGGGAAGCTCGAGCACTACCGGTCGCTGGGCGTCGACGAGATCGTGCTCGGCTTTCCCCCCGGGAGCGTCAGTGACATGGAGCGGGGACTCGACGGCCACGCCGGGATCATTGCCGAGTTCTCGTAGCCGGCGCCGCCTCGCCCCCGTGACCTACGATGCGCTCGTTCGTCTGGGTCGACTGCGCCGACGAACCGAGCACGTCATGGTTCCCCCTCACAGGTCGGAGATCCAGATGGACTACACCAGGACAACTCGGTGAGCGCGGGAGCAGGTGACCAGGACGGTCCCCTCCACCGCCGAACCCTGAGCCGGCGTCAGCTCTTGACCACTGCCGCAGTGGGGGCCACCGGGCTGGTGCTGGGCAGCCGCGGAGGATCGGCCGGTGCTCAGACGGCGACGGGAAGCGGACGAGGGTGGCTTGCCGCATCCCGTGCACCGGTGATCCGGCAACCGGGATCGCTGCCCAACCCGTCGCTGGCCGCCGGCGCCGAGCAGCTGCCCGAGATCGAGCACATCGTCGTGGTCATGATGGAGAACCACTCGTTCGACAACCTGTTGGGCATGATGGGGCGCGGCGACGGGTTCGCCTTGGGTGCCAATGGGAACCCGACCGTGGCCCTGCCTGACGGCAAGGGTCAACTGGTGCACGCTTTCCACATGCCCAGTGAGTGCATGACCGACGGGGTCAGCAACAATTGGAACGTGGGCCACCAGTCGTACGACAACGGCACCAACCGGGGTTTCGTGGAGGCCTCCTCGGGGGAGACGGTGGGCTACTTCCTGGGCAACGACATCCCCTTCACCTGGGGGCTGGCCAAGACCTTCCCTCTGGCCGACCGGTGGTTCTGTTCGGCCATGGCCCAGACCGATCCCAACCGGCGCTATCTCATCTCGGGGACGTCGCTGGGCCTGATCAACGACACCTTCCCGTCTCCGTTGCCCCCCAATGGCACCATCTTCGACAGCCTCAACAAGTTCGGCATCAGCTGGAAGGACTACTACTCGGACCTGCCCACCGCCGGGGTCTACCTCTCGCAACTGGGCAAGCCGGCCATCAGCGAAAAACTGGTGAAGATGGAGGAGTTCTTCACCGATGCCGCCGCCGGCACCCTTCCCCAGTTCTCGCTCCTCGACCCCAACTACACCATTCAGTCAGAGGAGAACCCGCAGAACATCCAGTTCGGCGACCAGTACCTGTCCGACGTGGTCTCCTCGGTGATGAGCGGCCCCCAGTGGGCCAAGACCTTGATGATCTGGACCTACGACGAGTGGGGTGGTTGGTACGACCACGTGCCCCCGCCGCCGGCGATCCCACCCGACGACGTCCCACCCAACCTCCCGCCCGGGAGCCTCCCGGGGGCCTTTGACCGCTATGGCTTCCGGGTGCCCGCCGGGGTCATCTCGCCCTACGCCAAGAAGGACTACGTCTCCCACACCATTTATGACCACACCTCGATACTGAAGACGATCGAGACCAAATGGAACCTGCCCGCCCTGACCCGGCGCGACGCCAACGCCCACGACGTGCTGGACATGGTCGATCTGAAGTCGAAGCCCGCCTTCCTGACCCCGCCCCGCTTGCCCGATCCGGCCAACCCGGTGCAGTCCTACGGGTGTCTGGCTACCGGTCCGGGCCAGATACCGCCTCCCTCGGCGGTGACCAAGGCATGAGCGCCCCCCGGAGGTCGTCGCGCCTCGTCCGCCGTTACGCCGCCGCCGCCGTGGCCCCCTGTGCTGCAGGCCTGTGTCTCCTCTCGCCCGTGTCGGCCTCGGCCGCGGCTCAGCAGTCCGTGGCCCAGAAGACACCGGTTGCCTCGTGCACCCCATCGCAGATCTCCACCTCGGTCGAGCTGTTCACCCTGGGCACAGCACCGACCTCGCCGGCAGGAGCCGTGCTGTTCCACAACACTTCGGGGACGGCCTGCTCGTTGCGGGGCGTACCCACCGTCGGCGTGCTGACTCCAGCGGGGCAGCGCATCGCCGTGTACCAGCGCTCCAGCACCCCCCGCCGTCCCGTCGCCGCCGTCCTCCAGCCCTCGTCGAGCGGCAAAGCGGCCGGGTCCAGCCTCACCTGGTCCTCCTGGTCGTGCCCGGCAGGCTCGTTCTCGCTGACCATCCGGTTCTCAGGGTGGTCCACATCGGTGCCGGCTACCTGGACATCGGCTGTCGGTTACGTCGGTGCTCCGTGCGCCGTCACCGGCGCCACCCTGTACGTCAGCACGGTGGCGACCATCACCCACTGACCCTTCCGAACCGGTCGTCTAGTCTCGGCGCCGGTGGTGAACGCGGCGAGGAGAGCGGCGAAGGGAGAGCAGTGGACGAGCGAACATTCGGTCGACGGTTCGAGGGCAAGGTCGGCGTGGTCACCGGGGCCTCGACCAACCCGGGCATCGGCCGGTCGGCGGCGCGCCGGTTGGGCCTGGAGGGCGCGTCGGTCATCATCAACGCCCGGTCCGAGGAGCGGCTCTCGGACACGGAGCGAGCATTGCGGGCCGAAGGCATCGCTGTCGTGGCCGTCCCCGGCGCCGCCGACGACGTGGAGGTTCCCCGACGGTTGGTGGACGCCGCCCTCGAGCACTTCGGTCGCCTCGACCTGCTGGTCAACACGGTGGGCGGGGCCACGTATCAAGGCTCGGCCCTGGACATCGACCGTGCCTCGCTGCTCGACACGCTGGCCCTCAACACGTGGCCGACCCTGGCCCTTATCCAAGAGGCGGTCGGGCGGGGCCTGGCCGATGGTGGCGGCGCCATCGTCAATGTCTCCAGTGGCTCGCCCAAGAAGACCACACCGTCCATGGCCGCTTACGCCGCTGGGAAGGCCGCGCTCAACGCCCTCACCCGCACGCTGGCCAATGACCTGGGCCCCCGGGGGATCCGGGTCAACGCGGTCAGCCCCGGTCTGACCATGACGTCGGCCACGCGGACGATGTGGGATGCCGACGGCGGCAGCGCCGCCGGCGAGCGCCTGCTGCTCGGTCGGCTCACCGAGGCCGACGACATCGGGGCCGCCATTGCCTTCCTGCTGGCCGACGAGGCCCGATCCATCACCGGTGTGCTCCTCGACGTCGACGCCGGCAACCATGTCTCATCGGGATCCTGGTCGCCCATGGGCTCCTCCGGTGACAAGATCTCGAGCATGGGAGGAACCCGATGACAGACGACGTACTGGACGCAATTGTCGGCACGCCGACAGGCAAGGCCGTGGTCACCGTGGAGCGCGGTCATGTGGCCGCCTTCGCCGATGCCGTGAAGGACGGCAGCGCCGCCTATCGGGACCCCTCGGCCGCCGCCGCCCTCGGGTTGCCCGGCATTCCCGCTCCGCCCACGTACCCGTTCGTGATGGAGAATTTCGGCCGGTACCCGGAGCTGCAACCGGCCGACGCCGGCAGCCAGGTGGGAGCGGCCATCGCCCCCTTGCTGGCCGGCGGCGGCCTCATCCTCCATGGCGAGCAGGCGTTCAGCTATCACCGGCCCGTCTTTGCCGGCGACGTCCTGGAGGGGAACGGCTCGGTGGTGGACGCCTACCGTAAGGAGTCCAAGGGCAGGACCATGACTTTCGTGGTCATCGAGACGGTCTGGACCGACCGGGCCACCGGGGAGCCGGTGTGCACCTCGACCATGAACTTCATCCATCGGGTCTGAGCCTCGCCGCTAGAACCAGTTCTGGTTGACCGGGCGCCGGATGCTAGAAACGGAGTCAGTATCTGATGGCGCTCCCTGTGTCGCCGGGGCCGGGGGACGCAGACGAGCTGGCTGCCCCGGACCGGTCGAACGACCCTTGCCACCGAGTTGGAGCCTGAGCCATGCCGATCGGAATCGCTGACGAGCACGAGGACCTGCGCCAGTCGTTGCGGCGATGGGTCGAGTCCCGGTGCCCGTCCGAGGTCACCCGGGCCGCACTGGACGGGGAGCGGGACGAACTGCCGCCCTTCTGGACCGAGCTGGCCCAACAGGGGTGGCTGGGCATCCACATCCCCGAGGAGCTGGGCGGACAGGGAGCCGGCCTGGTCGAGTTGGCCGTGGTACTCGAGGAGCTGGGCCGGGCCGCCGCTCCCGGGCCGTGGGCGTCGACCGCCCTGGCCGCATCGGTCATCGCCGCCGTCGGCGACGGGGGACAGGCCAAGTCTCTCTTACCCGGGCTGGCTGACGGCTCGCTTCCCGCCGCCGTGGTCCTGCCCGTGGCCCGGGCCGACGGTGCGGCCATGGCTCTGCCCGGACTGACGGCCACCAGCGGCGACGATGGCTCCGTCTGCGTGCGCGGCTCGGTGGGCCCCATCCTGAACGGCGCCGTGGTCACCGTGGTGGTGGCGCCGGTGAACGTCGAGGGATCCGAGCGCTGGTTCGTGTTGGAGCGGGGGCCGGGCATCGACGCGGAGCCCACGCCCAGCTTTGATCCGTCGCGCCGGACGGCCACCTGGCATCTTGACGGCGTGACCCTCAACCTCGAGCGGGAACTGGTGGGGGCGCGCACCGAGGTCATCCGGGACCTGGCCGTGGTCCACGCCGCGGCCGAAGCCGTCGGGGGCGCTCGCTGGTGTGTGGACACCGGAGCGGAGCAGGGTCGGACCCGGGAGCAGTTCGGACGGCCCATCGGCCAGTTCCAAGGGGTCAAGCACCGCCTGGCCACCATGTTGGCGTCGGTCGAACAGTCCGTGGCGGCCACGTGGGACGCGGCCCAGGTGCTGGACCTCGAGGCCCATGCCGGCCCGGGGGCCGATGATGCATCGACCACGTCGCAGACCCGGTTGGCCGTGCAAGTGGCCGGGGCGCTGGCCCTCGACTGCTACGTGGAAGCGGCCAAGGGAGCCATCCAGGTCCTGGGGGGCATGGGGTTCACCTGGGAGCACGATGCCCACATCCACCTCCGGCGCTCAACCACCATCCGACAGCTGCTGGGAGGGACGGCGCCGCTCCGGGCCGAGGCGGCCCGGTTGGCATTGCTGGGGACGAGGCGCCATCTGAAAGTCGAGCTTCCCGCCGAGGCGGAGCAGTTCCGGGCCGAGCTCGAGCCGTTGGTAGCCGAGATCACGGCCATCACCGACCTCGGAGAACAGCGCCATCGTCTGGCCGACGCCGGTCTGTTGGTGCCCCACTGGCCCGAGCCCTGGGGACGCGAAGCTGGCGCCGTCGAGCAGCTGGTCATCGACGAGCTGTGTGAGGAGGCGGGGTTGCGACGCCCCAGCCTGGTCGTGGGGGCCTGGGCTCTTCCCACCATCATCGCCCACGGTACCGAGGAGCAGGCCGAGGACTGGGTGCGACCCAGCCTGCACGGCGAACTGGTCTGGTGCCAGCTGTTCAGCGAGCCCGGCGCCGGCTCGGACCTGGCCGGCCTGACCACCCGGGCCACCAAGGTGAAGGGAGGCTGGTCGATCTCGGGACAGAAGGTGTGGACCTCGCTGGCCACCGTGGCCGACGTCGGGATCTGCCTGGCTCGCACCAACCCCGATGTGCCCAAGCACAAGGGGATCACCTATTTCCTGGTCGACATGAAGACACCGGGCATCGAGGTCCGGCCCCTGCGCGAGATCACCGGTGAGTCGCTGTTCAATGAGGTGTTCTTCGACGACGTCTTCGTTCCCGACTCGTGCGTGGTCGGCCCGGTGGACGGCGGCTGGCGTCTGGCCCGGACCACACTGGCCAACGAGCGCGTCTCGTTGTCGTCCGGCTCGGCCTTCGGCGACGGGCTGGAGGCTGCGCTCTCGTGGTTGGTCCAGCACCCCGATGAGGCCCAACCGGTGGTCCTCGATCAACTGGGCTCCCTGGTGGCCGAAGCACAGTCGCTGGCCGTGCTCGGCCTGCGGGCCACGCTTCGCTCGCTCACCGGGGTGGAGCCCGGCTCCGAATCGAGCGTGGGCAAGTTGCTGGCGGCCGAGTTCGAACAGCGGGTCCAGGAGTTCGGGCTCGACCTGCTGGGCCCGGCCGGTGCCACGACGGTGGGCGACGCCGCGCCGTGGGCCCGGGGAGTCCTGCACTCCAAGTGCCTGACCATCGCCGGGGGGACCAGCGAGGTGCAGCGGAACGTGATCGGCGAGCGCCTGCTCGGGTTGCCCCGGGACCCCGAGCCCGGCCGATGAGGACCACAGCCAGAAAGGGTGCGCGCTCATGAGCGACCAGCAGCTGTTCTTCGAGGACGTGAGCGACGGCGACGAAGCGCCGGTTCGCTCACACGTCCTGACCCGAACCGATCTTGTCGTCTACGCCGGCGCGTCGGGTGATTTCAACCCGATGCATCACGACGAGATCCAGGCCACCGCGGCCGGTCAGCCGAGCGTCTTCGGGCACGGGATGTTCTCGATGGGGTTCCTGGGCTCAGCCATCACCGACTATGTGGGCATCGGCAACATCCGCCAGTACCAGGTCCGGTTCGCCAAGCAGACCTGGCCGGGCGAGGAGCTCCGCACCAAGGTCGTGGTCACGGCCACCCGCACCGAGGGTGACGACCATCTCGTCGACCTCGATGTGCGCCTGCACAACGCAGATGGCGAGGAGAAGGTGGTGGGTCAGGCTACCGCCGTCGTCCCCTCCCGTCCCTGATCGACCGAAGCACCGCTCTCTGGGTGCTTAGCCCAGGACTTCGAACGGCGGGATCTGCGACGGACCGTTCTTGAACAGCTCGCCCTTGGCCGCGGCCAGGTCATCGATGGTCCACATGGCCTCCTGGTGCACCTCGCCGATGGGCTGGAACCCGCCCACGGTCCAGATGTTGCCCCCGAACACCACGAAGATCTGGCCGTTGATATCGGCGGCCTGGTCGGAGGCCAGGAAGCCGACGAGCCGGGCGACGTTTCGGGGATCCCAGTGGTCGAAGGTGCCCTCCTTCGGGGCCGAGGCGCTGAAGATGTTCTCGGTCATCCTGGTCCGGGCCCGGGGGGCGATGGCGTTGACCGTGACCCCGTAGCGCTCGAGCTCGCGAGCCAGGATCCACGTCAGCGTGGCGATGGCCCCCTTGGCCGAGCCGTAGTTGCCCTGGCCGGGACTGCCGAACAGGCCGGCCTCCGATGAAGTGTTGATGATCCGGCCGGTGACCTGGTTCCCGGCCTTGGCCAGGTTCCGCCAGTACACGGCGGCATGGTGGGCGGTGGCGAAGTGCCCTTTGAGATGGACGCGGATGACGTCGTCCCAGTCGGACTCGTCCAGGTTGAAGGTCATCTTGTCCCGGATGATGCCGGCGTTGTTGACCAGGATGTTCAACTGCCCGTAGGTCTCGACGGCTTGGTCCACCAGCGCCTTGGCCCCTTCCCAGGAGCTGACATCGTCGCCGTTGACCGCGGCGGTTCCGCCCTGTTCGGCGATCAGGTCCGCCACCTCGTGGGCCGGTGATTCGTCGCCACCCTCTCCCTGCAACGAGGCGCCCACATCGTTGACGATGACTTTGGCCCCTTCGGAGGCGAGCAGGAGGGCCTCCTCGCGCCCGATGCCCCGCCCCGCCCCGGTCACGATCGCTACCTTGCCGTCGAGTGCGCCCATCATGGCCTCCTGTGCCCTTGCCTAGTCTTGTGTCGATGGTCCGATTCCGGACCGGATGCTGCCCCACGGCCAGGGGTCAGGTGGCCCGGCCGTCGGGCCGGTCGGCGTATGGTGACGCCACGCCGGAACCCGGGAAGCATTGCCCAATTCCGTTGCCTCAGCAAGACCTGAGCAGCGATCCACGACGCTGCCGGCTCTTCGCCCACCGAACCGAGGGAGTCCGCTCATGACCAGCCACGACACCGACGGTCCGGGTACGACCGCGGGGCAGATGGCCACCCGATTGGTCCAGAAGGCCCAGCGAGAATTCTCCCGCATCCGGGCGCTGCCCTACGAACGGCTGCCACCCCGTGAAGCGGTCCGGGTGGCCTACAACGTCCTGTTGCGCCGCGATCCGGATCCAGCGGCGTGGGACCACTACGCGGGAGCGCTGCGGTCGGGAGTGTGGACCCGCGCCGACATCGCCGACCGGATCCGCGGTTCGAGCGAGTACCGCACCCAGGTCCGTTACGGGCCGTCCTCCTTCTTCACCTCACTCCACGCCAGCCGGTGCGAGTTCGTGCTGGGACTCCCACCGGCCCGGCGGATCGTGGACATGGGCGGAGGACACACCACCGATGGACGCGGGGCGTTGGTCGTCCTCGGCTATCCGTACCCCTTCGACGAGCTGGTCATCGTCGACCTGCCCCAGGAGAGTCGCCACGACCTGTACCGCTCGGAGGCCTACCGCGATCAGGACACCGCCCAGGGCACGGTGCGCTACCAGTACCGGTCCATGTCCGATCTGTCCTTCGCCGCCGACGGGTCGGTGGACCTGGTCTACAGCGGTCAGTCGATCGAGCATGTGGACGAAGCGGAGGGGGACGTGGCCTTGGCCGAGGCGTTCCGGGTGCTCGAACCGGGCGGCCACTTGGCCCTCGACACTCCGAACGCCGCCGTGTGCCGGCTCGAACAGGATTCGTTCATCGACCCCGACCACAAGGTGGAGTACACCCTGCATGCCCTCACCGACAAGGTGAAGTCGGCGGGATTCGAGGTGGTCACGGCGCGGGGTCTCAACTGGGGCGGCACCGGCATCGGGCGCGGCGTCTTCGAGCTGTCGGAGGTGGCCGCCCACAACGGCATCTTCTACGACGCCGCCTCCTGCTATCTGCTGGCCCTCCTGTGCCGAAAGCCAGCGAGCAGCTGAGGCGGTGGGGCCACCGAGCGCCGGAGAGGCGTGCCGTGGTTCCAGTCGAGGTGGGGGCGTCCTGGGTGGTTCGTGCGGGCGAGAG
>DASZLD010000035.1:0-26248 GCA_035552655.1 Acidimicrobiales bacterium
AACCATCAGATCCGGAACAGCTCGGAGACCTACGGCCAGTTCGCCGTGGTCATCGGCCTGGTCGCGTTCCTGCTCATCCTGGCCAAGATCAGCATCTACGCGGCCGAGCTCAACGTGGTGCTCGATCGCCATCTCTGGCCGCGGCCGCTACGGGAAGAAAAGAAGGCCGACGCCCCGTCCGGACCCGCTGGTCACGACCCCGAGCTGGCCGGCGCGGCGAGCACCAGCCCGCCTGCGTCCTAGTCGAGCACCTCGGGATCCAGCTTGCCGGTGGCGTAGCGACCGGACCGGCGCCGGTCGGCATCCGAGAAGGTCCCCGGCGATCGGACTATCGTCGGCGCCGGGCCGGCGAGAAACAAGGGAGCCATGGCAGACAGCAGCGGGGGACAGTCGAGGTACATCGTCCTGGCCGCGATGATCTTCGCGGTGGCGATGACCTTCATCGACCAGACCATCGTGTCCATCGCCGTGCCGAAGATACAGACCGAGCTCGGCTTGACGTCGACGGGGGTGCAGTGGGTGGTCAACGCCTATCTCCTCTCCCTGGCCGCCCTCTTCGCCCTGGGCGGGCGCTTGGCCGACACCCTGGGCCATCGCAAGATGGTGATCATCGGAGTAGTGGTGTTCGCCGTGGCTTCGGCCATGTGCGGGCTCACGCCCAAGGGCAGCTATGCCGAGGCCTGGATCGTGGGCTTCCGGGTCCTCCAGGGGGCGGGCGGCGCCATCATGTACCCGGCCGCCCTGGCCATCGTGGTGAACACCTTCCCCCTCCGGGAGCGGGGCAAGGCCCTGGCCCTGTTCTTCGGCGTGGCCGGAGGCCTCACCGCCGTGGGGCCCATCCTCGGTGGCTACCTCACCGAGTGGACGTGGCGCGCCATCTTCTGGGTCAACATCCCCGTGGCCGTCATCGCCCTGGTGCTGATCGTGGTGTCCAAGCCGACGACCCTGCACAAACGGGCCCGCATCGACTACCGGGGTGCGGTGCTCATTGCCGCCGGCGTGGCCCTCAGCATCTTCGGGCTCCAGCAGTCGGCCATTTGGGGCTGGGGCGATCCCGGCACCTGGCTGTGCATCATCGGCGGTCTCGCCCTCCTGGTCGTCTTCTACCTCCTGGAGATCCGAACCACGTCGCCGTTGATGCAGGTGAGCATCTTCCGCATCCGGGCCTTCCTGGTGGAGAACATCGTGCTGTTCATCACCATGATGGCTTTCATCCCCGTGTTCTTCTTCGCCAGCGAGTATGCCCAGGTCTCCTTGGGCAAGTCGGCTTCGGAGGCCGGCGTCTTCTTGCTCTACTTCTTCATCGGGTTCGTGATCGCCGCCCAGATCGGGGGGCGGATGCTCGACCGCATCGGGGCCAAGCGGCCCGTGGTCATGGGCTGCATCCTGTCCGCGGTGGGCTTCTACCTGTGGGCCGGACAGGTCACCACGCTGAGCTTCAACTCCCAGCAGTGGTACATCATCCTGGCTGGGGCGGGCATGGGCCTCATGCTCGGCCAGGCCAACACCGATGCCGTCAACCGCGCCTCCAAGCTCACCTACGGAGAGGCCACCGGCATCACCCAGACCCTCCGAAATTACGGGTCGAGCCTGGGCCTGGCCATTCTCGGCACCATCCTGATCTCGGTGGAGCGTTCCCACGTGACCACCTCGCTGATAGCCCAAGGGAAATCCAAGGCCGTGGCCCAGAAGTTGGCTGCGTCCTACTCCCAATCCCGGGGCGGACAGAGCGGCCCCATCCCGCACTGGGCCCGGCTCGACTTCGCCTATGCCATACGGACCGTGCTCTACGGCATGGCCATCATCATGATCGTGGCCGCGGTGATCGCGTTCATCGGGCTGCGGGCCGGCGTACAGGAGGATCTGCCCTCGAGCGAGGCCGAGGTGGCCGCCGAGGTCCCGACCTGAGCTCCGCCGGCGAGCGGGGCATGCCGACCGAGCGTCGAGATGCCTTGGTGGTGGCCTTGGCCGTGACCACGGGGGCCATGGATGCCATCGGGTTCATCGCCATGGGTGGCGTGTTCGCCAGCGTGATGACCGGCAACCTGGTCCTCCTGGGCGTGAGCATCGGTCACCGGAACGGCTCGTTGGCCGCCCATGTCGGGGTGGCGCTGGCCGGCTACATCCTCGGGGTGGTGGCCGGGGCCATCGTGGCCGGCCGGCCCGACCGGGGGCGACCGACCTGGCCGGCGCGGGTGACCGCCGCCTTGCTGGTCGAGCTGGCCCTGATCGTCGGTCTGACCATCGGCTGGGAGCTGGCCGGTGGGCACCCCGTGGGTGATCCCCAACTGCTCCTGTTGGGTCTGGCCTCCCTGGCCATGGGCGTACAGAGCTCGGCCGTGCGCTCGCTGGCTGCCCCCGGCTTGTCCAGCACCTACATGACGGGGACGCTGACCAGCCTGGTCAGCGCGGTGGTTGCCGGTGAGGGGCTGGCCGGTCAGCGTCAGAACCTGGCCGTGATCGCCGCCGTGGTGGTCGGCGCCGCCGTCGCCGGTGTGCTGGTGCTGGAGGTGCCACGAGCCGCTCCCGCCGTTGCCCTGGTCGCCCTGAGCTCGGTCATTGTGACCGCCCGCTTGTCGGCGGCGCCGACCGGATCGGGAGGGCCGGGGGAGTGACCGCCACTCGGTCGCTCCTGCGTCCCTGTAGCTGTTGCAAGTGATTCGCATCTTCTTCTACAGTGACGGTGGATGGGGTCCAGCTGACGCCGGGCCGGACCGATCGTGAACCTGGAGGAGCTGACGATGACCGACCCTCGGGTCCGTCTAGCCAAGATTCGTCACGGCCTCAGCCCCAACGAGTGGGCCCGGGTGGGGGGCATGTCCGCCGTCATCATCGCCCTCAACGTCTTGGGGTGGGGGCTCTTGGCCACGGCCGTCGGTGGCCATTATCACGTGAACAAAACGGAGGTGTTTGGTTTCGGGACCGGGATCCTCGCCTACACCCTGGGCATGCGTCACGCCTTCGACGCCGATCACTTGGCGGCTATTGACAACACCACGCGCAAATTGATCGGCGACGGGCAGCGTCCGCTCAGCGTGGGGTTCTTCTTTTCCCTCGGCCACGCCTCGGTCGTCTTTGTGCTGGCCATCTTCTTGAACTTCGGCATCCGCGCCTTGAACGGAGCGGTCAAGAACGGCTCCTCCTCCCTGCACCGGGTCACCGGGGTGGTGGGGACATCGGTGTCGGGGACCTTCCTCTATCTGATCGCCGCGCTCAACGTCGTCGTCCTCATCTCGATCGTCAAGGTGTTCAGCGAGATGCGCCAGGGGCGCTACGACGACGCGGAACTGGAGCGCCAGCTCAACAGCCGCGGTTTGATGAACAAATTCTTCGGAGGATACGCCCGCCGGATCGACACGCCATGGAAGATGTACCCGATCGGCGTGCTCTTCGGCTTGGGGTTCGACACGGCCACCGAGATCGCCCTGTTGGTGCTGGCCGGCTCGGCCGTGGTCGGCGGTCTTCCCTTCTACGCCGTCTTGTCGCTCCCGCTTCTTTTTGCCGCTGGCATGAGCCTCTTCGACACCCTTGACGGCTGCTTCATGAACTTCGCCTATGACTGGGCCTTCGCCAAACCGATCCGCAAGGTCTATTACAACTTGACCATGACCGGACTGTCGGTCTTCGTGGCCTTCTTCATCGGCACCATCGAAATCGTGGGTCTCATTGCCCAAGAAGGCAACCTGCACGGAGGGTTCTGGGATTTCATGCAGACCTTCAATATCAACACCGCGGGGTTCGTCATCGTCGGTTTGTTCGCTCTGACCTGGATCATCGCCCTGGTGGTCTGGCGCGTCGGGAACGTCGAGGAAAAGTGGGACCTCGGCGCGGCCCGGGCTCAGGGCGCAGCGACGGCCCAGGGCGATCCGGAGCTGGCCATTGTCGGGGTTCATGACCAGTAATCCCTGGTAGGAGCGCCGTACTTTGCGGACGCCCGCTGAAACCGTGTAAGTTCGAAACCCTTGTGACAGACGTCGGGCAGTACTCGACGGCGAAGTCAGACGTGACATCGAGGCACCGGATGGGGGCGCCGGCCACGGTTCTTCTGGCTCTCGTCACAGCGATCACCGCGACGGTGGTCCTCCTTCCTCGACCCGCAGCGGCCGACCAGGTTTCCGATCTCAAGTCGCAAGCCACCCAGATCGCACAGCAGCTCACCCAGGAGCAATTGCAGATCGGTGCCTTCCAACAGCGCTACAGCGTGGAGTCGGCCAAGGTCGAACAGGACGCGCTGACCATTGCCCGTACCCAAGATCAGATCGCCCAGGATCAACAAGAGATCACTAAGGATCAGGCGCGGGTGCGCTCCCAGGCGCTCACCGCGTACATGAACGCGGGATCCGATGCCTCCAGCCAGATCGTCGATGCCTTCGACACCAATCAGCAGACGTCGTTGGTTCGCAACGTGTACCGCAACATTGCCGTGGGCACCATCACCACCTCGGTCGACTTGCTGCACACCCATCAACAGTTGCTGCAGGTCCACCAGGCCGCATTGACGCAGCAGCAAGCGCAGGACCAGACGAACAAGGCCAGCCAGGCCCAGTCCCTCCAACAGGCCCAGAGCACCCAGGCCCAGATGGAGGGCGAACAGGCTCAGGTAACCGGTCAGCTGGCCGTGGCCATCGCCCAGCAGCAGGCGGCCCAGCAACAGGCGGCGGCTGCGGCTGTGCTGGCCGCCCAGAACGAGGCCACGGCGAAAGCACAAGCCGCCGCCCCGGTCAGCCATGCCCCCTCGTCGACCCAGGCGCAAGCGCAAGCCCAGGCGCAGGCCCAACCCTCGGCCCCAAGCTCAACCCCGACCCCTACGCCGGCACCGACCCCATCGGGCAACTCAACGGATCCGGCCCTGAACCCCTTCCTGCAATGCGTGGTCCAGCACGAGTCGGGCGGCAATTACGGGGCGGTCTCGCCCAGTGGCACGTACATGGGGGCCTTCCAGTTCAGCCAACCGAGCTGGGATGAAGCGGCGCAGGCCGCGGGCCGACCCGACCTGGTCGGCGTACCGCCGAACCAGGCGTCCAAGGCCGACCAGGACACCATGGCCGTGACCCTCTACTCCCTCGACGGCCAGCAGCCCTGGGTCGACGGCTGCAGCTGACGGCCCACGCCGGCCGGTCGGCGCCGATCACACGGTGATGTCGGTGACCGAGGTGGCCACGTGGGTGGGCCGGTAGGAGAACCGGTCGATGTCCGCTGACGACGTGACGCCGGACAGGACCAAGACGGTTCGCAGTCCTGCCTCGATGCCGGCCACCACATCGGTATCCATGCGATCGCCGATCATCACCGTGGTCTCGGAGTGGGCACCCAGGCGGTTCAGCCCTGACCGCATCATCAAGGGGTTGGGTTTGCCGACGAAGTAGGGATGGACCCCCGTCGCTTTGGTGATCAGGGCGGCCACCGACCCGGTGGCTGGGAGCAACCCTTGGGGTGAGTAGCCGGTCGGATCGGGATTGGTGGCGATGAATCGAGCACCGTCGCGGATCAAGCGAATGGCCCGGGTGATGGCCTCGAAGCTGTAGGTGCGGGTCTCGCCCAGGACCACGTAGTCGGGTTCCACCTCGGTGAGCACATAGCCGACATCGTGGAGAGCAGTGGTCAGTCCTGCTTCGCCGATGGCGTGAGCGGTTCCCCCCGGTCGCTGGGAGTCCAGGAACTGGGCCGTGGCCAAGGCCGACGTCCACAGGGACGCGGCGGGAACGTCGATGCCGGCTCGGGTGAGGCGGGCGCGGAGGTCGCGCGGTGTGTAGATGGAGTTGTTGGTGAGGACCAGGAACTTGCGGTCTGCTTCACGGAGCCGGTGGATGAACGTGTCGGCCCCGGGAATGAGGGTGGACTCGTGGAGGAGGACGCCATCCATGTCGATCAGGTAGGCCTCGGGCGCGGTGCCCGCCCAGAAGTCGGGGTGATCGCCGGAGATGGCGGTGGCGTCGGTCATGGACCCAGCATGCCTCGGATCAGGGTGGTCAGTACGCTGGCCCCATGGGCGACCCAAGTGAGCAGCCACAAGAGGAACCCCTCGACAATGCCCAGGATTGGGTGGCCGAGCACACCCGTCGCTATGTGACCAGCAACGGCGCTGACGGTCACTTGTGGAAAGGGGTGCAAACCCTGGTGCTGACCACGCGCGGGAGGCGGAGCGGACGCCTCCGTCGGAACGCGTTGATCTACGGGACCGACGGAGATGCCTTCGTGGTGGTGGCCTCCTACGGCGGTGCGCCGGAAAACCCGGCGTGGTACTCCAACCTGGCTGCCGACCCCGACGTCACCGTGCAGGTGGGCGCGGACGTCTTCGCCGCCGTGGCCCGGACGGCGGACGGGCAAGAGAAAGAACGGTTGTGGCCAGTCATGGCCACCATCTGGCCGGACTTCGATGACTATCGGAAAAAGACCGATCGGGACATCCCGGTGGTGTTGCTCGAGAGACGCTGAGGCATCCCGGCATGGCCAGTCCGCTCCTGACCGACCTCTACGGGCTGAACATGGCGGCCAGTTACCTGCGTCGGGACATGGTCGGCCAGGCCACCTTCAGCCTGTTCGTCCGCCAGCTGCCCCCCAACCGAGGCTTCCTGGTGGCGGCCGGTCTCGATACCTGCCTCGATCACCTCGAGCACGTGTACTTCACCGGTGACGATCTGGACTACCTGGCCACCATCGGCTTCGACGCTGCCGCCCTGGATGCCTTCGCCTCCTGGCGCTTCACCGGGGAGGTCCGGGCCGTGCCCGAGGGCCGGATGGTCTTGGCCAACGAACCCCTGCTCGAGGTGACCGCGCCCATCGCCGAGGCCCAGCTGGTGGAGTCGTTCCTCCTCAACCAGGTCACCATGCAGACCACCGTGGCCACCAAGTCGGCCCGGTGCGTGATGGCTGCGGGTAGCAACATCGATCTCATCGAGTTCGGATTTCGCCGAGCCCAGGGCATCGACGCCGGCATGGCCGTGGCCCGGCTGGCGGTGATGGTCGGTTTCGTGGGCACCAGCAATGTCGAGGCATCTCGTCGCTTCGGGTTGGCGCCCATGGGGACCATGGCCCACTCCTACATCGAGGCGTTTCCGTCAGAGCTTGAGGCATTCCACGCGTTCGCTCGGGACCGCACGGGTCAGTCGACCTTTCTGGTCGACACCTACGACACCATGGGAGGGGTGTGGCACGCCATCGAAGTGATCCGGGCACTGAGACTGGGCCGCGCCGCCATCCGCATCGACAGTGGGGACCTGGCGGCCATGGCCCGTCGAGCCCGGAAGGCTCTCGATGACGCCGGACTACCGGAGGTGCGCATCGTCGTGTCCGGCGGTCTGGACGAATTCTCGCTCGAGGCGCTGGTGTCCGAGGGCGCACCGATCGACGTCGCCGGGGTGGGGACGCGCATGGCCACCTCTGCCGATGCCCCCTCGGTGGACAGCGCCTACAAGCTGGTGGCCTACGACGGCGGTGGCGTGGTCAAGCTGTCCGAGGGCAAGGAGACCCTCCCCGGGGCCAAGCAGGTGTACCGCCGTCCCGGCCTGTTCGACACGCTGTGCCTCCGAGAGGAGGACCCACCCGCGCCCGACGCCGAGGCGCTCTTGGTCGTGGTGATGGAGGGTGGCCAACGGACCGGGGGGCGTGAGTCGCTCGAGGTGGCCCGCGCCCGGTTCGAAGGCGATCGGGCCGCACTGGCCCACGAGCAGGCGGACCTCGAGCGGCCGGTACAGGCCGAGCCGATGATCAGTCCCGCGTTGGAGGCCATGGCGGGCCAGGCGCGCCACGCCGCTCGTGGTCGTGGCCGGGGAGGCGAGGGGGGTTAACCCCCCGGCCCAGATGGGTGGTGACCCCATTCCGTACTCAGGGCCTATTCCGTAGCGTGATCGGAGAGACATCAGACCCGACAACGCTGCGAGGAGATTCGATGATCGAAGCCCGTGGTCTCACCAAACGATACGGAAAGACGACGGCGGTGGACGACCTCACCTTCGAGGTCCGCCCGGGACAGGTGACCGGCTTCTTGGGGCCCAACGGCTCGGGCAAGTCGACCACCATGCGCATGATCATGGGGTTGGACGCCCCCGACGCCGGGAGCGTGCGGATCAACGGTCGCGCCTACGGTGATCTGGCCTGGCCGCTCCGGGAGGTGGGTGCCCTGCTCGAGGCCAAGGCCTTCCACCCCGGCCGCAGCGCCGCGCACCATCTCACTGCGCTGGCTCAGACCAATGCCATCCCCTCCGCTCGGGTAGACGAGGTGATCGAGCTGGTCGGACTGGGAAGCGTGGCCCACCGACGCGCCGGGAAGTTCTCCTTGGGTATGGGGCAACGGCTGGGTATGGCCAGCGCCCTGCTGGGGGATCCCGGTGTGCTCCTGTTCGACGAGCCCATCAACGGGTTGGACCCCGAGGGGATCCGATGGGTTCGGAACCTTCTGAAGGGACTGGCCGGCGAGGGTCGCACCGTCTTCGTGTCCAGCCACCTGATGAGCGAGATGGCTCTCACCGCCGACCACCTGGTGGTCATCGGTCGAGGAGCAATGATCGCCGAGATGCCGGTGGCCACCTTCATCGCTCAGAGCTCCCAGCACTTCGTGCGGGTGCGCGGTCCCCAGTTGGCCGGTCTCATCCCTGTCCTGCAAGGTGCGGGGGCCACCGTGGCCCGCGACGACGATGGTGCGTTGTCGGTGGTGGGCTTGGAGCCGAGCACCATCGGTGATCTGGCCGGCGCCCATCAGGTGGTGCTGCACGAGCTGTCGCTCCAGGCGGCCTCCCTGGAGGAGGCGTTCATGGAGCTGACCCACGACAGCGTGGAATACCGGGGCGACGCCCCGCCACTGCCGAGGGGATCACGTGATCCCCGCCGTTCCGCAGAGAAAGTGAGAAGCGCGTGACCACCACCGTTGCCACCCTGAAGAGGCCCGAGGGCCACTACCGCGCCTCAGGCTCGTTCCGCTCGGAGTGGACGAAGCTCTACACCGTGCGCTCCACCGTGTGGACGTTGGTCACCCTGGTGGTGGCCAGCATCGGGGTGAGCATCCTCGCCTGCGCCGAGACCGCCTCCCACTGGGCCACGTTGTCGGCGGCCGACAAGGTCGGCTATGACCCCACCAACCTCAGCCTGTCCGGCTTCGCCCTCGGTCAGCTTGCCATCGGCGTCCTCGGAGTGCTGATCATCACGGCCGAGTACTCCACCGGCACCATTCGAGCCACGCTGGCCGCAGTGCCCAATCGGCCCTTGGTGCTGGCCACCAAAGCCGCCGTGTTCGGTGTTGTCGCCTTGTTGGTGGGGGAAGCGCTCTCGTTCATCATGTTCCTGTCCGGTCAGTCGCTACTGTCCGGCCGGGCCCCCGACGCCACCCTGGGCCAGCCCGGTGTGCTGGGGGCGGTAGTGCTGGCCGGCGTGTACGTGGCCGGTCTTGGCCTGGTGGCCCTGGGGCTGGGTGCCATCATCCGCCACACCGCCGGGGCCATCAGCGCCCTGGTCGGGCTGCTGTTCATCGTGCCGCTGATCCTGAAGGCACTGCCCCAGTCGATCGACAATTCATTGAGCCAGTACTTCCCCAGCGAGGTGGGCTCGGCCATGGGCAGCGTCCATCAACAGGCCCATACCCTGTCGCCCCTGGCCGCGTCGGCGGTGCTGTGCGCCTACGTGGCCGTGGCTCTGGGCATCGGCGGGTGGTTGATGGTCAGGAGGGACGCCTGACCGGGTAGGCAGGTCAGCGCATCGGCACCAGCGACTGCAAGGCCACGTTCATCGTTTCCGAGTAGCGAATGGATCCGAGGGGGCCCGACGCCTGGGTGATCGACGCCGTCTCCCGTTGGCGCAGGATCAACCCGTCGGTCGGCGCGATCCACACGTCGGTGGGGCAGACGCCGTGTTCTGAGCCCGAGAAGTACATGGTGAACCGGGTATGGATGGCCGCCACCGACTGAGTGCCCACCGTCACGGGGGCCGAACCGATGACCCGGCCCTTCACCGTCACTACCGAGCGACCCTGGTGGCACGAGCTCGACCATCGTTGGCCGACGCGGGGATGGGCGGGGACGATGAACGTGTCCTTGGGGCAGTCCACCACCGTGGTGCTGGAGACGGCGGCAATCTGCTCGGTGGTGGTGGCCGAGCTGAGGGAGAGCGCCCCATCGGGCTGCGAGCACTCGACGATCTGTTCGACGTGCTGTTGCAGGCCTTGCCACTGCACGGTGGCGCAGGTTCCCTCGGTCACGATCATGTTGGTCAGGGGCGGGAACGCCCGGTGGATACCGGCCAGGCTCAACTGCTCATCGCCGCTGGTCCGGTACTGGTAGACGCCGGGCTGGGGCAGGCCGGCTTCGGCCACGTCCCCGGTGCCCCCTTGATTGCGGTAGAGCCGGAGTGCGTCGCGCAGGTCCACCGGGTTACCCACACTGCGCAAGACGACGAACCAAAAGCTCACCGCCCCCGCCGCCAACAGGACCACAATGGTGGGGACGATCACCCACCAGCGGTGATCATTGGTCCAGGTCAATGGAGCCACGGCAACCTCCCCAGAGAAACGCCTCGGCGCTCGCTGTCCGATCCGTAGCCCACATTGTGGCAAACAAACGCGGCCTAGGGCCGGCGCACCTCGAGGTCCGGATGATCAAGCAGGGCCCGGAGCAGGCGGCCCACCTCGGGAGCACCGGTCGCCCCGGCCCGTCGGATGTCCTCGACCGTGACCCGAGGGGCGAGCCCTGCGGCCAGATTGGAGACCAAGGACAGTCCCAGCACTTCGGCACCGACATGCACGGCGGCCAGGGCCTCCAGCGCGGTCGACATCCCGACCAGGTCGGCCCCCATCGAGCGCAGCATCCGGATTTCGGCCGGTGTCTCGAATTGCGGCCCGAGCACCTGGGCGTAGACGCCCTCGCTGACGCTCGGATCGAGGCTGCGGACCAGCGCCCGCAGGCGGGGCGACCAGATCGCCGTCTGGTCCACGAACGGGGTGGAGCCGCCGCCACCGGCGGGAAGTCCGATCAAGGGTGACTGGCCGGTGAAGTTGATGTGGTCGGAGACGGCCACGATCGACCCCGATCCCCGAGCAGGGTCGAGGCTGCCCGAGGAGTTGGTGAGGATGATGGCCTGACAGCCAGAGGCCACCGCGATGCGGACAGCGTGGACCGACTCGGGCGCGCTCCGACCTTCGTAGAGATGGACCCGTCCCCTGAACACCAGCACGTGACGCCGGCCCACCGGCACCGAGGTCACTTCTCCGTAGTGGCCTCGCACCGTCGGCGTAGCCAAACCGGGGAGGTGGGCATAGCTGCAGGTGCCCGCGGGCTCACCCAGTGCTTCCCGGGCGCCGTCCAACCCGGTCCCCAGCACGATGGCGAGCTGATGGCGCGACACCCCGGTTTCTCCGGCCAGCACCGCCGCCGCCTCGTCCGCTTGGGCCAGCGGATCGGGGCCGGCTCCCCCATGGTCGACAAGATGGGTGCCGGGCATGGATGGCACCCTATCCAGCTCGCACCGCACCGTCCGGCACCGGCGGGCCCGGCCCGTCAGCGCTGCTTGTTCGTCCGTTTCTTCGGTTTCTGCTTCGGCAGGTCGGGATCGACCAGCTCCCCATAGCGAAAACAACTGGTGAGATGGTCGTTGACCAAGCCCACCGCTTGAAGGTGGGCGTAACAGACGGTGGGACCGATGAAACGGAAGCCGCGCGAGCGGAGGTCGGCACTGACCCGGTCGGACAGCGGCGTGGTGGCCGGCAGCCTCGCGGTCGATCGCCATCGGTTGACGATCGGCTGGCCATCGACGAAGTTCCATAAGTAGTCGTCGAAGCTCCCCCACTCTTCCTGGACGGCCAGGAATGCTTTGGCGTTTCCCACCACGGACTCGACCTTGAGCCGGTTCCGGATGATCGAGGCATCGCCCAGGAGCTTCTCGATGCGGCGCGGTGTGAACCGGGCCACCACCTCCGGGTCGAAGTCGGCGAAGGCCCTGCGGTAGCCGTCGCGCCGCTTCAGGATGGTCAGCCAGCTGAGACCGGCCTGGGCCCCCTCGAGGACGAGGAACTCGAAGTGGGTACGGTCCTGGTGGACCGGTACTCCCCACTCCTCGTCGTGGTAGGGGACGAGCCATGGTCCTGTGGCCCAGGAGCAACGCTCCCGGCCGTCGTCCTCCTCCACCGTCATGCTCGGATGGTACTCGGGTGGTGCGTGATCGCACCTGGCAGACTGGCGTCACCGCCCGGTCGAATCAGGGATCCGACTGACGCGGCACGCCGGATGGGACGGATGCCCCCGGTGGACGACAACAAGAGGAGCTGCAGTGGACGCCCAGCAGGTAAGCGAGTTCCAGTTCGCGGGCCAGGACATCCCGGGCCTCCTGGCCCACTGGGCCGAGGCCAAGCCGGACCACCCCTTCCTGGTGTGGGAGCCCCGCACGGGGACGGGAAGACAGTGGACCTATCGACAGTTCCACCAGGACGTGCGCTCCCTGGCCGCCGGGTTGCACGCTCGGGGCGTGGCCACCGGCGATCGGATCCTGATCCATGCCGAGAACTGCCCGGAAATGGTCTTGGCCTGGTACGCCTGTGCCGAGCTGGGAGCGGTGGGCGTCACCACCAACACCCGGAGCGTGGGCGCGGAGATCACGTACTTCGCCGAGCACACCGGCTGTGTGGGTGCCATCACCCAGCCCCAGTTCGCCACCCTGGTGGCCGAGAGCGCGCCCGGCCTGGCCTGGGTCGTGGTCACCGAGGACAACGGTGGCGACCCGGCCCCGGCCGAGCAGCAAAGCCATGGTCAGGGGGCGTTCGCCTCATTGTGGGCCGACGCCGAGTCGCTTCCAGTGCGGCCGGCCGAGCCCATGGCGCCAGCCGGGATCATGTTCACCTCGGGTACCACCTCTCGACCCAAAGCCGTGGTCCACACCCATGCCAACGCACTGTGGGCGGGCAGGGTGGGGCCCCAGACCATCGACATGGGAGGTGACGACACGTATTTGGTCTTCCTGCCCTTCTTTCACGTCAACGCCCAGAGCTGGAGCTTCTGGACCACCCTGGGCGTGGGCGGAACGGTCGTCCTCCAGCCCAAGTTCTCGTCCAGCCGGTTCTGGGACATCGTCATGACCCACGGGGTGACCCACCTGTCGCTGATCCCCTTCGTATTCAAGGCCATCGCCGGTCAGCCCGTTCCCGACCACCGCCTGAAGGTGGGTGTCTTCGGCCTGATCGTGCCCGAGCTCCAGGCCATGCTCGGGTGCCGGGTGGCCCCGGCCTACGGCATGACCGAGACGGTCATCCACGCCACCGGGTCCAGTCCCTGGCAGCACTATCCCGTCCGATCCATGGGCAAGCCGACGCCGGGATACGAGTTCGTCATCGTGGACCCCGAGTCGGGTGCGCTCTGTGCCCACGGTGAGATCGGCGAGCTCTGGGTGCGCGGGACCCGAGGCATCCAGCTCTTCCTGGAGTACTACGACAATCCCGAGGCCATGGCGGCGAGCTTCACCGAGGATGGCTGGTTCAAGACTGGCGACATGGTCAGGATCGGAGAGGAAGGCAATTTCTTCTACTGCGAACGGGACAAGGACGTGCTCAAGGTGGGCGGTGAGAACGTGTCGGCGCGGGAGATCGAGGATCTCTGTCGTCAGGTTCCCGGCGTCGCCGACATCGCAGTGGTGGGACGCTCCCACGACATGCTCGATGTGGTGCCGGTGGCCTTCGTCATCACCGGTAGCCCCGAAGTCGACGAGGGCGAACTGCAGAAGAAGATCATCGAGCTCTGCTCGGCCAATCTGGCCGATTTCAAGGTCCCTCGAGCGGTGTACGTGGTTGACGACTTCCCCCGGGCCACGTTGGACAAGGTGGCCAAGAACCAGCTGAGGGACATGGCCGACGCCATGCCCGATGACGGCTGACGCTGGGCCGGGCTGAGCGCCTGGCGCGCCGTGCCTGGCTGAGCGCCACCCCGGGCCCTCGCTCCCCGTCCCGGGTACCGCCGGATCGGGTGGTATCGGACGCACTGGAAATACATCGAAAAAGTACGGGAGGTCGGACCCTGTCAGTCGTTACCCCTGTGACGATAACGACTGACAGAAGGGGAGGACCACCCAATGGGTCTGGTTCGACGTACGTGTTCAATAGGGGCAGCGCTGTCCCTGGCGGGGGTGGCGTGGGCCGTCGGAGCCTCTGGCAATCCGGCCGGCGCGGCGCCAACGCCGATCCCCGGGACGGCACCGACGCTGGTCCAAGGGGCCACGGACCTGGGGCCGGCAACCGGGCAGTCGTCATCGGTGACGCTTTCCCTGCCCCTCAGGAACCAGGCCGCGCTGACCAGCCTGATCGCAGGACTCACCAACCCGTCGAGCCCGAACTATCACCAGTTCCTGACGCCGGCCAGCTTCGCCTCACAGTTCAGCCCGACCAGCGACACCGTCAACGCCGTGACGGGCTGGGCCTCCTCGGCCGGTCTGACGGTGACGTCGGTGTCGTCCAATCGCACGCTGGTCACCCTCACCGGGACCCTGACCCAACTGGGACATGCCTTCGGCGTGACCTTCGACAGCTATCGGATGTCCAACGGGCAGACCTTCGTCTCCAACACGCAGACGGCCACCGTGCCCGCGGCGTTGGCCGGCGACGTGTCGTCCATCGTGGGCCTCTCCACGCTGGGCAAGGTCCAGCTGGCCCCGACCGCTGCTCCGACCGGGACGGTCTCGTTCCCGTCGAGCTACGGCCCCCAGGACTTCTGGTCGTTCTATAACGCACCGGCCAACCAGACCGGCGCCGGGCAGACCATCGCCGTGCTGGCCGAGGGCGATCTGAGCAGCCCTCAGGCCGACCTGGCCACTTTCGAGAAGACCTACGGCCTGCCCACGGTTCCGTGGACCACCATTCCTACCGGAGCGGCGTCCACTGACACCTCGGGCAACGACGAGTGGGACCTCGACACCCAGTACTCGACCGGTCTGGCCGAGGATGTCTCCAGCCTGTTGGTCTACGACGCGCCGTCGCTCTCTGACACCGACATCCTGGCCGAGATGAACAAGTGGGTGACCGACGACCAGGCCAAGCAGGCCAACTTCTCGGCCGGCGAGTGCGAGCTGTTGGCCGACACCGATGGGTTCGTCACCTCCAACGACCAGGTCCTCGAGCAGGGCGTGGCCCAGGGCCAGACCTTGTTCACCGCCTCCGGTGACACCGGGTCGTTCTGCCCGCTCCTGGTTGGCGTGAACGGCGTCCCCGCCGGTCTGCCCGGGGTCAACTACCCGGCGGCCAGCCCCTATGCGGTAGGAGTGGGCGGCACCACCATTCTCGGTGGGCCCAGCCCGCTGAGCGAGATCGGTTGGTACGCCGGCGGTGGGGGTCAGTCCCTCCTCGAGGCCGAGCCCGCCTATCAGTCCGCGGTGGGCGGCTCCAATCTCGGCCTGAGGCGAGGCGTCCCCGACGTGGCCTTCGATGCCGATCCCAATAGTGGCTTCAACGTCATCGTGGGCGGCCAGACCACTGTGGTCGGCGGGACCAGCGGCTCCAGCCCGTCGTGGTTGGGGATCTGGGCCCGGACCCAGGCCGCCCATGGCGGAACCCTGGGCTTCGCCAACGCCACCATCTATGCCGAGCCCTCGACGTCGTTCAACGACATCGAGATCGGTACCAACGTGCTCTACCCCGTCACCCCCGGTTACGACTACGTGACCGGGCGGGGAACGCCGAACATCACCTCGTTCATCGGCGCGGCCTAGACACCGTCCCCGGGGCAGGGGCGCCGACGGCGCCTCTGCCCGGGACGGTTGGCGACGGGGTCGTCCGACCATCACCTCCTGCGGCTCACGACGGTCCCGATGGGACAATGACCGTGGCCGGAGCCGACGGGGGAGGCGGGGGAGGGCCGATGGGCGGGCTCCTCCCTGATCCACGCTCCGCTCGTGACGTAGCGTCGATACACCAAAGGCTACGAGATGGGCCGCGGGTGTGGCACACCCAGAACGGGCCAAACGGGGCCACGCGGCCGAGATCGGGGCACGAGCAAGTACGCTCCACCGGGACGTGGGGAACCGTGCCGGGAGGTGGCTGTGCCTCACCCCGTAGTGGACAATGTCGAGTATCCCGACTGCCGGGATCTGGTCCCCTGAGGCCGGTGAAGGGGAGAAGGTGACTACTCTCAGCAGCGGAGGATGCCCTCTCCATGGTCAGTGTGGATGAAAGCGGTCAGTGTCTATGAAGGCGATCAGTGTCCATGAGCCACATCGGGCTCCGACCCAGGGCTGAGTGGCGCAGTCCATGAACGCACACTCCAGACGCTTGGGAGCTCCGAGAGGGCATCGTCCGGTTTGGATCGTCTCCTTGGTGGTGGTGCTCATCGCCATCGCCGCGGTGGGGACGACCCTGGCCTTGCGGCACTCGCCCTCAAAACCTGCTGCCGGGGCCACCGGCTCCACGTCGACGACATCGGGAGCGCCGGCTAAGGCCTTGTCGATCGTCTCCACCACACCGACGTCCGGAGCGGTGAACGTCCCCTCGGACATCGCCATCACCGTCCACCTCTCGGCCCCGCTCTCGGCCTCCAGCCCCATGCCCACGTTGAACCCGGCGGTGGCGGGCACCTGGAAGCAGGTCGGCTCGACCACGTTGGCCTTTGCCGCCACCGCCCCGCTCGTCCCATCCACGTCCGAGTCGCTGACCGTGCCCGGCGGTACCACCGGTGTAACGGCGAAGTCCGGCTCCACGCTGGCCGCGCCGCTCACCGTCTCGTTCACCGTCGCCCAAGGGAGCACGACCCGCCTCCAGCAGCTCCTGGCCCAGCTCAACTACCTGCCCGTGACCTTCACCCCCTCGGCCCCGCTCACCTCCCCGGCCGAGGCGGCCAACCCCCAGCCCGGGGCGTTCGCCTGGAAGTGGCCGAACCTCCCGGCCTCCCTCACCAGCCTGTGGACGCAAGGGCAGGAGGACATCATCACCAAAGGAGCGGTGATGGCCTTCCAGCAGCAGAACGGGCTGACCGTGGACGGCTTACCCGGGGGCCAGGTGTGGGCGGCCTTGCTGGTCGCGGCGGCCTCGGGCAAGGTGGATGCCAACCCTTACGTGTACGTCCTGGTGTCCAAGACGGTCCCCCAGAACCTGACCTTGTACAACAACGGTGTCGCCCAGTTCACCAACATTCCCGTCAATACCGGTGCGCCGGGAGCCGATACCGCCGATGGCACCTACCCCGTCTTCGAGCACGTGACCTCGTCGGAGATGAAGGGGACCAACCCCGACGGCAGTACCTACGACGATCCCAATGTCCCGTGGGCCAGCTACTTCAACGGGGGCGATGCCCTCCACGGCTTCCCTCGGGCCAGCTACGGCACGCCGCAGAGCAATGGCTGCGTGGAGATGGCGATCTCGGACGCAGCTCAGGTGTGGCCGCTGACCCCGATCGGCACGCTGGTCACCGTGGTGGGACCGACGATCTAGCGCGAGCTGCGGTCGGTCCATCGGTCAGATCAAGAACGTGAACAACGGTGACCCCGGAGGTACCGGCTCGATCTGCAGCGGGCTGGCGGCCATGCGGTCGAGCAGCGCGTCGATGTCGTCCGCCCGGGCCAGCTCGATGCCCACCAGCGCCGGACCCGTCTCCCGATTGTTCTTTTTCACGTAGTCGAAGAGGGCGATGTCATCGTCGGGGCCGAGGATGCCGTCGAGAAACTGACGCAGCGCGCCCGGCTCCTGGGGGAAGGTGACCAGGAAGTAGTGCTTGAGCCCTTCGAAGAGGAGAGAACGCTCCACGATGTCGGCGTACCGGCTGACATCGTTGTTGCCGCCCGAGACGATGCAGACCACCGGGCCCACCAGGTCGGGAAAACGGCGGGCTGCCGCGCTGGCCAGGGCGGCAGCCGGTTCGGCGATGATCCCGTCGGTCTGGTAGAGGTCCAACAACTCGGTGCACACCGCCCCCTCGGGGACGGTGACCATGTCGTCGACCAGGTTCGAGACGACGGGATAGGTCAACCGGCCGACGGTGCCCACGGCCGCCCCGTCCACGAAGGAGTCGATGTGGTCGAGGGCGATCGGCCCCCCGGCGGCCAGGGCTGCGGCCATGCTGGCCGCCCCGGCCGGCTCGGCTCCGATGATGCGGACACGGGGAGCGTGCTGCTTGAGCCACACGGCGATGCCGGCGATGAGGCCGCCGCCACCCACGGGCACGATGACGGTGCCCATGCCATCCCGGCACTGCTCTCCCAGCTCCACGCCCACCGTTCCCTGACCGGCGATGGTGCGGACGTCATCGAAGGGATGCACGTAGATGGAGCCGGTGGTGGCCGCGTCGTCGAGGGCCGCCGCGCTGGCCTCGTCGTAGTTGGATCCGGCCAGCACCAGTTCGACCCAGGGCCGACCGAGGGCGTTGATGCGATCGCGCTTCTGGCGGGGTGTGGACGTGGGGACGAACACCTTGCCGTGGATGCCCAGAGCCCGGCAGCTGAATGCCACCCCTTGGGCGTGGTTCCCGGCGCTGGCACAGGTCACGCCCAGACGTTGCTCGGACGGCGTCAGCGAGCTGATCACGTTGTACGCGCCTCGCACCTTGTACGAGCGGCCGATCTGCAGGTCCTCGCGCTTCAGCCAGACGTCGGTGCCCAGCTCGTCCGACAGGCGCTCGCTGCGTTCGACCGGCGTCTCTCGCACGACGGGGCGCAACACTGAGGCGGCGGCGGCGACAGCTGTTGGGGTGAGCTCTGCGCGTTCCGACATGCCTCGATGGTACGGCGGTGGGCCCGGGGCCATGCACGAGGGGCGAAACGGCCCCAGCTCCGGACTCCGGTGGAGGTGTGCCGTCAGCCGTGTAGAGCCCGCCGCATAACGTCCATGGTCTCGGCTGATTGGCGCACCGATGTCGCCGCCGTGAACACCAGCGCCGATCCGTGGAAGGTGCCCGGGAACTGGTGCAGTTCCACCGTGACCCCGGCCTGGAGGAGGCGGAGTCCATAGATGAGGCCCTCATCGCGCAGCGGGTCGAACTCCATGGTGGAGATGTAGGTGGGCGGGAGACCGGACAGGTCGGTGGCCCGGGCCGGTGCCGCATAGGCCGACACCTCGCCGCGATCATCACCCAGGTAGTGCTGCCAGCTGAGCTCGGCGTTGGGCCGATTCCACATCGGCGTGTCCACGAACGTCTGCATGCTCACCGTCTCGAGCCGGTCGTCGAGCTCGGGAATTCCGAGGTACTGGAAGGACAGCGACGGGCCGCCACGGTCCCGGGACAGAAGGGCCACGGCGGCGGCCAGCCCTCCGCCGGCGCTGTTCCCGAACAGGGCCAGGCGATCGAGGTCCACCTCGAGCTGGTCGGCCGCATCCCTCATCCAGGTCAAGGCGTCATAACAGTCGTCCAGCCCGGCGGGGAACGGGTGCTCGGGGGCGAGCCGGTAGTCGACCGACACCACCACCGCGCCCACCGCCCGGGCCAGCAGGACGGCCCCGGCATGCTCGGTGTCCACGCTGCCCAGGACGAACCCACCGCCGTGGATGTAGAGGACGCCCGGCAGTCGCCCGTCCCTCTCGGTGGGGGCGTACACCCGAATCGGGATGGAGTGGCCACCCGAGGCGGGGATGAGGCGATCCTCGATGACCACGCCACTGGTGTCCACGTTGGCACCGGCCTGAGCACTGAGCTCGTCCAGTCCGGCCCGGGCCGCGGCGAGGTCGCCGATGCCGACGGCGGGAATGGCGGGGATGACGGCGGCCAGCTCAGGGTCGAAACGGTAGGTCATGGGTCTCCTTGTCGATGCATGCGTGAGGGTCAGGAAGTGAACTGCCCGGGTCGTCTTCCGGTGCCGGGAGGACCGGCGAAGGCCTGGGCGATGCCCAACCACTGGGTGGACACTGCCCCCTCGCACTCCAGGTCGGTGTCGTCCCGGTGGCGTCGTTGGGTGACGACCAGGCAGAAGTCGAGCGCCGATCCGCGCACCTGGTTGGCGGCGCCGGGTGGCCCGAAGGTCCATTGGCCGCCATCGGGTCCCTCGAGCACGACGCGCACTGGATCCTCGGGTACTTCGAGCCCGCGGGCTCGAAAGCTGTTGGGAAGGGCTCGGTACCCGAGGAAGCAGACATGTCGGAGTCGTTCGGAGGGCGTTCGGGTCCGACCCAGCGCATCGGCGACGTCCTGGCCGTGGGCCCAGGTCTCCATGATCCGAGCGGTGAGTGCTGAGGCCATGCTCATGTCTGGCCCGAACCAGGGGATGCGTCGTTCCGGGTCCCCGGCCCTGGTGGCCTCGATCATGGTGTGGCGGGCCTGGTACAGCCAGGGCACGAGGTCGGCCACCAGGCGCTGGCGCGCCGCCTGGGTGGCGGCCTCCACGAACCCGTCGACGTCGGCCACAGCCACCAGGCGCCGCTGGGCGAAGGCATCGGGGTCGGTGGCGGCCAGGGTGACCTGCTCATCGAAGTACGCCAGGTGGCCGACCTGGTCGCGGATGGACCAACCGGGCGCAGGGGTGGGCGTCTCCCACTGGGAGGGGTTGAGCGAGGTCACCAGGGCCACCAGGTCCTCGGTCTCGGCCATCAGATCGTCGCCCAGCTGTCCGACCGCGGCTGCCATGTCCCCTCCGGTCCTGCCTCGACTGCTCCGAGCCGGGTCGGCTGGGAGCAGTGTCATGATGACGCCCTACGATAGGTCACCGTATGCAGCAGGTACTTTCCAAGACGATGAGCAAAGGACAGTAGATGAGCGACAGAGATCGGGACTTCGCCGCGCTTGCGCTTCGATCGGCCATCGGGCCCATGTTGGTGCTCCACGGGCATAACAAGGTCTTCGGCGCTGGTGGGCTCAAGGGCACGACCGGTTGGTTCGACAGCCTGGGTTTGCAGCCGGCCGCCGTCCACGCCCGCATGGCCGCGGCCACCGAGATGGGTGCGGGCAGCCTCATCACCTTGGGCTTGGCCAGCCCCCTGCCCACCGCGGCCGTGGTCGGCTTGATGACCACCGCTGCAGCCACCGATCACCGGGGCAAGGGTTTCTTCGTCTTCAAGGGTGGCTGGGAGTACACCGCGGTGGTGGCCATCGCCGCCACCGCGCTGGCCGGATTGGGCAACGGACGCTGGTCGGTGGACCGGTTGCTCGGTCGCAAGGAACGGTCGGGAGCACTGGTGGCCTTCGGTGCCGCCGCACTGGGTGTGGCCGCCGCCGGCGCCCTGTTGGCCACCTCCTACCGCCCGACCAGGGACGAGCCGGCCGACGTCGAGCCTGCTCCCGATGCTGCGGACGTCGACCCGGCCTGATGGGGGCCGACGGCCTGTTGGCCGGCCGGGTGGCTGTGGTCACCGGGGGCGGCGGGGGCATCGGGCGGGGCGTCTGCCGCCGGCTGGTGGCCGAGGGCGCGTTGGTGGTGGTCAACGACATCGATCCTGAGCTCCTGGCCGAAACCGAAGCCGAGATGCAGTCCGACGGTGGCTTCATCCGACCCGTGCCCGGCGATATCCGAGAGCCGGCCACGGTCGAGGCGCTGGTGACCGCGGCCCATAGGGTGGCCGACGGCCGCATCGACGTGCTGGTCAACAACGTCGGCGACTTTCGCCCCAACGGCATGTTCCTCAAGTCCGGGCCCGAGGAGTGGGACGCGCTGTACGCCCTGAACCTCGGGCACGTCTTCGCTTGCACCAGGGCGATGGCGCCGGCCATGACCGAGCGTTCCTCGGGAAGCATTATCAACGTCTCGACGGTTGAAGCCTTTCGGGGCATCCCCGCCAACGCCGTGTACTCGGCGTTCAACGCCGGGATCAACGCATTCACCCGCAGCTTGGCCGTCGAGCTGGGGCGCAAGGGGGTTCGGGTCAACGCCATCGCCCCCGACCTGGCCGACACCCTCCAGACGCCGGCCGAGATGATGCTGGCCGGCCGGGACGAGGATCTCGTCCGTAATTGGGTTCCCCTGGGCCGCTTCGGCCAACCCGACGATTACGGCGATGTCGTGGTCTTTCTGGCCAGCGACCTCTCCCGCTTCGTCACCGGTCATGTCATTCCGGTCGACGGCGGCACCCTGGCTGCGGGCGGCTGGTACCTGAAGCGGAACGGTCCGGGATGGACGAATATGCCCGACTCGCCCTAGGAGTTCAACAGCTCCCTAGGCGGGACCCGCGTCAGCTCGGCCGGATAGGCAGCTGGGCCAGGTCGTCCGCCGTCAGCTGCCATGCGGCCGCCTTGGCGTTGGCCTCGACCTGTTCGGCCGTGGTGGCACCGGCGATGACCGAGGCCACGCCCTCTTGTGCGGCCAACCAGGCTACGGCCAGCTCCAGGAGGGAGTGGCCCCGGGCCTCGGCGAAGGCGGTGAGGGCTTCGACGTAGTCGAAGTTCTCGTCGGTGGCGATACCGGCGAAGTACGAGGCGCTGGCCAAGCGCGATCCGGGCGGGAACGGCTCTCCTTTTCGGTACTTGCCGGTGAGCATGCCCGAGGCCAGCGGGAAGTAGGGAACGATCCCCAGGCCATGCTGCCGGGCGGCAGGGACGACCTTCTTCTCGACCCCACGGACCAGCAGGCTCCACTCGATCTGGGTGGCGCAGAACGACACCGTCTTCCGCTGCTCGGACGACTTCGCCGCTTCCTCGATCTGACCGGCGGTGACGTTGGAGGATGCGATATGGAGGACCTTGCCCTGGTCGACCAGCTCGCCCAGGGCGTCCAGAGCCTCCTCCACGGGGGCGTCGCTGTCCGGGTAGTGCTGATAATAGAGGTCGATCCGATCGGTCCCCAGCCGGGACAGGCTGACCTCGCAGCCCTCGAGGATCCGGCGGCGGAGGTCGCCGGGTTGGTACGGGTCGTCCTTTCCGCGCGGGATGAACTTCGAGGCGATGACCACTTCGTCCCGCCGACGTCCGAGTGCCTTGCCCAAGAACTCTTCCGACTTGCCCCCGCCGTACATCTCGGCCGTGTCGAAATGGGTGATCCCCGCCTCCAGCGCCGCGTCCACCACCGTACGGGTGGTGGCCTCGTCCACCCGCATGCCGAAGTTGTTGCAGCCCAGTCCCACCACTGAGACCAGTGGTCCGTCTACGCCAAGGCGGCGTGCCTCCATTTCCATTCCTCCTGTCGTCCGGTCGATCGGCAGCCGACCACCTGGTGGTGCGAGGGCGCACCAGAGACCATAGGCCCTGCCCACAGGGGCCGGGTAGGGTCGAGGCGATGGGAGCGCCCAAGGGGAGAGCGGAACCGCGTGCCTGAGCCGTCGGTCATCCATGTGGCCTATCCCGCGCTGGTGCCCGTGTTCGACCACGAGCGGGTCCGGGCCCTGTGCCCGTCGACCGAGGTGCTCACCGCCCCCTACGACATCACTCACGACCAGCGCACCCGTCGATCCCACGAGCCTGACAACCCCGAGCTGCGCGCCTTGGAGCCCCCGCTCGATCCACAGCTGGTGGCCGATTTGGCCCGGGCCGAGGTCCTCTTCACCCTCGATGCCCCCTACGACCTCCCTCGCCTCGCCCCCCGTCTCCGGTGGATCCAGGCCTTGGGCTCGGGCGTGGGCCAGTTCGCGTCGTCAGGGCTGGACGGGACGGGCATCGTGTTGACCAACGGGGCGGGGATCGGATCGGTGCCCATCGCCGAATGGGTCCTGGCTCGGGTGCTGTCCATGGCCAAGCGGCTCGATGAGCATGCCGAGGCACAGCGTCGTCACCAGTGGGAGCCGCGGTATGGATCCCTGCTGCAGGGCCGCACCATGGTGATCGTCGGGCTCGGAGCCATCGGGCGTGAGGTGTCTCGTCGGACCCGGGCCTTCGGCGTCCATGTCATCGGCATCCGGCGCACCTGGGTGCCGGGGATGTCCTCACCCGATGCCGACGAGCTCATGGGGCCGGGCGCGCTGAAAGAGGCCCTGGGCCGGGCCGACATCATCGTGGTGGCCGCCCCGGGAAACAAGGAGAACGACGGGCTCTTCGATGCCGCCGCCTTCGCGGCCACCAAGCCGGGAGCCCTCTTCGTCAACGTGGCCCGGGGCTCCCTGGTCGACGAGCCCGCGCTCATCGCTGCCCTCGAGTCGGGCCAACTACGGGCTGCGGCGACCGACGTGGCCCGCCACGAGCCCCTCCCGCCCGAGGACCCGCTGTGGGACGCGCCCCACCTGTCGATCTCTCCTCACAGTTCCACCTCGATGGAGGGGTACATGGAGCGCACCTTCGACCAGTTCTTCGCCAACCTCGAACGCTATGTGGACGGTCGTCCCCTGGACAACGTCGTCGATATGACCGGGGGCTATTGAGCCTCGGTCAGGCTGACGTGGGCCGGAGGGTGACGAGCTCGCTCACGTTGTCCAACAGGATCTTCTTGCGCTCGACGGCATCGAAGTCCTTCAGCTCGCGGATGTAGTCACGAGGTTCGGGCAACGCCTCGATGTGGGGCCAGTCGGAACCGAAGATGACTCTGTCCGCACCCATGCACTCGACCACCTGATACACGTCGTCCTCCCAGAATGGGTTGATCCATACCTGGCGCCGGAAGGTCTCGATCGGATCGTGCTTCCAGTAGCCCGGCCTCTTGTTGGCCGTCGACCGCACCTTCTTGATCAGCTCGGGCAGGTACTCGGCCCCGTTCTCCACCGAGGCGATGCGCAGGTTGGGAAAGCGCTCGAGGTGGTTCTCGAAGATCAGCGTGAGCAAGAAGTCGCGGATGGCCTGTTCGATGTTGAACGACTTGATGCTTGGCTTCCACCCACCCGAGAACGTCGCCGCGAAGCCGTCGGCCGCGTAGCCGTTGGACGAGAGACCGCTGTCACCGGCGTGGACGACCACGGTGATTCCCGCCTCGTCGGCCAATCCCCAGAACCCGTCGAAACTGGAGTCGAACGGATTGCGCCGCCCGGTGCTGGTCACCGGGGCCGCCGGCCGCATGACCACGCTCCGGGCCCCTTGGTCCAGGGCCCAGCGCAGCTCGGCTGCGGCCCACTCGGGGTCGGCCAGGGTCACATAGGGTGCGGCGAAGATGCGGTCCTGGTAGTTGAACGACCAGTCTTCGGCCAGCCACCGATTGAAGGCCCGGAACAGGTGACAGACCGCTTCGGGATCGTGGGAAAGGGGCTCCTCGTAGATCATGCCCAAGGTGGGGAACAGCCAGCAGGCGGCCAGCCCCTGTTCGTCGAGCCTGGCCACCCGGGCGCCGGGCTGGCGGTACTCGGGGCGGATCGACTCCCGGCGCGACAGGAACTCCATCGGGTTGCGGTTGTGGGGATTGCCCCGGAAGTACTCGTACATGGCGCCGGGAAAGGCCACCGGGTCGAAGGTGGGATTGGTCACCGCGTGGTTCACGTTTCCGCCGATGACGTGGTACTGCCGCCCCCCGATCTCGCACCACTGGATCACCCGCGGCCCGAGGGCCGGGTCCAGGTGCCGGGTGAAGGCGTCGGCCGCCTCGTAGTAGTGGTTGTCACCGTCGAATACGGGATGATCGACCTCGTCGAAGTCACGCACCGTTGTTCTCCCTCTCAGAGATAACCCAGTGGAACAGGTTCTCATCCTCCCACGGAGGGGAGGGCTGGTGCCGATCGACCGCTGAGCGAGCCCGGCCGGCCGGTTGGATACGCTGCGGTGCCGGGACGTCAGGAGCTGACCACCGCGATGCGAGCAGGCCCGACCGAGCGGGAGAAGGGAGCCAACATGCTGGGACACGAGGGGCTGCTCCTTGTCGGTCACGGCTCCCAGAGTGCAGCGAGTGGGAGGGAGATGCACGCCATCGCCACTCTGGTGGCCGATCAGCTCCCTGAGGTGCGGGTGGACGTGGGCTTCTTGGAGATGACCGAACCCTCGGCCGGTGTGGTCCTCGATCGGCTGGTGGACCAGGGGTGCCATCGGATCGTGGTGTTGCCCCTGGTGTTGCTCGGGGCCGGGCACGCCAAGAACGACGTGGCTGCGGTCGTGCTCGAGGGGCGGCAGCGCCACCCCAGATGCGACATCGACTTCGGAAGTCCGCTGGGCCTGGCCAAGGATCTGGTGGACATCATGGGTGATGCTGTGACATCGGTGGCCGGACAGGGGCTGCCTCTCCTGCTCGTGGCCCGGGGCACATCGGATCCCGACGCCAACGGCGATGCGGCCAAGGCCGCTCGGCTGGTGGGCGAGTGGAGCGCCGCCCCCTTCGTGCACACCGGCTTCACCGGGGTGACCGGGCCGTCGGTTCCCGACGCCCTGGAGGTGTTCGCCCGGCTCGGCTTCGAGCGGGTTGCCCTCGGCTTCTGGTTCCTCTGCACCGGGAAGCTCATCGATCGTGCCCGCGCCGACATCGCCGCCTTCACTGACCGCACGGGAATCACCGTGCTCGACGCCGGCTATTTCGGAGCAGATCCGCGGCTCCTTCCCATCATCCT
>DASZLD010000036.1:0-5977 GCA_035552655.1 Acidimicrobiales bacterium
GCACCGCTCAGCTCCCCACAGGAAATGGCCCAGCCCCAGCAGGGCGCGTTTGCCTGGCGGTGGGCCATGCCGGCCTCGCTTGAATCGCTGTGGACACAGGGAACAGGCAACGTGATCACCAACGGGGCGGTCATGGCCTTCCAGGCACAAAATGGCCTGGGGACCGATGGGGTCGCCGGCCCGCAGGTGTGGGGGAAGTTGCTCCAGAACGCGGCGGCCGGAACCGTGACCCAGGCCGCCTACAACTACGTGTACGTGTCCCAGGCTTTGCCGGAGACGACGACCGTCTACAGCAACGGCGCCCCGGTCTACAGCACACCAGCCAACACTGGGGTCCCGGCTGCGGCCACCGCCCAGGGTACGTTCCCGGTCTACCTCCGCTACACGGTGACCACCATGTCGGGGACCAACCCCGATGGCAGCCACTACTCGGATCCTGGCATCCCCTGGGTCAGCTACTTCAACGGTGGGGACGCGCTCCACGGCTTCGACCGATCCAGCTACGGCACCCCGCAGAGCGACGGTTGCGTGGAGATGCCCCCGGCCAATGCCGCCGTGGTCTACCCGCTGACCCCCATCGGCACGCTGGTCACCGTCAACTGATCGGCGGTCGATCCGGTCGTCCGCCGTCGACGGTCGCGCCGCCTACTCCCGGTAGTCCCTGAGCTTGTCGGCCAAGGCCCGAAAGGCCCGGCCACGATGGGACAGACCGTGCTTCTCCCCCGGTGACATCTGAGCGAAGGTGCGGCCGCCGCCGCCCTCGGGAATGAACAGCGGGTCGTACCCGAACCCGCCCGTTCCGGCCGGCTCGGCGGCGATGGACCCGAGAACCTCACCTTCGGCCACCACCTCATCGCCGCCGGGGAAGGCCACCAGCGCCACCGTGCGGAACCGGGCACTGCGTTGGGACGGCTCGATGGCACCGGCTGCCGCGAGCTCGGCGATCAGCTTGTCCACGTTGTCGGCGTAGGTGGCATCCTCGCCGGCGAACCGGGCCGAATAGACCCCCGGCGCACCGTGGAGCGCCGTCACCTCCAAACCCGTGTCGTCGGCCACTGCCGGCTCTCCGGTGGCCTCCATGATGGCGACCGCCTTCAACCGGGCATTGTCGACCAGCGTCACCCCGTCCTCGACCACATCGGGAACCGATGCCGGGCGCGGGAGGAGGGTCAGGCCGGCTACCTCGCCCAAGATGTCGGCGATCTCGGCCGCTTTGTCCGGGTTGGCGCTGGCCAGCACCAGCCGTTGGGTCGAGCCGTTGGTCATCGACGGATCGGGGGCTCGGCCAGCACTTCGGTCTGCAGGTCGAGAAGCTGGGCAATGCCGTGCTCGGCCAGACTCAGCATCTCGTCGAGCTCACCCTTGGTGAAGGGCATGCCCTCCGCCGTCCCCTGCACCTCGACGAAGCGTCCGGATGAGGTCATCACCACGTTCATGTCCACCTCGGCTCGGCTGTCCTCCTCATAGGGAAGGTCGAGCAGACATACGCCGTCGACCACGCCCACCGAGACGGCGGCTACCGCTTCGGTCAGGGGGTTGGCTCGGAGCGTTCCCTTCTGCACCAGCCGGGTCAGGGCGTCGTGCAGGGCGACGTATGCGCCACAGATCGAGGCTGTCCTGGTCCCTCCGTCGGCCTGGAGAACGTCGCAGTCCACGGTGATCTGCACTTCGCCCAGTGCCACCATGTCGCACACCGACCGCAGCGAGCGCCCGATCAACCGCTGGATCTCCTGGGTGCGCCCGGACTGGCGGCCCTTGGCCGCTTCTCGGGACACCCGCTCGCCGGTGGATCCGGGTAGCAGCGAGTATTCGGCTGTCACCCAGCCCTTGCCCGTGCCCCGCATCCATGGCGGCACCCGTTCCTCCACCGATGCCGTGCACAGGACCCGGGTGCGTCCCATGGAGACGAGCACCGATCCGGGGGCGAACACGGTGAAGTCCCGCTCGAACGTGGCCGAACGGAGCTCGTCGGTTCCCCGGCCGTCGCCTCGTTTCCCTCGAGGGTCGGTTGTGGCTGTTGCTTCGGTCACAGCTGGAATTCCTTTCCGATTTCGGCCTGCTCCACCGGCTCTCCGCATGACTCGGCCGCTTCGTCAGCCACGGCGGACGCGTCCACCGTGGGCCAGCGATGCGTGAGGACGATCCTCCGCGCGCCGGCCGACCGAGCCTGCATGACCGCCTGTCTGGCGCTCATGTGGCCGGCCACTCCCTCATGCTCACTGGTGAACGTGGCCTCGCACAGGATGAGATCGAGGTCGTGGCCAAGTTCGCCGAGTGACCAATTGGGCCCGGAGTCGGCAGAGTACCCCAGTGTCCGGCCCCCGCCCTCGATCCGGACGGCCAGGGTCTCGGGGCCATGGTCGGTACGGGCAAAGGAGCAATCCAGGTCGCCGACGGTCAGCCGATCGCCCCCTTGGATCCGATGCCAGGTCAGAGCGGACGATCCCGACAATGCCGCCCGTTGCTCCAAACCGTCGGGGGCGAACACCGGGATACCCGACCGCTCGGTGACGTAGCGGGCGAACAGGTCGAACCCATAGATATCGGTCCAGTGGTCCGGGTGGGCATGGCTCAGGATCACGCCGTCGATCGAGCCCGGGTCGGTGAAACGCTGCAAGTTGGCAAAGGTGCCCGGACCGGCGTCCACCAGCAGGGAGGTCGTGGCCGAGCGAACGAGGTACCCGCTTCCCGCCCCATCGGGCCCCGGCCAGCTCCCGTCACAGCCCAGGACCAGGAGTGAGAGACCCGGCTCCCCGATCGATGCCGCCGGCGGTTGGGCCATGGGCCGAGATTAGAAGTAGATGATGTCGCGAGCCCGAGCCTCGACCACGTCGAGGTCATCGGTCCACGCCCCGGTGGAGAGGTACTTCCAGCCGCCATCGGGGGCCACGACGACGATGGTCCCGGACTCGATGGTCTTGGCGCACCGGACGGCGCCGGCCACTGCCGCCCCCGAGGAGATGCCGGCGAAGATGCCGACCTCGGACAGCCGGCGGGTCCACTCGATGGACTCACGGGGCTTGACGATGGTCTTGCGGTCCAGGATCTCCGCTCCCCCGTTGTCGATGAAGATCGGGGGGATGTACCCGTCGTCGAGATTGCGGAGCCCGTCCACCATCTCGCCCGACGGTGGCTCGATGGCCCACACCTGGACCGCCGGATTGCGCTCCTTGAGGAACCGACCCACGCCGAGGAGCGTGCCTGACGTTCCCAGTCCGGACACGAAGTGGGTGACCTCCGGGCAGTCCTGCCAGATCTCGGGTCCGGTCCCCTCGTAATGGGCCCGCGGGTTGGCCGGGTTGGCGTACTGATAGAGAAAGGCCCACTCGGGGTGCTCGGCGGCCAGCCCCTGGGCCATGCGAACGGCGCCGTTGGATCCCTGCGAGCCGGGCGATTCGATGATCTCCGCCCCCCAGACGTCGAGAAGTTGGCGGCGCTCCGGTGAGACATTGGTGGGGAGCACCACCTTGAGGTGGTACCCCTTCAGCCGGCACACCATGGCCAGGCCGATGCCAGTATTGCCCGAGGACGGCTCGATGAGGGTGTGGCCGGGAGTCAGGACCCCTTCTTTTTCGGCCTGTTCGATCATCGACAGCGCGATCCGGTCCTTCACCGACCCGCCGGGGTTCTGACCCTCGAGCTTGACCAGGATACGGACGTCCGGATTGGGGCTCAGCGAACTGACGTCCACCATGGGCGTGTTGCCGATCAGCTCCAGGATGGAGCTGTAGGCGGTCATCGTGGGTGGCTCGAACCCGGGCCGGAGGGCCATCCCACGCCGACGGCCCCGCCTGCGACGGCGGGCAGGATGGAGATCTCGTCGGTCTCGCCCACCGGGGTGTCCAAGGCCTTGAGGTACCGGACGTCGTCGTCGTTCAAGTAGACGTTGACGAACTTGTGCAGCGTCCCATCATCGTTCACCACTTGACCGGAGAGACCCGGGTATTCGGCGACCAGGGAATCGAGGACCTGGCCGATGGTCGTTCCGTCCACGGAGACCGTCTTGGCCCCGCCGGCCTGGGACCGGAGCACGGTCGGTAGGTGCACTGCAACAGGCACGGAGCCTCCTGGTTCTTCCTCTGGGGTGAATCCTCGATGGCAATTGCTGACTACTTCGGTGGGGATTCTACCGGGATCGGAGGATCACCGGCTCCTCGTCGATCTCCCCGTCCACGATCCGGTAGCTCCGCAGGACGGGATGGGTGTCCCGCAGCGAGACCAGCACATAGTGCCAGGTGGGATCGGGAGCCTGGGCCACATCGGTGGGCGACGGGTATGCGTCGGTGTGGGTGTGGGAGTGGAAGACGCCGATGATGGAGAACCCGGCTGCTTCCGCGTCCCGATCGGCCCGGAGATGCTCTTTGGGATCGACGGTATAGAGCTTGGCCGAGGCCGCGAGATTCCTGGTCGGATAGCAGGTGACCACCCGCCCGGAGTCGGGGTCACCACCGAGGAGGCCGCATGCCTCATCGGGTAGACCGCCCAGGCAGTGGGCCACGATCTGGTGGTATTCGGGTTCGTCGAGGTACAGCATGGTGGCGCTCACGCTACCTGGATGATGCCCCCGGGCAGGGCTAAGACGGCTCGGACTGCCGCCCTGGCGCGCGGGGACGACTACCGTCGCAGGTTGATGGCAGCAAAGACCACATCGCCGGGCAAGTCCCCGGCCACCAGCAAGGGGCACCCGGACGGACGCGATCCGGGCCGGCCGGTGGCCTCCAATCGGCGCGCCCGCCACGACTACGAGATTCTCGACACGGTCGAGTGCGGGATCGTGCTGCAAGGATCGGAAGTGAAATCCCTCCGGGGTGGTCGGATCGCCCTCCAGGACTCGTACGCCCGGGTCATCGACGGCGAGGTGTGGTTGTTCGGGGTCCATGTGCCCCCCTACGCCCAGGCCAACGGGTTTGGCGCCCATGACCCCGACCGCCGGCGCAAGCTCTTGTTACACCGCCGCCAGATCGACGAATGGATGGGGCGAAGCCAGCAGCAATCCCTGACCATGGTGCCCCTGTCCATCTACTTCAAGGACGGGCGGGCCAAGGTCGAACTGGCCCTGGCCAAAGGACGGCGTCAGTACGACAAGCGCCACGCCATCGCGGCCCGTGATGCCAGCCGGGAAGCGGCCCGGGAGGCTCGAGCGGCGGTCAAGGGCTCCGAGCGGCACCGGTAGGCGGCACGGCCACGGCCGACGGCACCACGGCGGTACCGGGGAGCCGGCCAGGCCAGTAAGCTATAACTCCCTTCGACCTCGCCCGAGGTCGTACAAACCAGGGGGTGACAGGCTTCGACTCTGGTCGTCGATGTGGGAGAAGCGAGCCGTGGTCTCCGGAGCCACGTTAAAGAGCCGGAACCAAAAATAAACGCCGAGCCTCAGCTCGCGCTCGCTGCCTAGAAACAGCGACGTCCGACCGGTCTCAGTTCCACGGGCCGGAACCGGGCGACATCAAGTGGAACTTACCTACGCAGCTGCGCCGACGGGCCGCTAGGGACAACTCAGTCGGATACGGAGCTGCGTTGCTGCCGGTAACGGCGCTGCTCCCGACAATTTACCGCCGGCTGCGCTCGGAGAAGGCCCATTGAGAAGCCGGAGGACGCGGGTTCGATTCCCGCCACCTCCACTCTGCCCTGGCCTGCATTTGTGCAGGTCGGGCGGTTTCGCGTCCGGGGTCAGTGGCCTACAGGACACCAATCTGACACACGGGCTCAGGCCGGCGCCGAGCCTGCCGGGCTTCGTGACAGGCTTCGTGCGGGATGCCCGAGCGCACATCGCGCCATCGTCGGTTGTCATCCGCCTATCGATTCCGACCGCCCGGCCAACCAGTCGGGAGGAGATCGGGCTCGGTCCGGTGCCTCACCGCCGACGCATGAGCCGATGAGGGCAAACGGCCGCGCAGTGGCCGTGCGGCAGCTCCATTGTGGGAATCCACTGACCGACACCACCCTTGGGATGAAACCCGATCACTCATGGGGGCGG
>DASZLD010000037.1:0-27506 GCA_035552655.1 Acidimicrobiales bacterium
GCATCCCTACCCGCACTGCTGGCGCTGCGGCACCGCCCTCATCTACTGGGGCAAGCCCAGCTGGTACGTCCGGACCTCGGCCCGGAAGGCCGAGCTGGTGGCCCAGAACCAGACCATCGGCTGGCACCCCGAGCACATCCGGGACGGCCGGATGGGGGAGTGGCTGGCCAACAACGTCGACTGGGCCCTCTCCCGTGACCGCTTCTGGGGCACGCCCCTGCCGGTGTGGCGCTGTGGGAACGGGCATGTGCACTGCGTGGGATCGCTGTCGGAGCTGTCCGAGCTGGTCGGGCGGGACGTGTCCGATGTCGATCCCCATCGGCCGGCCATCGACGAGGTCACCTTTCCCTGCCCGACTTGTGCCGACGAGGACGGAGGGGATCTCTCCGAAATGCGCCGGGTCGAGCCGGTCATCGATGCCTGGTTCGATTCGGGTTCCATGCCCACCGGCCAATGGGGCTACCCGCTGGCCCCCGGTTCCGAGGAGCGCTTCGTCTATCCGGCCGACTTCATCGCCGAGGCCATCGACCAGACCCGCGGCTGGTTCTACTCGCTCCTGGCCGTCAACACACTGGTCCAGGGGGAGACGCCGTACCGGAACGTCCTGTGCCTCGGCCACATCGTCGATGCCGACGGCCGCAAAATGTCCAAGAGCGTGGGCAACGTCATCGACCCCTGGGAGATCATCGACACCCGAGGAGCAGACCCCCTGCGGTGGTGGATGTTCTCGCAGGGGTCGCCGTGGACGCCCACCCGGGTGAGCTTCGAGATCATCGACACGGCCATGCGGGACACCCTGTTGACCCTGTGGAACACCTGGTCGTTCTTCACCACCTACGCGTCCCTCAACGGCTTCGATCCCTCCGATCCGGCCATCCCGGCCCCAGCCGACCGCTCGGTGCTCGATCGCTGGGTGGCCTCCCGCATCGCCGGGACCGTGTCCGAGGCCACCGAGACGCTCGACGGCTACGAGCCCTTCCCGGCCGCCTCGTCCATCGCCCGCCTGGTCGACGACCTGTCCAACTGGTACGTCCGGCGCAGTCGCCGGCGATTCTGGCGGACCGACCCCGGCGCCGACCCCGCCGACTCGCTGGCCGCCCAGGCCACGTTGCACGAGGCCCTGGTCACGGTGTCCCGGCTCCTGGCCCCGATGTGCCCGTTCCTCGCCGATCGCATGTGGCGGGACCTGACCGGTGGGGCCGAGGACCAATCGGTGCACCTGACCGACTGGCCGACGGTCGACGCCGAAGCGGTGGACGCCAAGCTGGAGGAGGAGATGGGACTGGCCCGTCGACTGTCGTCCCTCGGGCGGGCGGCCCGGGCCGAGGCGGGCATCAAGGTGCGCCAGCCGTTGGCCCGAGCGCTGGTGTACCTGCCCCCGGGCAGCCCCGGCCTCCCGCCGGGCATCGTGGAGGACGAGCTCAACGTGGACAAGGTGGAAGCCACCTCGGAGCTGGGTGACGTCCTCACCTACGAGCTGGTGCCGAACTTCAAGCTGCTTGGCCCCCGTCTGGGCCCGCGCGTCCAACAGCTCCGGGCCGCCATGGGCGACGTCGACGGGGCGGCGGCGGCCGCGGCCCTGGGCGAGGGACGGCCGGTGACCATCCCGCTGCCCGACGGCCCGGTCGAGCTGGGCCCAGACGAGGTGGAGCTCCGGGTCAAGGCCCAGCCCGGGTTCGCCGTGTCCCGGGACGGCGCCGAGGTGGTGGCCCTCGACCTGACCCTCGACACCGAGCTGTGGAAACGGGGCCTGGCCCGGGAGGTGGTCCGTCAGGTCCAAGACCTGCGCAAGGCCAGCGGGCTGGAGGTGTCGGACTGGATCCGCCTCCATCTGGTCGGGCTCGACTTCCTGGGCCCGCACCTGGAGCTCGTCGGAAGGGAGGTCCTGGCCACGTCGGTCGTGCCCAGTGCCCCTCCGGACGCCACTGCCGGCGAGGGCACTGCACTGGAGCTCGAGGCCGAGGACGGCTCGCCACTGGTCGCTCGAGCGTGGGTAATCAAGGCTTGACGCCGGACCCGCCGGTTCACGATGTCGCCGAGCACTACGTGCTGGCCATCGATCTCGGAACCGGGGGTCCCAAGGTGGCCCTGGTCTCTACCTCAGGGACGGTGGTGGCTCATGCCCACCACCCGGTGCCGTTGCACCTCCTTCCCGGAGGCGGGGCCGAACAGGACCCGGCTGATTGGTGGTCGGCCATCGTCATCGCTGCTCGTGCCACCCTGGACGAGGCCGCCATTCCCGTCGAGCGGATCATCGGGGTGGGCTGCACGGCCCAGTGGTCCGGGACCGTCGCGGTGGGGAGGGATGGCACCCCGTTGATGCGGGCGGTGATCTGGATGGACTCACGGGGGAACCGGGCCATCCGCAAGGCGGCCGGGGGGCCAATGACCGTCCTGGGCTATGGACCGGCCAAGCTGGCTCGCTGGTTGTGGCTGACCGGCGGGGCACCGGGGATGTCGGGCAAGGACCCTGTCGCCCACATCCTCTTCATCCGTGACCAGTACCCCGACGTCTACCGGGACACGGCGACCTTCCTGGAGCCGGTCGACTACCTGAACCTGAAGCTCACCGGGCGCACCTGCGCCTCATTCGACTCCATCGCCGCTCACTGGCTCACCAACAACCGGCGCATCGATGCCGTCGACTACGACTCCGGTCTCCTGTCCATGGTCGGTCTCGACCGGTCCCAGCTTCCTGATCTGGTGCCACCAAGCACGATCATCGGCACCCTCACTCCGATGGTGGCCGAGGAGCTGGGGCTCCCCGCCGGACTGCCGGTGGCCACGGGCACCAGCGACGTGCATTCGGCCGTGATCGGATCGGGGGCGGTTGCCGATCTCGATGCCCACCTCTACATCGGAACCTCGTCGTGGATCTCGGCCCACGTTCCCTTCAAGAAGACCGATGCCCTCCGCAACGTGGCTTCCGTTCCGGCCGCGCTGGCCGGCAAGTACATGATCGTCAATGAGCACGAGACGGCCGGAGCCTGCCTCAATTTCGTGCGGGACAACCTCGGCTTCGCCGACGACTTCGAATCCTGCAATGCCATGGCCGCCGGCGTCGGCCCGGGAGCCGGGCGCGTCTTGTTCACACCCTGGCTGAACGGGGAGCGCTCACCGGTCGACGACCACACCATCAGGGGCGGCTTTCACAACTTGTCGCTCGGCACCAGCAAGGAGCAGATGGTCCGTGCCGTCTACGAGGGGGTGGCCTTCAACTCGCGATGGTTGCTCGGCGCCGTCGAAAAATTCGCCGGGAAGCGGTTCGACTCGCTCGCATTCATCGGCGGAGGGGCCAACTCCGACGAGTGGGCCCAGATCCACGCCGATGTGACCGGGCGCACCATCCGCCAGGTGGCCGAACCCATCCTGGCCAACGTGCGAGGGGCAGGCCTGCTCACCTTGATGGCGCTGGGACGCGTCACCGTGGAGGACATCCCCTCTATGGTGGCCATTCGAGCTACCTACACCCCGGACCCCTCGACGGCGACCGTGTACGACGAGCTGTACCGGGAGTTCGTGGCCCTGTACAAGCAGACCAAAGGCATCCACAAGCGCCTGAACCGGTTCTAGAAGGGGGACTGCGGTGGAATCGTCCGATCTGGATTTCGTCATGGACGTGCTCGAAGAAGAGATGCGGCCGTACCGAAAGACCCACCACACCTACACCCGGCTGCCCGAGGCGGGACGGGAACGAGCCGACATACTGGCCGAGATCCGCGAGCTGACTGTGGGCGAGGAGGCGAAGTGGCGGGACGGCTTTGCCTCGGGGGCGGTGTACAACGGCGACCAGGAGCACATCGAGTTCCTGAACGAGGTCTACGCCCTCAACTCGCAGGCCAATCCCCTCCACCCTGATCTGTGGCCCAGCGCGGTCAAGTTCGAGGCCGAGATCGTGGCCATGACCGCCACCATGCTGGGGGGCGGCGAGGACGGCCTGCCCACGGTGTGCGGAACGGTGTCCTCGGGTGGGACCGAGTCCATCATGCTGGCCATGCGCACCTACCGGGACCGGGCCAAGGCGGAGCGGGGCATCACCGCGCCGGAGATGGTGGTCCCCCTCAGCGCCCACGCCGCCTTCGACAAGGCATCGCACTACTTCGGGATCACCATCGTGCCCGTCCCGCTCGATGCCGACTGGCGCGCCGACGTGGGTGCGGCCGAAGCGGCCATCACCGACAACACCATCGCCCTGGTCGGCTCGGCCCCCGGGTTCCCCCACGGCATCATCGATCCCATCGAGGAGCTCTCGGAGCTGGCCCGTGCGGCCGGGGTCGGGTTCCATACCGACTGCTGCCTGGGCGGGTTCGTCCTCCCGTGGGCCGAGAAGCTGGGCTACGACGTGCCGCCGTTCGACTTCCGGCTGCCCGGGGTCACCTCCATCTCCGCCGACACCCACAAGTTCGGCTACGCGGCCAAGGGCACGTCGGTGGTCCTCTATCGGACACCGGACATCCGCATGCACCAGTACTACCGGACGGCGACGTGGATGGGGGGCCTGTACTACTCACCCACCTTCGCCGGCAGCCGCCCGGGAGCGCTGTCGGCCGAGTGCTGGGCGGCCATGGTGGCCTTCGGCCAGGAGGGCTACCTGGCCGCCACCAAGAAGATCCTGGAGGCGGCGGCGGTCATCCGGAAGGGCATCGAGGACATTCCCGAGCTCGAGGTGATCGGTGACCCCCTGTGGGTGATCGCCTTCACCTCGGAAACGCTCGATGTCTATGGGATCTCCGATCAGATGGGGCAGCGGGGATGGAGCCTGAACGGACTGCAGCACCCTGCCGCTGCTCACATCTGCGTCACCCTCCGTCATACCCAGCCCGGCGTGGCCGACCGTTTCGTGGCCGACCTGCGCGCCTCGGTGGAGGCGCTGGCGGGGATGCCCGGGGCCGAGGGGGTCATGGCCCCCATCTACGGGATGACCGGTGCGATCGACACCCGGGCCACGGTGGAGGAGCTCCTCGGTCGTTACGCCGACCTGATGTTCAAGACCACCTGAACGCCGGCTATCGGCCGAGGGTCGCCTCGACGCCTCGGACATCACCGTCTTCGTCCACCAGCACGGTCGTGTCGACGAAGCCAAGGCGGCCCAGGTCCTCATCGAGCGCCCCGGCTTGGTCACCGCCCAGCTCGAGCAGGAGGGCACCGCCGGGCCGGAGGAAGCGCGGGCTGTCGGACAGGACGCGTCGGAGGATCTCGGTTCCGTCGGTTCCGCCGTCGTAGGACAGTGGGGACTCGAACGTCAAGGTGTCCCGGGGGAGCAGCGACAGTGCCGACGTCGGGACGTAGGGCACGACGCTGACGACGACGTCCGTGCGTCCTGCCAGGGCGAGCGGCAGGGGGGCGAACAGATCGCCGCAGTACGTCTCGACGCCGTTGGCGACGGCGCAGGCGACGGCATGGGTGTCGAGGTCCGACGCCACCACTCGGGCATCGGGCCGGGCCGTGGCCAGGGTCGTGGCTATGGCTCCCGCTCCGGTGCAGAGGTCGATCGCGGTGCCGTTCGCCGGCAGGCGCTCTGCCGCTCGCCGGGCCAGCGGTTCGGTCTGCCAGCGGGGAACATAGACGCCGGGATGGACAAGGACGTCCACGCCGCAGAACGAGATGGACCCGGTGATCCAGGCCAGGGGCTCGCCGGTGAGGCGGCGGGCGACCAGCGAGCCCAGGAGCTCGACATCGCCGGCAGCGCGGGCCATGAGCTCGGCCGCCTCCTCGGCGGATGCGACGAACCCCTCCTTGGCCAGCAGGGCGGTCAGGGTTTCGCGGTCGTGGGGCACGGGCATGGGCACGGTGGCTATTGGACCATGGGGCAACCGGACGGAGCGGTCTGGACCGTCTCTGCCTGAGATCCCAGGCTCAGATCCGTTCGAAGTTCCGGGCCAGCTCCCAGTCAGTGACCACCTGATTGGCCTTGGACCATTCCTGGCGGGCGGTGTTGAGCAGATGGTGGTGCACGTCCGGACCGAAGGCCTCGGCCGCCACCTCGCTGGACTCGAGCTCGGCGATGGCTTCCACCAGCGTCGTCGGGATCCGGGGGACGTCACCCGCCTCGTAGGCGTTGCCGACGTAGCCCGGTTCGAGGGAGGTCTGGTGCTCGATGCCCCACAGGCCGCCGGCGATGGCGGCAGCCAGGGCCAGATAGGGGTTGACGTCGGCGCCCGGAACCCGGTTCTCGACCCGCCTCCCGCTCCCGTGCCCAACCACCCGGAACCCGCAGGTCCGGTTGTCGTCGCCCCACACCAGGGCGGTCGGTGCCCACGATCCCGGCACATAGCGGCGGTACGAGTTGACGTAGGGGGCGAAGCACCAGGCCAGTTGCCGGCCGGCGTGGAGCTGCCCGGCCAGGAACTGCCTTCCCACCTCGGACAGATCCGAAGGGTGGTTGTCGCCTGCACCGCCGGCCATGAGCGGAGCGCCCGAGGCGGCATCCCAGAGGCTGGTGTGCAGGTGACACGAGGACCCGACGGAGTCCATCGACCACTTGGCCATGAACGTGGCCGCCCGGTCGTGTTGGGCCGCGATCTCCTTGACTCCGTTCTTGAACACCACGTGGCGGTCGGCCACTTCGAGCCCGTCTCCATAAGTGACGTTGATCTCGTGTTGGCCCCGGCCCGCCTCCCCTTTGGAGAACTCGATGGGGATGCCGGCCTGGAGCATCTCGTTGCGGATGCGCCCGATGATGTACTCGTCGCGGGAGGTCTGGAGCAGCTGGTAATCCTCGATGGTGTCGGCGTGGGGAGAAAGGTCCTGCCAGCCCTTGGCCGCCGCTTCCTCGAATGAGTCCCGAAACAGGTAGAACTCGAGCTCGGTGGCGCATTTGACGACCAGGCCGTGCCCGGCCGCTCGCTCGAGCTGCCGCCGGAGGATCTGGCGGGGCGACACCTCGACCGGCTCGCCCTCCATGGTGACCAGGTCGCAGAGCACGAGCGCGCTGCCCTCCAGCCAGGGAAGGGGCCGGATGGTGTCGACGTCGATCACCGCATTCATGTCCCCGTAACCACTGTCCCAGTTGGCGAAGCGGTAGCCGGGTAGCGGATCCATATCGACATCGACGGCCAACAGGTAGTCGCAGACTTCGATCCCGTGGTCGAGCACGTGTTCGAGAAAGAAGGGCCCGGTGACCCGTTTGCCCACCGGCCTACCTTGGAGATCGGGGAAGGCCACCACGACCGTGTCGATGGCGCCGGCGGCGATCTGTTGTCGAAGCGACTCGACGGTGAGCATCCCCGCACTCTTTCGCGACGGGGACGTCCCGTCCAGCATCATTCCGGTGTCACGTACGCCGCGGTGATGCCACCGTCCACCACCATCGATGATCCGGTGACGAACGACGCCTCGTCGGAGGCCAGGAACAACGCGGCCCGGGCGATCTCCTCGGGGCGCCCGAACCGGCCGATCGGTATGTGGACCAGCCGCCGCTGGCGCCGCCCCGGGTCGGCCAACAGCTCGGCCAGGAGGGGCGTCTCGATCGGTCCGGGACACAGCGAGTTGGCCCGGATGCCCTGGCGGGCATACTCCACCGCCAGCTCACGGGTGAACGAGAGCACGCCGCCCTTGCTGGCCGTGTAGGCCACCTGGGCGGTGGCCGCCCCGACCAGAGCCACGAACGAGGCCACGTTGACGATCGACCCACCGCCTGAGGCCAGCATGGCCGGCACGGCGGCGCGGCACCCGAGCCACACCCCTTTCAGGTTCACGTCCATGACCAACTGCCACGTCGACGGGGGCGTGTCCAGGACGCCACCGTCGTCGTCGGGAAAGATGCCGGCGTTGTTCATCAGCACATGCAGTCCGCCGAAGGTGTCGACGGCGCGTTCGACCATGGCCTGGACCTGGTCCTCGTCGGTGACATCGACGGTGATCGCTGTGGCCTGGCCACCGAGGGCGGCGATGGCCGCTGCGGTGGAGGCGGCCTGCTCGCCTTGGACGTCGGCCACCACCACCTTTGCCCCTTCGGTGGCGAACAGCTCGGCCGTCACCCGGCCGATCCCGCTCCCGCCGCCGGTCACGATCGCTACCTTGCCGTCCAGTCGTGCCATCGCCGTCCTCGCCGTGTCTGTTCTGCCGCCCACGCCCTGCTGTCCGCCCGCACCCTACCGTCGGCGCTTCAGCCAGAGCCCCATCGAAGCGATGGGATACTGGCCCACATGGTGACGACCGGTGCTCGCCCGCTGATCGGGGTGACGACCTACAGGCAGGTGAGCTCGTGGTGGGCCTGGGAACGCGACGCCGCGTTGGTGCCCGCCGCCTACGTCGACCACGTGGCCGAGGCCGGTGGGTGGCCGCTCCTGATCCCGCCCTGCCAGGGTGGCCGCGGTCCCGACGCCGGGGTGGCAGACGTCGTGGCCGCCCTCGACGGGCTGGTGCTGATCGGGGGCGGCGACGTGGATGCCGCTCGGTACGGACAGTCCCCCGATCCTCGGAGCGCGGGGACGAGCGACCTGCGCGACGCCAGCGAGCTCGCCCTGTTGGCCGAGGCCCTCCGGACCGATCTACCGGTGCTGGCCATCTGCCGGGGAATCCAGCTCCTGAACGTCCACCTGGGTGGCGAACTGGTGCAGTATCTGCCTGATGTCGCCGGCTCAACCGCCCACCAACCGGCGCCGGGCACATTTGGCGAGGTGGCGCTGACCACACAGCCGGGCACCAGGGTGCGCTGCATCGTGGGCCAGCGGGTCCAGGTCCTGTGCAGCCATCACCAGGCCATCGGGAAGCTGGGTCGGGAACTGGTCGTCGCGGCCACGGCTGACGACGGGGTGATCGAGGCGGTCGAGCTGCCCAGCCATCGCTTCGTGGTGGGCGTGCAGTGGCACCCCGAGGAACGCGGCGGGGCCCCACTCTTCGAGGCGTTGGTGGAGGCGTCGACCCCGGGGGGTCGGGCATGAGCGAGAACACCCTCACCGTGGTCGATCCGGCCACCGAGCAGCCCCTGGCCGAGCTCCCGCTGGGTGGGGCCGAAGCCGTGGATGTGGCCGTGGCCCGGGCCACCGGGGCCTTCCCGGCGTGGAGGGCGGTCTCTCCCGTCGATCGGGCCCGCCTCATGCGACGGTTCGCCACCGCAGTGGAGGACAGCGCCGAAGAGCTGGCCCAGTTGGAGACGGCCAACGTGGGCAAGCCCATCAGCGACAGCAGGGACGAGGTCGCCATGGTGGCCGAGGTGCTCCACTTCTATGCCGGTGCCGTGGACAAGCACCGAGGGGCGACCGTGCCCGTTGCCGCCGGTGTCGACTTCACCTTCAACGAGCCCATGGGAGTGGTGGCAGCCATCGTGCCGTGGAACTTCCCCATCGCCATCACCTCGTGGAAAGTGGGACCCGCCCTGGCCACCGGCAATACCGTGGTGGTCAAGCCGGCCGAGCTCACGCCGCTCACCGCCCTCCGCCTCGAGGCCCTGGCCCTCGAGGCCGGGATACCGCCCGGAGTACTGCAGGTGGTGGTGGGAACGGGACCGGTCGCCGGGGCACGGCTGGTCGAGCATCCCGACGTGGCCAAGGTGGCCTTCACCGGGTCCACCGCGGTGGGACGCCAGGTCATGGCCACGGCCTCGAGGACCATCAAGCGGGTCACCCTGGAACTGGGCGGGAAGTCGGCCAACATCGTGTTCGCCGACGCAGATCTCGAGGGGGCCGCCGCCGCTGCGCCCGGTGGGGTCTTTGCCAACTCCGGCCAGGACTGCTGTGCGCGCAGCCGGATTCTGGTCGAGCGATCCGCCTTCGATCGGTTCCTGGAGCTGCTGACCGACGCCGTGCAGGCGTGGCGGGTGGGCGACCCGCACGATCCGGCCACCCAGATGGGCCCGCTGGCCTCGTCGAACCGGCGAGACGTCGTGGCCGGGTACCTGGCCGCGGGGATGGGCGATCCCGGCGGCGGTCCCGTCGAGCCGTTTCTCTCCGGCGCCGTGCCCGACGGACCCGGCTTCTGGTTCCCACCCACGGTCGTGGCCCCGGCCGAGAACCATTGGCGTCTGGCGGCCGAGGAGATCTTCGGGCCGGTCGTGGCCGTGATCCCCTTCGAGGGCGAAGACGAAGCGGTGCGGCTGGCCAACGACACGCCCTACGGCCTGTCCGGGTCCATTTGGACCCGGGACGGGGCCAAGGCGCTGCGCATGGCTCGGGCAGTGGAAGCGGGCAACCTGTCGATCAACTCCAACGGCTCCGTTCGGGTCCAGACCAGCTTCGGGGGGATGAAGCAATCCGGGTTCGGCCGGGAGCTCGGCCTCGAGGCACTGGGGTCGTACTCCGAGGTCAAGAACGTCTTCTATGCCACCGATGCCTGAGCAGGGCGGACCGGTGGCCGTGGTGACGGGAGCGAGCCGCGGCCTCGGAGCCGGCCTGTCGTCGACCTTGGCCGAGCACGGCTATCAGCTCGGCCTCTGTGCCCGGACCCGGCCGACCGCACCGCCCGGAGCCGAGGCGCTCACCGAGGCGGTGGACGTGACCGACGCCGAGGCCGTCGACCGGTTCGCGTCCATGGTCATTGCCCGATTCGGTCGCATCGACCTGTGGGTCAACAACGCCGGCATCCTCGAGCCCATCGATTTCCTGGCCGATGCCGATGCTGGCGAGCTCTCGCTCCACGTGGATGTCAACGTGAAAGGGACGCTGTTCGGGAGCAAGACCTTCGTCCGCCACGTCCGGGAGCGGGAAGGGTCCGGCGTGTTGGTGAACATGACCTCGGGGGCGGCCAGGACCGTGTACGAGGGCATGGCTGTGTACTGCGCCACAAAGGCGGCGGTCGACATGGCCACCCGGGTCATAGCCAGAGAGGAGGAGCCCCACGGTCTGATGGCCTACGCGGTGGCCCCCGGGGTCGTCGACACCGGGATGCAGGTCCTGATGCGGGAGACGCCCCTCGAGCGGCTGCCGTCCGCCAACCGGTTCGTGGCCCTCAAAGAGGCCGAGGCGTTCAACTCGCCGGACTGGGTAGGTCGGTTCCTGATCGACCTGGTCGAGGGCAGGCGGCGTCCAGAGGACGTAGTGGTGCGGATTCCCGACCAGCACTAGGGCGACGGCAACGGCTTGGTCCTGGGGGAGAGTATCGTCGCAGGCATGTCAGACCGCTCCCGCAAGATCCTGAAACCGGCGGCCGCAGTCGGCGTCCTGGCCACGATGGCCAGCGTCTGGTGGTTCGCCCTCAAGCCCAAGCGCAAGGTGAAGCTGGACGAGCCGGACACGAAGCGGGGCAAAGGCAAGAAAGAAAAGAAGGCAAAGAAGGGCAAGAAGGCCAAGAAGGGCTCGTAGATCCGGCCGGACGGTCGCTCAGCCCTCGGTCGCTCAGCCCTCGGTCGCTCAGCCCACGATGGCGGGAAGGGCCTGACCGATAGGAACACGGACCACCACATCGGCCAGGTCGTCGTAGCCGGTGGGCTCGGCGTTGACGATGACGATCCCGGCTCCGGCCCGCTGGGCGGTGGGGACCAGGCCGGCAGCGGGGAAGACGGCCAGACTCGAGCCCACCGCTATCAGGAGGTCGCACTGGCCGGCCGCCTGCTCGGCCCGTCGGATGTCTGCCGGCACCAGGCTTTGACCGAAGCTGATGGTGGCCGACTTGAGGATGCCGCCACAAGCCAGACAGGGCGGATCCACCTCGCCCGCACCGACCCGCTCCAAGGTGGCCGACATCGGCCCGCGGTCACCGCACGACATGCACTCCACCTCGTGCATGGTGCCGTGGATCTCGACGATCAGTGAAGGGTCGGTCCCCGCGGCCTGGTGCAGGCCGTCGATGTTCTGGGTGACGACCAGGATCACCTTGCCCATGGCCACCAGCTCCGACACGGCGGTATGCCCGGCGTTGGGCTCGGCCGCCCAGGTCGGCGAGTCGAGCCGGCTCTGCCACGCCCGGGCCCGCACCTCCGGTTCGGCCAGGTAGGTCTCGAGGTTCGACAGCTTCTCGGCGTCCGGGTTCTTGGTCCACACCCCAGACGGTCCCCGGAAATCCGGGATACCCGAGTCGGTCGAGATGCCGGCACCGGTCAGGACGACGATGCGAGTGGCCCGCTCCACCATGGCCCGGGCGGTCCCGACGGCTGGGTCATCGATCGGCATCCGGTCAGCTTGGCACGCAACGGTCCCCGGTAGCCTCGCCCTGTGACCCCGTCGTATCCCGTTCCCGAGGAGCTGCCGTGAGCGCAGCCCCCGTCATCGAGGTGTTAGGCGCCGACGAGTCAGAGACACGGCAACGGCGCGCCGCGGGAGCGTTGGCCGCGGCCGGGCTCGGACCGGGGGATCGGGTCGCCTTCGGCCTGCCGTCGTCGGCCGGACTGCTGTGTGCGGTGCTTGGCGCCCTGCGCACCGGGGTGGTGCCGGTGCTGCTGAACGCCACGCTGGTCGAAACCGAGCGGGAGGTGCTGCTGGCCGATGCTCGGCCATCGCTCACCATCCTCGACGGTGCGGCGCTGGCCGAACTGGATCGTGGGACGCCGACGGAGCTCTCGCCCTATCCGTTGGCTCGACCCATGCACTACACGTCGGGGACCACGGGGCGGGCCAAGGGAGTGTGGACGGGGATCTGGGATGACAAGACGGCGGCGGCAGCATTTGCCGACGAGGCCGACCTCTGGGATTTCGGTCCCGACGACGTGCATCTGGTCTGCTCGCCCATGTACCACTCGGTCTCCATCCGCTTTGCCGCCGGCACGCTTCTGTCCGGTGGAACCTGCGTCATCCTCCCCGGCTTCGACGGCGGAGCGGCACTCGAGGCCTTGTCCGGCGGCTGCGGGGTCGTCCCTACCACCACGTTCATGGCTCCTGCGGCCCTGCATCGCCTCTTGTCCCTCGGGCCCGCCCTTCCCGCCCGCTTCGACTCGCTGCGCCTGTTGGTCCATGCCGGCTCGCCCTGCCCCCCGGTGGTCAAGCGGGCAGCCATGGAGCGGGTAGGGCCCGACGTGCTCTGGGAGTTCTACGGCTCCACCGAAGGGCAATTCACAGTGTGCTCGTCGGCCGAGTGGTCGGATCGACCGGGGACCGTCGGTCGGGCTCGGGCCGGGCGGGAGCTGACCGTGGATGACGACGGAACGGTGTGGTGCCGACCTCCGGACTTCGCTCGCTTCGCCTACTGGGATGACGAGGCGAAGACCGCTGGGGCCTGGCGGGACGGCGCCTTCACGGTGGGGGACATCGGACGGCTCGATGCCGATGGTTACCTCTTTCTCGATGGACGCCGGGACGACCTGATCATCAGCGGCGGGGTGAACGTGTATCCGGCCGAGGTCGAGGCGGCCCTGGCCGAGGTGCCCGGGGTGTCAGAAGTCGCCGTCTTCGGGGTGCCCGACGAGACCTGGGGCGAGCGGGTGTGCGCCGCGGTGGTGCCCGGTGAGGATCTCTGGGACGGTTCCGGCGACGGCAGCTCGTTCGATGTGGGCCTCCTCCGAGCCCACGCCCAGGTCCACTTGGCCCCGTACAAGAGGCCCAAGGAGTACGTCGTCACCCGCTCGCTGCCCCGTACTGCCACGGGGAAGCTGCAGCGCCGGCTGGTTCCCGCTGCAGTGGGTTTCGTTGAAGGATTGCCATGAGGGAGAATCGAACATGACCTCCGTACCGTCCGGACCACCGCTGGCCACCGTCAATCCCACGACCGGCGAAACCCTGCAACGCTTCGAGCCCCTCGACGCGGCCGAAGTCGAGAACAAGCTGGCTGCAGCCGAGGCGGCGGCGGCCGTGTGGGCGGCCACCCCGGTGGGCGACCGGTCGCGCCTGCTGATCACCGTGGCCGAGCTGCTCGAAGGCGAGCTTCCCGACATCGCCCACGTGCTCACCACCGAGATGGGGAAGCCCTTCGCCCAGGCCAAGGGGGAGGTGGCCAAGTGCGCCAGCGCCTTCCGGTGGTACGCCGAGCACGGGCCCGGCTTCATCGCCGACGAGGAGGTGCCCCTCGACGGGGCCCGGGGCCTGGTCCGGTATCAGCCGCTGGGGCCGGTGCTGGCCATCATGCCCTGGAACTTCCCGTTGTGGCAGGTCGTGCGCTTCGCCGCTCCGGGCATCCTGGCCGGCAACGTCGGGTTGTTGAAGCACGCCCCCAATGTGCCCCGCACGTCGCTGCTCCTCGAGGACGTCTTCCGCCGGGCCGGAGCCCCGGTCGGGCTGTTCCAGTCCCTACTCATCGGCACCGACCAGGTCCCGGCCATCATCGCTGATCCGAGGGTCAAGGCCGTGACCCTGACGGGCAGCGTGGGCGCGGGCCGGGCCGTCGGGGGGCAGGCGGGCGCGGTGGGCAAGAAGGTGGTGCTCGAGCTGGGCGGAAGCGATCCGTTCATTGTCCTGCCCTCGGCCGACCTCGACCGGGCCATCCCCGTGGCCGTGCAGGCCCGGGTGCAGAACAACGGGCAGTCGTGCATCGCGGCCAAGCGCTTCATCGTGCACGAGTCGGTGGCTGATGCCTTCACCGCCGGCTTCGTCGCCGGCATGGACGCCCTATCGGTCGGCGACCCCTTCGATCCGGCCACCGAGGTGGGACCCATGGTCACCGCCACGGCGAGGGACAACATCGAGGCGCAGGTGGAAGACGCCCGGGCCAAAGGGGCCACCATCCTGTGTGGTGGCGAGCGGGTGGTAGGCCCCGGTGGCACCGGACACCCCGGCTTCTTCTATCGCCCCACGGTGATCACCGACATCACCCCGGACATGCGGGTGGCCACCGAAGAGGTGTTCGGACCGGTCGCCCTCCTGTTCACAGTGGAGAGCGCCGAGGATGCCTTGCGACTGGCCAATGGCACCGAGTTCGGCCTGGGATCGAGCGTGTGGAGCACCGAGCCCGACGAGCAGCTGCGGTTCGTGAACGACCTGGAGGCCGGGCTGGTCTTCGTGAACAGCATGGTCGCCTCGATGCCGGCGCTGCCCTTCGGTGGGATCAAGAGCTCAGGCCACGGTCGTGAGCTCTCGGCCCACGGCATCCGGGAGTTCTGCAACATCAAGGCCGTCTCGATTTCCTGACCCCGGCTCACTGGGCCGGCCGGTGGCTGGATCTGGGCTGGACCCGGCCAGGTGAGTGCCAGACTGAACCGGTGCGCGCCTACCTGGACCATGCGGCGACCACGCCGATGCGCAGCGAGGCGGTGGCGGCGATGCTGCCCTTTCTCACCGACCGGTTCGGGAACCCTTCGGGGGGACACGGTGCCGCTCGTGACGCCCGCACAGCCCTCGATGACGCCCGGGAGGTGGTGGCGGCGGCCTTGGCCGTCGACCCCGGCGACGTGGTCTTCACCAGTGGTGGCACCGAGGCCGACAACCTGGCCGTGTTCGGGGCGCTGGGCGCCGGGGACCGACCCATCGGTACCATCGTGTGCACCGCCATGGAGCACCATGCCGTCCTGAACGCCTGTCGGGCCGCGTCCATCCACTTCGGGTTGGACCTGCGAGAGGTCCCGAGCGATGCCGCCGGTGTGGTGGACCTCGACCGTCTGGCCGAGGCATGCACGGCGGAGGTCAGCCTGGTGAGCGTGATGGCCGTCAACAACGAGATCGGAACGATCCAACCGCTCGACGAAGTGGCCGCCCTGGTGCACGCCCAATCGCCGGACGCCGTGGTGCACACCGACGGCGTCCAGGTCGTCCCCTGGCTCGATCCGGCCAAGCAGTGCCAAGCCGCCGACCTGACGGCTATCAGCGCCCACAAGTTCGGTGGGACCAAGGGTGTCGGGGCGCTCATCGCTCGAAGCGGTGTGCCCCTTGCCCCCCTTCTTCACGGTGGGGGCCAAGAGCGAGAGCGCCGGAGCGGGACCCCGGACGTGGCCGGCATCGTGGCCATGGCCGAGGCTCTCCGTCTCACCGGCGACCAACGGGCAGAGACAGTGGCCCGGGTGGCCGCGCTGCGCGACCGGTTGCTCGACGGTCTCATCGACCAGGTCGACGGGGCCGTGGCCACCGCCGAGGGGTCTGCGACGGTGGCCGGCATTGCCCACCTGCGGGTGCCCGGCGTGGAGAGCGAGGCGCTGCTGGTCCTCCTCGATCAGGCCGGGGTGGCCGCATCGGCGGGAGCTTCGTGCTCGAGCGGCGCGGTCGAGCCCAGTCACGTGCTCCTGGCCATGGGTCTCACCCGGGAGGAGGCGGCGAGCGGGATCCGCTTCTCGCTCGGTCACGCCACCACAGCCGAGGAGATCGACCTGGCCCTGGCCGCCGTTCCGGAAGCGGTCTCGCAACTGCGAAACTAAGCGGGTGCGAGTACTGGTAGCCATGTCAGGAGGGGTCGACTCCTCGGTCGCTGCGGCCATCCTGGCCGATGAGCTGGGCCGGGCCAACGTGGTGGGGGCGACGTTGAAGCTGTGGGGCGGAAGCTCGGACTCGGGGTGCTGCTCGGTGGCCGATGTCGACGATGCCCGCCGCGTGGCCGATCAACTGGGGCTGGTCCACCACGTGTTCAACTTCGCCGACGACTTCGAGGCCCGGGTGGTGGCGCCCTATGTGCACGGCCACGCCGAGGGGCGGACCCCCAACCCGTGCATCGAGTGCAACCGCCACCTCAAGTTCGATCGCCTCCTGGACCGGGCCATGGCCCTCGGGTTCGATGCCGTCGCCACCGGCCACCATGCCCGCCGGGCGGTCACCACCGATGGTCGGTTCCGGCTCCGGCGCGGGGCCGACGACCTGAAGGACCAGTCGTACGTCCTGTCCATGCTGGGACAGGACCAGCTGGCTCGCTGCTCGTTCCCGGTAGGCGACCTGACCAAGGCGGAGGTGCGGGCCCAGGCCGCCCGATTGGGCCTGCGCACGGCGGACAAGCCGGACAGCCAGGACGTCTGCTTCATCCGCTCGGATGAGGGTCGGCGTGGCTTCCTCGGTGATCGGTTGCCGCTCCATCCCGGTCGGTTGGTCGATCACGAGACGGGCGCCGATCTGGGCCCGGTCGACGACCTGGAGCTGGTCACGGTGGGCCAGCGCCGGGGCATGGGGCACGGCACGGACGGCCGGCGCCGCTACGTCACCTCGGTCGACCTCACCGCTCGACGGGTGCGGGTGGGCCCGCCCGAGGCGGCCAACGCCCCGGGTGTCGGGCTTCACACCGTGACCTGGGTTGACGAGGTGTGGCCCGACGGCGCCGCGGCCATCGCCCAGTGCAGCGCGCACGGCGTCCCGGTGGGATGCGAGCTGGTCCGGGACGGTGACGGCCTGGCCGTCCGCTTCGATGAGGCCCAACGTCGCATCGCGCCGGGGCAGACAGTGGCGCTCTACGACCCTGCCCGTCCCGAGCTGGTGATCGGATCGGGGATCGTTCGTTGACCCCGGCGCCGCCCGCTGAAACAGGGGAGCCGAAGGAGCCCGGGGAACCAAAGGGACCCGCCAGGACGCCCGGGGAACCGGAGGGATCCGAGAGCGAGGCCGGGGGCTCGGTGGCCCGGGATCTCGATCCCGCCGCTCGGGCCGAAGAGCTGCGGGGCCTTATCGAGTACCACAACGAGCGCTACCACCAGCTGGACGCCCCGGAGATCCCTGACGCCGAGTACGACGCGCTGGTCCGTGAGCTGCGCGACATCGAGGCGAACTACCCGGACCTGGCTACCCCCACCTCGCCGACGCAGTCGGTCGGGGCGGCACCGTCGACCCAGTTCGCCCCGGTCGAGCACCGGGTGCCCATGATGAGCCTGGACAACGCCTTCTCACCGGCCGAGCTCCAGGCCTGGGCCGACCGGCTGGCCAAGAGCATCCCCGCGGGCACGGCGTTCGTGTGCGAGCTGAAGATCGACGGCCTGGCCATGTCCCTCACCTACCAGGACGGACGGTACGTGCAGGCGGCCACCCGAGGAGACGGTCGCACGGGCGAGGACGTGACGGCCAACGTGGCCACCATCGAAGCCATCCCCGAGGTGCTGGACGATGCGGTGGGCACGCCGCCGGCGGTCATCGAGGTCCGGGGCGAGGTGTACATGCCCATCCCCGCCTTCGAGGAGCTGAACCGTCGGCAGGAGGCAGCCGGGGGCAAGGTGTTCGTGAACCCCCGGAACTCGGCCGCCGGCTCACTCCGACAAAAAGACGCCAAGGTGACGGCTTCGCGCGAGCTGTCCTTTTGGGCCTACCAGGTGGGGGACCTGGAAGCGGCGGCGGGGGAGCCGCTGCCCTCTGAGCTGACCCAGGACCACTCGAGCACGCTGGAGTGGTTGGGCCGCGCCGGGTTTCCTGTCAACCCCGAGGTCCGGGTGGTCCACGGGCTGGACGAGGCGCTCGAGCGCTGTCGCTACTGGGAGGAGCACCGCCACGACCTGACCTACGAGATCGACGGCGTGGTGATCAAGGTCGACGACCTGGCTCTCCGGCGCCAGCTCGGATCCACCGCCCGCGCCCCCCGGTGGGCCATCGCCTACAAGTTCCCACCCGAGGAACGGACCACGCACCTGAACGACATCGCCGTGTCCATCGGACGCACGGGCAAGGCGACACCGTTCGCCGTGCTCGAGCCGGTGTTCGTCAGCGGCTCCACCGTGTCCCTCGCCACCCTGCACAACGAGGACCAGGTCGCCCTCAAGGACGTGCGGCCGGGGGACACCGTCATCGTGCGCAAGGCCGGCGACGTCATCCCCGAGGTAGTGGGTCCGGTGCTGGGACCAGCCACGGGCACCACCGGCAAGACGGGCGGAGCGGCGGGCAAGACCGGCGGGGCCGCGGGGCGCCCACGTCGTCGGCGGGCGTGGAAGTTCCCCACTACGTGCCCCAGCTGTGGCAGCCCGCTGATCCGGTTGCCGGGGGAGAGCGACACCTTCTGCACCAACCTCGACTGTCCGGCCCAGCGAGTCCAGCGCATCGCCCACTTCGGCTCCCGCTCGGCCATGGACATCGAGGGCTTGGGCGAACAACGGGTGGAACTGTTCGTCGGCCTGGGCATGTTGAACGACGTGGCCGACCTCTACTCGTTCACTGCCGACGCCCTGTCCGGGTTGGAGGGTTTCGGTGCCCTCTCAGCGGCCAACTTGGTGTCCGCCATCGACACCTCCCGCACCCGCCCGCTCCACCGCCTGCTGATCGGCCTGGGCATCCGCCATCTCGGCCAGGTCGGCTCGTTGGCCCTGGCTCGCGCCCTCGGCGACCTGGACGCCATCATGGCCGCCAGCGAGGAGGAGCTGGCCGCAGTGGACGGCGTCGGCCCGGTGATCGGGGCCAGTGTGAGGCGGTGGTTCGACTCCCCTCCGAACCGCGCCGTGGTGGAGCGGTTGCGCTCGGCCGGGCTCACCCTGGAAGAGCCCGGTGGTGCTGCCGGCGGCGCCGGCGACGGGGCCGGGTCCGGGCCGGCGGTGGCACAGACCCTGGCCGGCAAGTCGGTGGTGGTCACCGGAACCCTGGACGGTTTCACCCGGGAAGAGGCAGAAGAGGCCATCCTGGCCCGGGGCGGGAAGTCGCCGGGAAGCGTGTCCAAGAAGACCTACGCCGTGGTGGTCGGCGTCGAGCCCGGAGCGTCCAAGGTGACCAAAGCCGAGAAGGTCGGCGTGCCCATGATCGACGGTGACGGGTTCGCCGCCCTGCTCGAATCGGGCGAGCTCCCGGTGGAATCGGGCGAGCTCCCCGCCGACCAGCAGCGCCCAGGGTCCGATTGAGCGCCCGCCTGAACACCGCCTGAACCCCGCTTGAACACCGCTTGAACACATGGAGTGGAACACCATGAGAATGAACACAAGGCAGTGAATCGCCGGACGGGAGCTGTGGACCCTCCACCGGAAGTCCCAAGGAGATCGGTACCCTAGGCACGAAGATGCCGGGCATCACCGACTCCATCGGGCGGGTCCTCGGCGACCGTTACCGACTCCTCACGGCACTGGGTACGGGCGCGTCCGCGCACGTCTACCTGGCCGAGGACATCTCGCTGCACCGCCAGGTGGCCATCAAGGTCCTCCACCCGGCCCTGGCCGGCGACAGCGCCTTCCTGAAGCGGTTCAGGGCTGAGGCCAGGGCGGCGGCGGCACTCAACCACCCCAACATCATGCAGGTGTTCGACTGGGGCGAACACGAGACCGAGCCCTACCTGGTGCTCGAGCTCCTCTCGGGCGGGAGCCTGCGCCAGATCTTCGACACGGGGACGCTGCTCACGCCCGAACAAGCGGTAAAGGTGGGCCTGGAGGCCGCGGCCGGGCTGGACTACGCCCACCGGCGGGGCCTCGTGCACCGGGACATCAAGCCGGCCAACCTGCTGCTCGGCGACGAGCGTCGGCTGCGGATCGCCGACTTCGGCCTGGCCCGGGCCCTGGCCGAGGCGGCGTGGACCGAGCCGGCCGGGGCCGTGCTGGGAACGGCCCGGTACGCGGCGCCCGAACAGGTGGAGGGGAGACCGCTCGACGGGCGGGCCGACGTCTACGCCCTGACCCTGGTGCTCTACGAGGCCGTCACCGGTGAGGTTCCCTTCTCGAGCGACACGACCATCGCCACGCTCATGGGCCGCCTCAACACCCCGCTCCCGCCCCACGAGCGGCTGGGCCCGTTGAACGACATGCTGGCTCAGGCCGGTGCGCCGAACCCGGCCGAGCGGTACACCGCAGCCGAGCTGGCCCGGCGGCTCCATGAGCTGGGGTCGTCGCTCCCTCCGCCGACGCCCCTTCCCGTCGCAGCGCCCCTGCCCCGTCGAGGGGCATCCTCCGGTGGGGCGGCGGGTCCAGCGGCGACCGGGGCTGCGAGTGCGGCGGGTGCGGCGGGGGCAGCGGACCAGGCCACGGGTCGTCTGACCGGCCCGGTCACCGGCCCGCCAACGGGCCGGGTCAGCGCCCAGCCCACCGGTCAGTTCTCGGGTCAGGACGCACCCACGCTCCCGGTGACCAGTGACGGTCGCGACCGGACCGAGCTGGGCACCCCCGCCACCGCCGCCCTGGCTGCCGCCCCGGCCAGCGGCGTGTTCGATTTCGAGGAGGGCGCCCCCGGCGCTCCCAAGACCAAACGGGCCAAGCGGGCCAAGGCGGCCGGGGTGGCCGGGGTGGCCGGCCGAGCGCCGAAGCCGCCGAAGCGGGCCAAGGTATCGGGACCACGTCGCCGCCGGTGGCCCTGGGTGGTCGCCATCATCGTCATCGTGCTGGCCCTGTTGGGGGCGGGCGCGGTGGTGGCGGTGCGCGACAAGGTGTTCACCCCCAGCCACACCATTCCCTCTTTGGCCGGCAAGACGGTGGCCCAGGCCCGGGCGGCGGTGGCCAAGGACCACTTCACCGTGCACGAGAGCGCCCATCACTTCAGCATCACCGTGCCGGTGGGCAAGATCATCAGCCAGCAGCCGGCCTCGGCCCCGGCCCACGGGCCGCCGGTCACGGCGAAGGAGGGGCTGGTCATCAAGGTGGTGGTGTCCAGCGGACCGCCACCGGTCAACTTCCCCAACCTGACCACCTTCTCGAGCTGCGGCGACGCTATCAAGGCACTCCAGGCCCTCCATCTGGTGGGGGTGTGCCCTGCCGCCAACCAGCAATACAGCGACACGGCCCCGGCCGGCGCCATCCTCGGATCCACTCCCTCGGGGACCGCTCCCTACGGGTCCACCGTGGTCATCAGCACCTCCAAGGGCCACCAGCCGGTGGCCATTCCCAGCGTGGCCGGGGACAGCTACTCGGACGCCGCCGCCGCCCTGCAGGCTGCCGGGTTCGTGGCCACCCAGAGCCAGGCCTACAACGCCACCGTTCCGGCCGGATCGGTCATCTCCACCACCCCCGATCCCAGTGCCGGGCCGCAGTCCTTCGGGTCCACCGTGACGGTGAACGTATCGCTGGGGCCGCAGCCCGTCCCCGTACCCACGGGGCTGACCGGGCAGACGGTGCCCAAGGCCACGGCGGCCCTGCAGGCGGCGGGACTGGCGGTGGGCAGCGTGTTCGGACCAGCCGGGGGCAAGGTCTTCGACATCGATCCGGAGGCCGGCACCCAGGTCCAGCCGGGATCGAAAGTCAACCTGTACACCAAATGACCACACCGCCACCGACGCTCGACCCCGAGTGCGAACCGACGCTCGACCCCGAGTGCGAGCTGTGCGAAGCAGCACGGATGACCGAATGGTTCCATGAGGACGACGTGTGCTGGGTGGCCGACTGTGAAGTGTGCTCGGTGCCCATGGTGGTGTGGAAGCGCCACGGGACCGAGCCGCCCCCCGACGAGCTCGAGCACATGCTGGCCCAGCTGGCCGCAGTGGCCGACCAACGCCTGGGTGCCGGCGTCTGGTCCTTCGATCAGGTCATGCGCCAGATCCCCGATCATTTCCACGCCCACGCCAGAGACCCCGACTGGTGGTACCGGCGGATGCGCCGTTGATCAAGTACCTGGGATCCAAGCGCCGGCTGGTGCCGGCATTGAGCGAGCTGTGCCGGGCGTCGGGCGCCCGAACCGCCGTCGACCTGTTCACCGGGACCACCCGGGTGGCGCAGGCCTTCAAGCAACATGGTGTCACCGTCACCGCCGTCGACTCCTCCCGCACCGCCCATGTGCTGGCCCGGACCTATGTGGCCACCGATGCCGACGATGCCGCCGTGTCCCCGGCCGTCCTGGCCGAGGCGGTGCGCTGGCTGAACGAGCTTCCCGGTGAGCCCGGTTATGTCACCGAGACCTTCTGCGTGGCGTCGAGGTACTTCCAGCCCGAGAACGGGGCACGGATCGACGCCATCCGCGGCGCCATCGAGTCCGAGTTCGCCGGGTCGCCGCTGTGGCCGGTGCTCATGACCAGCCTGCTCGAGGCGGCCGATCGGGTGGACTCGACCACCGGCTTGCAGATGGCCTACCTGAAGCAGTGGGCCGACCGCTCCTACCGTCCCTTGGCCCTGCGGGTACCCGAGCTCCTGTCCGGCCCCGGTGGCGCCCTCCGCGGCGACGCCTGCGAGCTGGTGACCGGTTCGGAGCTGGGCCCGAGCGACTTGGCCTACCTGGACCCGCCCTATAACCAGCATCGCTACGACGCCAACTACCACGTGTGGGAGACGGTGATCGCCTGGGACGCACCCATCCACTACGGCGTGGCCTGCAAGCGGGAGGACATCAGGGACACCGAGGGCCGGAGCCCGTTCAACAGCCGGCGCACCATGCCCGCGGCCCTGGCCCAGGTGGTCAGGATGGTGGACGCCCAGGTGATCGTGCTCTCCTACAACGACGAATCCTGGCTCTCGCTGACCGAGCTCCACGACTTGTGCCGACCCCGGGGTCACGTCGAGGTGCTGGCCTTCGACTCCGCCCGCTACGTCGGGGCCCGGATCGGCATCCACGATCCGAAGGGCCGCAAGGTGGGTGCGGTCTCCCACCTCCGCAACACGGAGTATGTCCTGGTCGCGGGGGAGCGGGCCCGCGTCCGGGCCATGGCCGAGGCGGTGGCGGCGGCCGGTCTGGGGGCAGCGGTGGGGCCGACCTCGCCCGCCATTCGGGCTTGACCGGTCCGTCATTCGGGTTTGACCGGCCCCCCAATCGGGCTTGACCGGCCCCCCAATCGGGCTTGACCGGTCCGTCAACGCCCTGACAACGTGGGCCGAATCGAGCAGGGGAAAGGGACCGAATCCATGGGTGCACTGGACGGACGGGTAGCAGTCATCACCGGCAGCGGCCGGGGGATCGGCCGCGAGCACGCACTGCTGTTTGCCGCCGAAGGCGCCAAGGTGGTCGTCAACGACCTGGGCGGATCGGTCGACGGCTCGGGTGACGACCGCTCGGCAGCCCAGCAGGTGGTGGACGAGATCACCGCGGCCGGCGGCCAGGCCATCGCCAACGGCGATGACGTCACCGACTGGGACGGCGGCAAGCGCCTCATCGACGCGGCCATCGAGGCCTACGGCGACCTCCACGTCCTGGTCAACAACGCCGGCATCCTCCGGGACCGCGTCCTGGTCAACATGTCCGAGGAGGAGTGGGACTCGGTCATCCATGTGCACCTGAAAGGGCACTTCGTGCCTACCCGGCATGCCGCCGCCTACTGGCGGGAGCAGACCAAGGCGGGCAAGGAGGTCAAAGCGGCCGTGGTCAACACGTCGTCCACCTCGGGCCTGCTGGGCAACCCGGGACAGTCCAACTACGGGGCGGCCAAGGCGGGGATCGGCGCCTTCACCACCATCATCGCCGAGGAGCTGACCCGGTACGGGGTGCGGGTCAACGCCATCGCCCCCGCCGCCAGGACCCGCATGACCGAGCAGACCCCGGGGCTGTCGGACATCGTGCAGGCGCCCAAGGACGCCGCCGTGTTCGACTCGTGGGACCCGGCCAACGTCTCTCCGCTGGTGGCCTATCTGTCCACCGAAGGGTGCCCGGCCACGGGCAAGGTGTACTTCGTTCAGGGCGGCCAGATCCGGCTCTTCAAGCCGTGGACGATGACGGACACGCTTGAAAAGGACGACCGCTGGACGGTGGCCGAGCTGCAGACGGAGATGCAGCGCCTCGACGGCTGACGTGGAACCGGGGACCGGGCCGGAGCGGCCAGCGTCCCTCGAGGGATCCGAGGACATCGCGGCCTCGGGCGGAGCGCTGTCGGACTCGGCCACTTCGGACTCAGCCCGTCGGGCGGCAGACTCGGACGCGCTGCAGAGCGCAGCGTCCGCGGACGCGCTGCAGAGCGCAGTGGTGCGGCTCGAGTCGGGGGCCGGGGCTGGGGCCGAGGGCGGCGTCATCATCCCCTGGCCCGTCTTGCTACGACATCGCGCCCACCATCGGGTTCGCTCCTCTGACCGATACCAGTGGTGGGTGTTGTGGACGGTGCTGGCCGGCCTGTTGTCGGTCAACATCACCTTCACCGTCTTCGTGGTGGCGCTGCCCAAGGTGGCCCACCAGCTCCACACTTCGGTCTCCACCCTGACCTGGACGTCGACCGGCCCCCTGTTGGCCTTCGGGGTGGCCGCACCGGTGCTGGGAAAGATCGGCGACGTCTGGGGCCTCAGGCGCCTCTACCTGTGGGGTCTGGTGGGGGCGGCCATCTGTGTGGTGCTCACCGCGTCGGCGCCCAACGCCGGCCTGCTCATCACCGCCCGGGTGCTCGACGGCATCGAGGGGGCGGCCACCGGGGCGGCATCGATGGCCCTCATCTTGCAGGTCTTCTCGGCCGAGGACCGGGTGAAGGCCATGGGCTGGTGGGCGCTGGTGGGCGCGGGTGGACCGGTCATCGGGGTGACGGTCGGCGCCCCGATCATCCAGTACCTCGGCTGGCGGGCCCTGTTCTGGGGCGAACTGCCGCTGATGGCGGTGGCCATGGTCCTGGCTCTGGTGGTGCTGCCCGGTCACACCCTCCAGCACACCGGCGAACTGGTTGTGGACGGCGAACAGGCCGATGGTTCGGTCCCGGACGGCGCCGGGGGCGTGGTCGGGGAGGGAACGGTCCCAGGGGAACCGACCCCAGTCGGAGCCGATCCGGCTTCCCCGACAGGGTCGCCCTCGGCCCCCTCTCGGCCGGCCGTCCGCCGTCCGTCGTTGTGGCGCCTCGACTGGGCCGGGTCGGGGCTGCTCTCGTTGGGCGTGGTGGCAGGACTCCTGGCCCTGAACCAGGCGCCGACCTGGGGCTGGACGGCCCCGGCCACGCTGTCCATGGCCGCCCTCTGCGTCGTAGGGCTGCTGGCCTTCGTGGCCCACGAGCGGCGCACGCCCGAGCCCCTGATCCCGCTCCGGTACTTCCTGATCCGGAACTTCACCTTCCCGTTGGGAGCCCGGGCCCTGACCAACTTCTCGTACATGGGCGGCTTCTTCCTGTTCCCCATCCTCATGGAGCGGGTTTACGGCTACAGCGAGACGCGGGCCGGGCTGGAGTCGACGGCGCGGCCATTGTTGTTCTCGATCGTGGCCCCCCTGGCCGGCTACGCCGCCGTGCGGGTGGGGGAGCGCCTGTCAGCGGTCGTCGGCGCGCTGATCCTCGCCGCCTCCATGCTCCTGTTCACCCAACTGGGTCAGCAGCCCTCGCTGGTGCTGATCCTGGCCGCCTTGTCCCTGTCCGGTGTGGGCATCGGGATCGTCACGCCGTCGACCGCGGCATCGGCATCGAACGAGGTGCGGCCCGATGAGCTGGGGGTGATGAGTGCTGCCCAGCAATTGGTGACCCAGATCGGCGTGGTGGCCGGCATCCAGGTCATGGAGACCGTCCAGGCATCGAGCCACACGACGGCCGGCGCCTTGGGCTCGTTCCACAGTGCCTTCTTGGTGGGTGCGGTGGTCGCCGTACTGGCTGCGGTCTGCGCTGTGTTCATGCGCGACACCGAACGGCCGAGTCGGGCCGGCGTCAGCGCCAAGAGCGTGGTGTAGGCGCGGCCATAGGCGCGCACGGGCGCGGTGGAACGAGAGGCCGTGTCGTCGGAAGGGGCGATGGTCAAAGTGAGGAAGGGCTCAGAGAAACAGGGGACGGGTTCAAGCAGCGGGCGCGTCGGGGGATCGGCTCATCGCGATCCCGTGTGGTTGCCTCAGCCGGATGAAGGTGGCGGCCGCTCGTTCCGTAGTCGATTGTGGAATCCGCACAGGAGCCTGCGGCGAATTCAAGGGGTGACCGCGACAAGCTCGTTGAACCGTTCGGCAGGAGTATCCCACCCGAGGGTCTTGCGGGGTCGAGCATTGAGGAGATTTGCGATCTCGTCTAGGTCGTTTTGACTGTATGACGACAGGTCAATCCCCTTGGGAAGGAACTGACGAACCAAGCCATTCCAGTTCTCGTTGCTGCCACGCTGCCAAGGACTGTGAGGGTCGCAAAAGTAAACGGCCACACCGGTGGCAACACTGAAGGCGGCATGACCGGCCAGCTCCGTTCCTTGGTCCCAGGTGAGGGACCGGGTGAGTTGGGTCGGCAGCCCGACGACGTTTTCGACGAGCCGCTCTGCGACGTGTTCTGCCGTTTTGTCGTTCAACTTGATCAGCATTCCCATCCGTGTTTTGCGTTCGACGAGAGTGGCGACGGCACTGGTCCCCCGGGCACCGACGACTAGATCTCCTTCCCAATGGCCGGGGACGGCCCGATCAGCGACTTCGGCCGGTCGTTTGGAGATGTTGACCATGCCTGGGATCCGTCCCGGGTGAGCTGCGCGCCCTTGAGGCCGCCGCCGAGTCCGTCCGCTGCGAAGGCAGCGAGCCAGCTCCTTGCGCAGCTCGCCTTTGGTCTGGATGAAGATGGCCTGGTAGATCGCTTCGTGTGACACCCACCAATCTGGCTCGTCGGCGTGGTCTCTGCGCAACCGACCTGCGATCTGCTCCGGCGACCACTTTTCTCGCAGCAGAGCCTGGACCTGAGCCCACAGCTGTGGGCGGGCCTCGGTCCAGGGCACTTTCGGGCGCCGGGCGGCCGCTTCAGCCCGAGCCTGAGCGAGGTGAGCCCGATAGGCGAACCGACCGCCGTTCGCCTTGATTTCTCGTCCGATGGTGCCCCGATGACGGCCCAGTCGCTCGGCGATGACAGCATTGGAATCCTCGGCTTGGATGCCGGCCCTGATCTCTTCTCGCTCGGCGTGGGTCAATGCCCCGGGACGGGGCTTTCGAGGGGTGCACATGGCCACACCGTGGCGCTGAGACCACAGCCAAATGGTGGATACGTTCACGCCGATCAACTCGGCGGCCTCCGCCAGAGTCGCTCCCCGTGCCAACGCATTCAAGGCAGTGCGACGCACCGACTCGGGCTTGGGTTTCCCCGAGCTG
>DASZLD010000038.1:0-68965 GCA_035552655.1 Acidimicrobiales bacterium
CGACGAGGATGTCCAAGGCGTCGCCATCAGCTCCTACCAGGGCGGCCACATCGAGTACTTCAAGTACCTGGTCGATCGGCTGCGAGCCGAAGGGCGAGGTGACATCGCTGTCTATGGCGGAGGCGGTGGGGTCATCGTGCCCTCCGAGATCGCCGAGCTCGAGGCCTACGGGGTCCGTCGGATCTTCTCCCCCACCGACGGGCAGCGCCTGGGGCTCGAGCGGATGATCAACGTGCTGATCGAGGAGTGCGACCGGAACCTGGCCGCCGAACCGCCGGCCTCATTGGACCCCCTCTATAGCGGGCACACCGCGAGCCTGGCCCGGCTCATCACCGGTCTCGAAGCGGGCTCCGTCGACGCCGACACCCTCGACGAGATCGGCATCGCAGCCGAGCGGCGCCGGGCGCCGGTCCTGGGCGTCACCAGAACGGGCGGGTCGGGGAAGTCGTCGCTGACCGACGAGATCATTCGACGGTTCCGCCAGGACCAGGAGGACAAGCTCCGGATCGCCGTGCTGGCGGTGGACCCGACCCGGCGCCGAGGGGGCGGGGCCCTGCTCGGGGACCGCATCCGGATGAATTCCATCGACTCCCCCCAGGTGTACTTCCGGTCCTTGGCCACCCGGGGTTCCGCGTCCGAGATCCCACCGCCGTTGCCTCTGGTCGTCGCCGCCTGTCGGGCCGCCGGCTTCGATCTGGTCATCGTGGAGACTCCCGGGATCGGTCAGGGTGATGCGGCCATCGTGGACATCGCCGACCTCTCCCTCTATGTGATGACGCCGGAGTACGGCGCTGCCTCACAGCTCGAGAAGATCGACATGCTCGATCTCGCCGATGTCGTGGCCATCAACAAGTTCGACCGACGGGGGGCTGACGACGCCCTGCGTCAGGTCCGGCGGCAGTGGGTCCGCGACCATGGTCCCGGGCCCGACGACGGCGAGCCCGTGTTCGGGACCATCGCCTCTCGCTTCAACGATGACGGCGTCACCGCCCTCTTCCAGCATCTCCGGGACCGCCTGGTCGGATCGGGATTGGTGGCAACCATCGGGGTGCTTCCGGCTGTCGCGATCCGGGCTTCGACCAAGGCGTCGGTCATCATCCCGGCTCCCAGACGGCGCTATCTGGCCGAGATCGCCGAGACCGTTCACCGCTATCACGCCACCACGGCCGAGCTGGCCACCGAGGCCCGCCAGGCCCAGCAGATCGACGCGGTGCTGGCCCTGGCCGACCAACAAGGGATGGCAGTCGGCAACCTGTCCACACTGGCCGAGCGGACCGAGGCGGCCCGCGACCCCGAGGGTCGCCGCCTCCTCCAGGAGTGGGAAGTCGTGCGCACCGCGTTGACGCCGGTCGAATCGGATGACGATGCCTCGCCCTCGACCCCGGCCCAGCCGGTGCTGTGGCGGACGTCGCTCTCGGGAAGCCGCATTCCCCGAGTGGCCCTCCCCCGGGTCACCGAGCACGGCGACCTGTTGCGCTGGCTCCGATCGGAGCACCTTCCCGGTCACTTCCCCTTCACCGCCGGGGTGTTCCCCTTCAAACGTGAGGGCGAAGATCCGGCCCGCATGTTCGCCGGTGAGGGCGATCCCTTCCGCACCAACCGACGGTTCCACCTCCTGGCTTCGGGCCTTCCGGCCACCCGGCTGTCGACGGCGTTCGACTCGGTCACCCTGTACGGGTTCGACCCCGACGAGCGTCCCGATATCTACGGCAAGATCGGCACCTCCGGGGTGTCCATTGCCACCCTGGACGACATGAAGGTGCTGTTCGCCGGGTTCGATCTGTGCGATCCCACCACGTCGGTTTCCATGACCATCAACGGCCCCGCCCCAACCATCTTGGCCATGTTCCTCTCCACCGCCATCGATCAGCGGCTCGATGCCTTCGAGTCCGAGCAGGGTCGCCGGCCCGACGACGAGGAGGAGGCGGCCATCAGTGCTGCGGTGCTGCAAACGGTGCGAGGCACCGTCCAGGCCGACATCCTGAAGGAGGACCAGGGTCAGAACACGTGCATCTTCTCGACCGAGTTCTCCCTCGGGGTCATGGCCGACATGCAGGAATGGTTCATCGAGCACCAGGTGCGGAACTTCTACTCGGTGTCCATCTCCGGCTATCACATAGCCGAAGCAGGCGCGAACCCGGTGACCCAGCTGGCCTTCACCTTGTCCAACGCGTTCACCTATGTCGAGGCCTATTTGGCTCGGGGCATGGACGTTGACGACTTCGCCCCGAACCTCTCCTTTTTCTTCTCCAACGGCATGGACCCCGAGTACACGGTGATCGGACGCGTGGCCCGGCGCCTCTGGGCCATCGCACTGCGCGACCGCTACGGGGCCAACGAGCGCTCCCAACGACTCAAGTACCACGTCCAGACGTCGGGGCGATCGCTCCACGCCCAAGAGATGGCGTTCAACGACATCCGCACCACCCTGCAGGCTCTGTGCGCCATCTACGACAACGCCAACAGCCTGCACACCAACGCCTATGACGAGGCGGTGACCACGCCGACCGGGGAGTCGGTCCGGCGGGCGCTGGCCATCCAGCTCATCATCAACAAGGAATGGGGGCTGGCCGCCAACGAGAACCCGCTCCAGGGCAGCTTCATCGTGGAGGAGCTGACCGAGCTGGTCGAGGAGGCCGTGCTGGCCGAGATGGACCGGATCAGCGACCGCGGCGGCGTGCTCGGGGCCATGGAGACGGGTTATCAGCGAGGCCGGATCCAGGACGATTCCATGCTGTACGAGCACCGCAAGCACGACGGCAGCTTGCCGCTGGTCGGCGTCAACACGTTCATCGACCCCGATGCCAGACCACCAACCGGTCCGGTGGAACTGGCTCGCTCCACCGAAGAGGAGAAGCAGCTACAGATCACCCGCCTGCGCCAGTTCCAACACCAGCACGCCCAGGATCGGGACGCCGCCCTCGACACCCTCTGTCAGGTGGCGCTGGCCGGCGGCAACGTGTTCGGCGAGCTCATGTCCACCGTTCGTCACGCCACCCTGGGAGAGATCACCCACGCCCTGTTCGAGGTGGGCGGGTCGTACCGACGCAACGTCTGACTGCCGCCGGCCTCACGTAACTTCGGGTCAGCAGGTCCCGCAGTCGGCCATCATCCCTCAGGGATGAAGTCCCCGATGTGCACCCGGATCTTGCGGATGATGCGGATGAGGTCCCGTAGGTCACGGTCGTCGAGCATGCCAAGCCCCAGCGCTATCTCGTTGACGGCCCGGGTGGCCCGGGCGGCCAGCGCACGGCCTTCGGCGGTCACTTCGGCCAGGGTGGTCCGACCATCGGTGGGATGGGCCACCCGTCGCACCAGCCCCTGGGCCTCGAGCCGGTCGATGATGTTGGTGACACTCGTCGGGTGGATCATCAACCGGTCGCCCATCTTGCCCAGCGGCAGGGATCCCTGGCGGCTGAAGGACAAAAGGACCAATCCCTCGTACCGAGCGAAGGTCAGCTCGAACGGACGCAGCACGCCGTCGACCGCAGCCAGAACCACCTGTTGCGCCCGCATGATCGACGTGGCTGCGGCCATGGCGTCGCTGGCTTCCGCGTCCCACCGCTTGGCCCACTGGGACCGGGCCTCGTCGATGGGATCGAACTGGAGGGGATGAGCGCTCACCGACTGAAGGGTAGCGGGGGGCCCACCCGTCGAGCCTGGTCCTCAGGCCAGTGGAATCCCCAGGACCGACGAGAGCTCCTCTATGGCCACGTCCGGCGCGACGACCTTGATCGTGTGCATGCCCATGGCCCGGGCCGGTTTCAGATTGATGCCCAGGTCATCCAAATAGACGACCTCGTCGGGGGCCACCGACAACGCCTCACAGGCCATCTCGTAGAAGCGAGGGTCGGGCTTGCGCACTCCGACCTTGGACGACTCGATCACCAGATCGAACAGGGCGTAGATCTCGGCGATGTCCGGGCGATCGGTGGCCAGGTCGACCGTGCGTTCCAACAGGAAATTGTTGGTCAGGCAGGCCGTCTTGAACCGTTCCGCACAGCGGCGCACCGCCTCGACCATGGCCGGTCGAACCTCACCCACCAGGCCAGCCATCACCTCGGCCGCGTCCACACGGTGCCCGAGAGCCAACGCCTCGGCTTCGAAGAGCAGGCAGAACTCGGACATGCCCACATCGCCCCGTTCGAGCTGGGCCCAGGCGTTCTCGTGGGGATTGGTCGAGTTGATGGTCCGGATGGTGCCCACGGGAAGCCCCGCGCCTTCCTCATAGCGTTGGAAGGCATCGAAGGGACTATCGGTGATGACACCGCCGAAGTCGAACATGACCGATCGGATCACCGCCGCCGTCCTTTCGAGCTGTCACCGACATGACTGGGGGTCAGGATGGTCATGGGTCAGCCGGCCTGCTGGCGGGCCCGCTCGATGAGCGCCACCCGACGTTGCTCGATGAGCGCCGGATCGATCCCCGCTCCGAGGAACGCCTCGGCCGTGCGGATCTCCTGGGCCAGCGCGGCCGGACCGCCGCCGGAGAACCCGGCGTACTCGGACACCATCACTCGGGTAGCCGAGGGCTCGGCCGAGGCGATGTCCGCGGCCAGGGCTCGAGCCACGGCCAACAGCTCCTCGGCGGGGACGACCCGGTTGACCAGTCCCACCCGGCATGCCTCGTCTGCACTCATGAAGTTCCCGGTCAGGCTCATCTCCCGGGCCACCCGGACGCCCACCGCCTGGGGCAAGAGGACGGACATACCCCAGAAGGGGACGAGCCCCACCCGGGTATGGGTGTCGGCGAACCGGGCCTGATCCGAGGCGATGAGGAAGTCACAGGCCAGGGCCAACTCCAGCCCTCCGGTGACCGCGGCACCGTTGATCGCCCCGATCAAAGGCTTGGTCAGTTGCGGCCAGGGCCGCCCGTCGGCGGGGCGGATGTTCGCCCCCGAAGCAGCCATCTCCTTCAGGTCCAAACCGGCACAGAAGGCCCGCCCGGCACCGGTCAGGACCAGGACGTCGACATCGGCCTGGGCATCGAGTTGGCTCATGTGCTCGGCCAGCTGGGTGAGCATGAGAGCGCTCAAGGCATTTCGGGCCTCGGGACGGTTGAGGGTGATGACGGCGATGCGATCGTTCACATCCACCAGGACCAGGTCAGGCACTCGATTCCTCGCTTTGTCCGGTGTGTCGCCCTCGTGGACGGCAATCGGCATCGTAACGTCCTGGTCGACAGCAGCACCCCTCGTGACCGCCGAGCCGGCACTCCCCTCCCACCGCCGGCCCTCTGGGATCGCATCTGGCCACGGGGGTTCGTTAGGGTGCCAGGGCGCGATCGATTGAACAGAGGAATTCAAGACCGTGAATCTCATGATGCTGCTTGATATGGCCATGTCCGGCCACCCCTCCCGTGTCGCCATTGGCAGCGGCGACGATGGGCTCAGCTACGAGGAGCTCTACCGAAGGGCCGGCATCGCCGCGGCACGGATCCGTCGGGACGGCGTGGCCCACGTGGCTTACGTCGGCACCAACTCGCCCGCCTTCGCCGTCGCCGTGTTCGCCAGCTCGTGGGCCGGGGTACCGGTCCTGCCTATCAACTACCGGCTGGGCCATGAGCAAGTGACCGGTCTGCTCGACAAGCACGAGGACGTGCTGGTCATTGCCGACGATCAGGCCAAGGCCAGCTTGTCGGGCGTGAACCATCCCGTGATCGACCGGGACGACTGGATGACGTCGACGGCCATCGGCCCGGCCTGCGACGAGTGGCCGAACGACCCGGAGGGCATCGCCGTCCTTCTCTATACCAGCGGCACGACCTCGGCCCCCAAGGCGGCCATCCTCCGGCACCGTCACCTCCTCTCGTACGTCTTCTCCTCAGTCGACTTCGGCGGGGCCGACGAATCCGATGCCGTGGCCGTGACCGTCCCCCCCTACCACGTGGCCGGTGTGGCCAATCTGGTCAGCAACCTCTACGCCGGCAGGCGGCTGGTCTATCTCGACGCCTTCAGCCCCGAGGTGTGGCTCGAGACCGTCCGCCAGGAGCAGGTGACCCACGCCATGGTGGTGCCCACGATGCTGGCCCGGATCGTCGAGTCCCTGGCCGGCCAAGACGACGCCGGCGTGGCCTCGCTGCGGACGCTCTCCTACGGGGGATCCCGGATCGCCCCTTCGATCGTGGCCCGAGCGCTCGAGCTGTTTCCGACCACCGACTTCGTCAACGCCTACGGACTCACCGAGACCAGCTCGACCATCGCCCTCCTCGGGCCCGAAGACCATCGATCAGCCATCGAGAGCGATGCGGCCGAGATCCGAGCCCGCCTGGGCTCAGCCGGGCGGCTCATCCCCGGCATCGAAGCCGAGGTGCGAGGCCCTGACGGCTCGAGCCTCCCGATCGGCGAGCCCGGTGACCTGTGGCTCCGAGGCGAACAGGTGTCGGGCGAGTACCTCTCGACAGAGTCACCGCTCGACGCCGAGGGATGGTTCCCGACGCGCGACCGGGCGTACTTCGATGACGAGGGCTACCTGTTCATCGAGGGACGATCGGACGACACCATCATCCGCGGCGGCGAGAACATCGCCCCGGCCGAGATCGAAGAGGTCCTGGTCCAACATCCGGCGGTGGCCGATGTGGCCGTCGTAGGTGTGGCCGACGATGAATGGGGCCAGCGGATCGCCGCCGTCGTGGTTCCGGTCCCCGGTGAGCTGATCGACGGAGACGAGCTTCGGGCCTTCGTACGCAAGCAACTGCGCACGTCAAAGACGCCCGACCAGATTGTGGTGTGGGAGGAGCTTCCCTACACGGACACCGGCAAGCTGCTCCGGCGAACAGTGGCTGCCGGGCTGGCCGCCTCGGCCGGCGAAGCGTGATCACCTCGGGCGACTGAGGCAAGGCGTGAGGGCTCGCTAAGGCCGGACGAGCGGGGCGCACAAGGCGACGAGGGCGATGGTGATGAGCTCGTCGCGTACGTGGCCCACGGCCGAGAGATAACCGATCCGTACCACCGGGCGATAGAGGATGGCGATGGCTGCACCGGCCCGGAGCTCGTCTGACTCGCAGGGGGCCGAGGCCATGGTGAGGCGGACCAATCGTTCGGCCTGGTCGGCCACCCGAGATGCCACCGATGGGTGCCGAGCAACTCCCGCATCGAGAATCACCAGCTGGGCCACGTCTTGCAGCTCGATCATCAGGTCGAAGAATCGCTCGAGCACGGTCGTGGCCGACAGGGGCGTGCCCGAATCGATCGCTTGCTCGCCGGCGCTGATCAGCTCGTCGAGGCCATCCAAATAGGGCGCGATCAGGTCGGCGAGGAGGTCGTCTTTCGCCGGGAAGTAGTAGTAGAGCCCGGCCATGGTGATACCCACGGACTTGGCGATGTCCCGAAGGGATCCTCCTGAGTAGCTCCGCTCCAGGAAGTGCGCAAGCGCAGCGCGGCGGATCTGGTCGCGCTTGCTGAGCTGGTCGCCTGTGGTCGGATTTGGGGTTTGGGCCATCGTCGCCATGGTACCTACCTGTCGACCGCTTGCAATTCGACCGGCTTTCCGTCATGCTGGTTACTGAGCGGTCGACAGGTAGGGATCAGCTGCTCACCATGCGGGCCAGATCACGGGAGGAACTGTGGGCGCAATTCGCACCATCAACGATCGCCGGACGCGCCGGTCGGACCAGAGGACCGATCCGCCGTCGACCAGGAGGCGATTGCCGGGGATCTCGCGGCTCCTGGCCGTGGCCGCCCTGGCCGGGCTCTCGGTTCCGGCCGTACTCGGTCTCAGCGCGCCGGCGGCGACCGCCGCGACCAGCACGTCCCTCACGGCGACTTTCCAGAAGACATCCGACTGGGGAACCGGCTACGTCGCCAACTACAACATCGTCAATGGAGGGGCACCGACCAGCAGCTGGACGTTGAAGTTCCAGCTGCCGAGCACGGAGACGGTCACCAGCTCGTGGAGTGGCAACCTCTCCCATGTCGGTACCACGTACACGGTGACGAACGCCTCGTGGAACGGCGCTCTGGCCACCGGTGGTACTGCCACCTTTGGGTTCCAGACCACGTACACCGGTGGCTTCGTCGCTCCGACCCAGTGCACGCTCAACGGACAACCCTGCTCGGGTCCCACTGGCGGCACCGGCTCAAGTGGGACCGGTTCAGGTGGGACCGGCTCAGGTGGTTCAGGTTCGACCGGTACTGGTTCGGGCGGCACGGGTTCGGGCGGGACCGGCACTCCGGCACCCTCCCCGGTCACCGCCACGTTCGCCAAGACCTCTGACTGGGGTTCGGGGTTCGTGGGCTCGTACACGCTCGTAAACACGGGTGCCCCGATCACCTCGTGGACCCTCAAGTTCTCACTCCCGGCCTCGGAATCGATCACGAGCGCGTGGAGCGGCAACCTGGCGAACAGCGGCACGAGCTACACGCTGACCAACGCGGATTGGAATGGAACACTGGCCACCGGCGGAACAGCCACTGTCGGGTTCCAGGGGACCTACAGCGGGACCTTCGTCGCTCCGACCAGCTGCACCATCAATGGTGGGGCCTGTTCGGCAAGCACTGGCACTGGCACTGGCACTGGCACTGGCACTGGCACTGGCACTGGCACTGGCACTGGCACTGGCACTGGCACTGGCACTGGCACTGGCACTGGCACTGGCACGCCGACCAATACGGGGAACTTCACCTTTGCTCCCTACGTTGACGCAACCGTCGACACCCCGCCGTTCGACCTCGTCAACGCCATGCAGGCATCGGGAACCAAGGACTTCACGCTGGGCTTCGTCGTATCCCAGGGCAACACCTGTGAAGCCAGTTGGGGCAGCTTCTACCCGGTCAACACGGACTACTACGCGGCAGGCATCGCCGCCCTGCGCAAAGCGGGCGGAGACGTCATCGTCTCCTTCGGCGGCGAGGCCTCCACTGAGCTCGCCGATACCTGCACTTCAGTTGCCGCCCTCCAGGCTCAGTACCAATCGGTCATCACTACGTACGGCCTGACCCATATCGACTTCGACATCGAGGGCGCGGACGAAGGAAACACCGCATCTCTGGCTCGGAGAGGGGCGGCAATAGCAGGGCTGGAGCGAGCCAACCCGACATTGACGGTCTCCCTCACCTTGCCCGTTCTCCCCACCGGCCTGGACTTCAATGGTCTCAGCGTGCTCAACACCACGATCGGTGCCGGCGCCCGCGTCGACCTGGTCAATGTGATGGCGATGGACTACGGCGGTGCGGCACCGAATCCCAGCGGACAGATGGGCGCCTATGCCATCCAAGCGGCAAAGGCAACGGAAGCGCAGCTGGCCAAGATCTTCCCGTCGGACACACCGGCACAACTCTGGAAGATGGTCGGCGTGACCCCGATGCTGGGCGTCAACGACACCACCGACGAGGTCTTCGGGGTCAACGATGCGCAACAGCTCGAGACGTTCGCCTCGCAGGTCGGAATGGGCCGGTTGTCGATGTGGGCGGCCACACGAGACGTCTCGTGCCCCGGTGGCGCTCAGGGATTCGCCAGTGATACCTGCAGCGGCATCACCCAGCAACCGTTTGCCTTCTCAACGGTTTTCGCCGCTTTCGACGGGTAACTGCACCGACATCGAGGATGGGACACCGGTCATCGGGGAGGCCGGAATCAGTTCGGGGTAGTGGGTCGGTTCGAAACTGGCCTGCTGCCCCGTTCCGGTCTCCGGAGTGCTTCCGGCGCAGCCAACCAGGCTGTTGGCATCGCAAGGATGGGAGCGCCCGCACGTTCTTCACAGGAGCGGCACGTCCGGCGACGTCCCTGGTCACGCCGGTCTCGGACGAGGAGGCACAAGGAACCATATGCGGACACGACGGATCGGTCCCCTACTCACAGCGGCGATGCTTTGCATGACCGGGATCTTGACGGCTGGAGTGGTCAGCATGACGCCTGCCAATGCGGCATCACCACCGTCGTCCGGCAATGGCGCTTCGCCCAACTATCCGGTGCCCTACACCTTTTTGGCCAACATCGCCGCTGCTCCCAATGGGCCGAACACCCCGCCCCCCGGAGCAAATGATTGGACATGCAAGCCGACGGCCACCCATCCCGAACCGGTGATCCTCGTGCACGGCTTGTTTGCCAACGAGACCGACAATTGGCAGACCATCTCGCCCCTCCTGGCCGACAACGGCTATTGCGTGTATTCCCTCACTTACGGCACCAACCCCGACTTCACCTCACCTCCTCTTGACGAGTTCGGTGGCTTGATACCGATGGAGCAGAGTGCCGCGGTACTCGGTACATTCGTGAACAAGGTGCTGGCTACCACCGGCGCGACCAAGGTTGACCTCGTCGGTCACTCCGAAGGGGCCACCATGCCCGACTACTACATCAAGTACTTGGGCGGGGCGGCTCATGTCGACAACTTTGTCGGCCTCGCCCCCGTAGTGCATGGCACCGATGTTGCCGATCCGCTCATGATCCAAGAGATCGCCGATGCCTTCGGATACGGATCGTCCGAAGCACAGTTGCTCGGTCCGGTCTGCACGGCATGTGAGGAGTTCGCCCCCAACTCGGCATTCACCCAGAAACTCAATGCCGGTGGCGTCGCCGTACCCGACGTGCGCTACACCCAGATCATGACCCAACACGACGAGTTAGTGGTCCCGTATACGAACGGGGAGATAACCGGGACGAACAGTACGAACATCATCGTGCAGGACCAGTGTCCGCTGGACTTCGCCGACCACGTCTCTCTGGCCTCAGACCCTGTGGCCGCACAGGATGTGCTCAACGCCCTGGACCCGGCCCAAGCACAACCGCCGCCCTGCACCCTCGTCGCCCCTGTCGTCGGCTAGGGAAAGCCATCTGCCCGGAGTCCCGGCACCAGCGTGGCCATAGCCGGCCTGGTTTGCCAAAGCAGCCACAGGGTATTTCCCCTCCGGGAAGGACAGAGCGTTCAGGCGGTCTGGCTCTCCCATCGACGAGGAGAGGAGTCGCCATGACGACGACGCTCGGTCAGACGACCGGTGGGGGTGGGTACGGACTTCATCGGCAGACAATGGGGGAGGCACGCACCAAAGTGCGGTCTTCATCGATCAGCTTGGGCATGGTCGGCTTCATCGCCCTCATCGTCTCAGCCTGGGGCGGGATCGTCCCCTTCGTGGGACCGACCTTTGGGTTCAGCGCCGACGGGGCCGTTTCCTGGCATTGGGATCTCAGTCATGTCGTCCTGGCGCTGATCCCCGGTGCTGTGGGCTGCATCGCCGCCCTCACTTTCTTGGCGCCGGTCAATGCCACGGTCACGCGCCGACGTCTGAGCCTCACCACGGCCGGAGTCATCGGGATCGCCAGCGGGGCCTGGTTCGTCGTCGGGCCATTGGCGTGGCCGGTGTTGGTGAACACCCACTCCTACTTCGTCGTCGCCACACCGCTCCGGGCGCTGGAGTACCAGATCGGCTACGCGCTCGGACCGGGCCTCATCCTGGTCATGTGCAGCGCATTCGCGATGGGTTGGGCGGCCCGGCACAACCGGCCGCTCGAGGCAATGGGGGCGAGTCGGGACGTTTCGGACATGGCCGGGCCAACCCTGGTCCGAGATCCTGCCACCACACCCCAGCCCACGGTGGTGCCCCAGGCCCAGCAGCCTGCGGTAGTGCCCCAGGCCCAGCAGCCCGCGGTGGTGCCCCAGCCCCAGAGCCAGCACCTGGCCACCGAAGGGGAGGTCTTCGGGAGCCAGACCGCCACTCCCGGCCCATCCGGAGCCGCGTCGGCCGAGTCGACACCGAGCACCGACCCGCCCCCGTCTCTCCCCTAGCCCCCGGGCCCACGGCGCGGGCTCGTGCCACTGGCCGGCCTTCGGCCCCAAACCGTGGTCCAGCACCCATCGTGATCTGATATTCCGATTGCACGGATCGCAATAAACTGTTTGACAGATATACTCCATCTAGGCACAATTGAATTGGTCGAACACCGGACATGGCCGGATAGATGGAGGTCAGCGATGAGAAACAGGAACCACGCATCAAACACACTGGGGCATCTGGAGCTCTTTGAGGACTGCACTCCGCGCCAACTTGCCCGGGTGGACTCGCTGCTCACGCAGGTAACCATCCCCGCCGGCAAGGTCCTCATCCGGGAAGGGAAGCTGGGAAGCGAGTTCCTGATCATCGTTTCGGGTCAGGCCGAAGTGACCAAGTCCACCGGTGTCGGCGTCTCCAAGGTTGCCGAGCTGCATGATGGCGCGTTCGTGGGCGAGATCGCCCTCCTCCAGGGCGTGCCGCGGACGGCAACGGTCACGGCCACCACCGACCTCACGGCCTATGTCAGCAACCCCAGTGAGTTCCGGGAGATCCTTCGGAGCGCCCCCGCTGCGGCCAGGCGTATCGCCGAGGCCTCGAGTCTCCGGTCCGAAGACCTGGCTATCGCCGCCTGACGAAGACGGGGCTATCGCCGCCTGACGAAAATCTGGCTCTCGTCGCTCAACGCGGGTCGAGGACCATGATGTGGATGGGGCGATCTCGGATCCGGCGGCGGTAGGCCTCGTATCCGGCGTACACCTGTCGGGCCGCAGCCCAGGACGCTGCCCATTCGTCCCCCTCGACCTCACGGGCCCGAGCAGGGATCACCTTGCCCCGATAGGCCACCTCCAGCTCTGGCTGGGCCCGCAGGTTGTAATACCAACCGGGAGTGCCCGGTTGCCCAAACTGGGTCCCGATCAGGGCCAGATCGTCACCGACGGGCACGCCGAGCAACGGGGTCTCTCGGCGTTGCCCCGTGCGGGCGCCAGTGGTGATGATCGTCACGATGGGGATCCCGGTCAGAACCTCGGGGACCGAGAACCGACCGCCGCTGACCCGGAGCACCAGCTTGTCGATTCGGTGCAGAACCTTGGCCATCAACCACGCCCCCGGCGGCGATGCCGAGACGTGCCACATCGCCCGTTGGGCCGCGTTTGGTTGAGGCACCTGGTACTCGAGAGCTTGGATCATGCCCATTGCCGAGAGAATCTACGGCAACTGACGGCCTCGATCCGGGCCTGCCCCGAAGAGCGCCACTACGCTCGCGACGGATGCCTCCTGGAGCGAAGATCATCACCGTCTCTGATTCGACCTACCGGGGGGAACGCGAGGACCGGTCGGGGCCGGCCGTAGCCGCCCTGTTGGAGCGACACCGATTCGACGTGAGGGAATGTCGTGTCGTTCCCGACGGAGCAGAGCCGGTGGCCACCGCCATCCGGGAATTGGCGGCGGGTTTTGTGGGTGCCATCCTCACCACCGGAGGGACGGGCTTCGCCCCCACTGACCTGACTCCCGAAGGAACTCAGGCCGTGCTGGAGCGACTGGCCCCGGGGTTAGCCGAAGCCATGCGGGCCGTCAGCCCACTGGGTCGGCTCTCACGCGGAACGGCGGGAACTCTCGGGCACTGCATCGTGCTCAATCTGCCCGGGTCGACGACAGGGGCGGTGGAGTGTCTCGAGGCGGTGATCGATGTCCTTCCCCATGCCCTCGATCTGCTCGCTGGTGGCTCCCCGCACTGAGGACTGATCGGACACGGCCGGTCATGTCGCTGCGATTGAGCGCTCCCACCGACCGGAACGACCGCCTTCCTTCAGCCAGAGGGTCACCTCGTCGAGGTAGGCCTCTGGGTCCGCTCTGCTCAGTGCGCAGACAATGGTCAGCCCCGCCACCGTGCAGGCGGTGAGGGCCTCCATCTCGACTCCCGTTCGATCCACGACCTCCGTCATGGCCGAGATGTCCACCCGACCCTGGTGGGGGACCACGTCAACCTGTACATCGGTCAGCCGAATGGGATGGCAGAGAGGAAGCAGCGCCGAGGTCTGCTTGGCCGCTTGCATGCCTGCCACCCGAGCTGCTTGTACGGGATCCAGGTCGCCGGGCGGTGCGGCCAGCGCTTCGAACACATCGGCACCGGTGCGAACCGTCCCGCGGGCAACGGCGCGGCGCACGGTCGGCTCCTTGCCCGTGATGTCGATCATCCAGGCTCGGCCGTGCTCGTCGAGGTGGGGGAATTCGGGGTGACCGGTCACCGCTCGGGTACGACTCCATCGGGGGAACCCCGATCGGCGTGGGCCAGGAAACGGGCCAGGTCCTCGGGTGTGTCCATGTCGGCGAAGCACTGCTCGTCAACGACCTCGGACCACACCTCGGGTCCCAACCAGACCACTGGAGTGACGTCGAGCAGCGTCACGAGCGAACGTCGGCCCTCGGCCACCAGCCTCTGGCACTGGTCGAGCGCAGCCGGACCAAATCGAGCACAGAGGGGTTGGGGGCGTCCGCCGACGACCGGCACGACGGTGTCGTTACCTGGCGCCCGGGCCAACAGCTCGAGCACAGGGACCGTGACCCGGGGGAGGTCGCAGGCCAGGACCAGCACCGGACCCGCATGGCCCGAGCCGACCAATGCGGCCCACCCCGTGGCCAGCGCAGCCAACGGGCCGGCGCCGGGACGATCGTCGGGGACGGCGGTGAGCCCTGTGGCACCCGGTCCGATCTCGAGCACGGGATCGGCGACCTGGGCCAGCCGAGCCGCCACCGTCTGGGCACAGGTGCGCCCGTCGGCCAGCACGATGGACGCCTTGTCCCTGCCCATCCGCCGACTGGAGCCACCGGTCAACAGCAGACCGGCCACTGGTGGGCGTCCCCCGCTCTGCTCGGTGCCCACGCCTGTGTCCATGCCCCTCACGCCTCGACCGATGGTCTGCTCTCCCGTCCGATCCAGTCGCCGACGTCTCGGTTCGAGCCCCCGAGCGGTCGCGACTCATTGGACCACCCACGATACCGACACCATGGGCCATGGACCGAGTCGTGGTCCGAGTCATGGTCCGAGTCATGGACCGAGTCGTGGACCGAACGGAGCCGAGGCAGCAGATGCGGTCCCGAAGGGCCCTGATGGTCGTACTCTCGGTAGCCGCAGCTGATTTCTGCCGCAATTGCTTGTTAGCATTTTGGGGTGACGCCGAACCAGGGGGGCAGGCTCCCCACACGAGCCCGTTGGCTGCGCCCGCTCTGCCTCCTGGTCGTGACCCTGGCCTTGGTCGCGGAGGTGCCGGCCTACGCCAGCGGCGCCACCACATCGACCACCCAGGCCAAGGGGCCGGTCAACGTGCTCTACCCCGGCTCGCTGGTGCAGACCATGGAACAGGTCATCGGCCCCCGGTTCGACGCCGCCACCGGCTACACCTTCACCGGCTTCTCGGCCGGCTCGGATGCACTGGCCACCCAGATCAAAGACGGCGTGCAAAAAGGTGACGTCTTCATCAGCGCCAGTCCGGACGTGAACCAGGAGCTCCAGGGTGCGGCCAACGGAAACTGGGTGACTTGGTACATCACCTTTGCCACCGCACCCCTGGTCATCGGATACAACCCCAAGAGCACGTTCGCCCACGATCTGAAGACCAAGCCGTGGCCCCAAGTCGTCCTCGAACCGGGATTCCTGCTCGGTCGGACCGATCCAGCGACGGACCCCAAAGGCAAGCTGGCCGTCACCGCCATGCAACAGGCAGCGAAGCGCTACAAGCTGCCCGCGTTCACCGCGCTGGCCGCCACCGATACCGGGGAGTTCCCCGAAGAGACGTTGGTCGGTCGGCTGCAAGCGGGCCAGCTCGATGCCGGCTTCTTCTACTCGGCCGAGGCCAAGGCAGCCGGCATCCCCACCGTCTCGTTGGGCCCGATCAAGTTGTCCGCCACCTATACGGTGACCGCCCTCAACCGCGCTCCTGATCGTGCCGCGGCCGTCGCCTTTGTGTCGTACCTGTTGGGCAAGAAGGGCCAGGCTGCGCTGGCCGCGCAAGGATTCAAGCTGGTCAAGCCACCCGCGGTGCACGGGTCGACGGGCAAGGTTCCCGCCTCCCTCCGCTCGGCCCGTTCTGGATGACCCTGTCGACACTGCGGAGCCCGCTCCCCTGGCTGGGTGCCCTCCTGGGTCTGTACCTGGTGGTGCCCGTTGCCGCATTCGTGGCCCGGATCGCCGGCTCCCACAACCCCGGGTTCTCGACCCCGGGGCTCCTGTCCGCCCTCTATGTCTCGGTGGTCACGGCCACCATCTCCATGGCCATCGTCGCCCTGTTGGGCATCCCCTTGGCCTACATGCTGGCCCGGTCCCGGAGCCGGCTGGCCGCCGTCGTCGGGTTGTTGGTGCAGCTACCCCTGGCCCTGCCCCCGTTGATCAGCGGCATCTTGCTGATCTACGTCATCGGGCCCTACACCACCATCGGACGGGCCTTCGGTGGCCGCCTGACCGATTCGATGGTCGGGATCGTCCTGGCCCAGATGTTCGTCAGCGCCCCCTTCGTGATCGTGGCCGCCCGCGCCGGGTTCGCCACCGTCGATCCCGAGCTGTCCGACCTGGCCACCACGCTCGGCCACCGGGAAGCGGCGCGCTTCTGGCGGGTGAGCCTGCCCTTGGCCGGTCCCGGCGTCCGGGCCGGACTCGTCCTCGGCTGGCTGCGCGCCTTCGGCGAGTACGGCGCCATCGTCATCGTGGCTTACCACCCCAGTGTGCTGACCGTCTTCACCTATAACCAGTTCAGCGCGGCCGGGCTCACCACCACCGAGGCGCCCACCGCCCTGGCCCTGGCCGTGGCCGTGGTGGTGGCCATCATCGCCGCCCTGGCCGCCCGATTTCATCCGTTCCGCCGCCATCGCGGTTCTGCTCCTCTTGCCTCCCCCGAAGAACCCCGGGGCAGCCCGCGCACGCCGGTCGGCTTCGATCTCGACGTTCGCCTGGGCGCGTTCCACCTCCAGCTCGCTCACGCGGCCACGAGCGCCTCCCTGGCCATCCTGGGTGCCTCGGGCGCCGGCAAGTCGATGACGTTGCGATGCCTGGCCGGCCTTCGCGGCAGCCGGCCCGGGCCCGTTCGCTACGGAACGCGCCTCGTCACCGACATTCGCCCCGAGAACCGCGGCATCGGATACGTGCCGCAAGGCTCGCCTCTGTTTCCTCACCTGACCGTGCGCCAACAGGTCCTGTTCGGAAAGGGGGCCGACGAGGCGCTGGCCTCGTACTGGCTGGCCCAACTGGGCATCAGCGGATTGGAGGACCGCCTCCCACGCCAGCTCTCGGGGGGCCAACGCCAGCGGGTGGCCCTGGTCCAGGCGCTGTGCCGGCGACCCGACGTGCTCTTGTTGGACGAGCCCTTCTCCGCCCTCGACGCCCCGGTCCGCGATGCGCTGCGCTTCGACCTACGCCGGCTCCAGCGCGAGGCCGGTCTGTCCACCGTGCTGGTCACCCACGATCCCGAGGAGGCCGCGCTGCTGTCCGACGAGGTCATCGTGCTCGGACGCGGCCATGTCCTCCAGGCCGGGATCTGCGCGGACGTCATGACCCGACCGGCCAGTGCCGAGGTGGCCCGGTTGGTCGGGATCCACAACGTGCATGCCGGTCGCGTCCTTTCTCCGGGACTCGTCCGGGTCGGACGGATGGATCTCGGCCTGGACACCGGAGCAGTGGATGCGGGAACCGAAGTCCTCTGGTGCATCCGCCCCGAGGAGGTGCGGCTGTCCGAGGGTGGGACGTACCGGGCCACCGTCACCGACGCAGCCATCCTCGGCGCCGTGGTCGAGTTCGTCGTCCGCTTCGATGACGCCGGTCTCGAACTTCGCGCCCGGGCGTCCCGCTCGACCATCTTCCCTGCAGGAACGCGCTGCGGCGTCGACATACCCCGAGAGGCGGTGACCGTGTGGGCCAATGACCAGGCCGCTACCGATTGGAGCTGAGGCGGGCTACTGGCCCACAGCCAGCTCGACGCCCACGTTGGTCGCCTTGACCACGGCGTCGGCCAGCATTCCAGGGGCCAGACCCAGTTCGTCGACGGCCTCCCTGGTCACCAACGCGACGAACCGGTGCGGTCCCGCCTGGATGTCGACCTGTGCGGCCACGGTGTCCGCCACCACCTTGGTGATGATTCCCGGAAAGCGGTTGCGGGCAGACTGTGCGCCGATGGGCACGGGCTCGCGAGTCCCGGCCAGCTCCACGGCCAGCCGGGCCAGGTCGGTGCCGTCCACGGCACGACGGCTTCCACCCGAGGACACGGACTTCACCCGGCCGGCGTCCACCCAGCGCCGCATGGTGTCCGTGCTGACCCCCAACAACTCGGCGGCCTGTGCGATCCGGTAAGCGGGCACATCCACAAGCTAATGGCTCGAGATCAGCTTGTCGGGATGTCCAGCTCTGGGCCAGGTGACCGGCCTGGTGATCAGGAGGGATCGGGGTCCACAGCCAGGGCGAGCAAGGCAACGTCGTCGACTCGCTCCGTCGTGAGAGCCTCGATCACGCGTTGGCAGACGGCCTGGGGCTCCACCTCCCCGTCGACCACGATGCGGGCCAGGCGGTCCATGCTCGCCTCGGCACCAATCCCGCGGTCGTCGATGACCCCATCGGTGTACAGCAGGAGCAGTTGGCCCGGTCGGATCAGGCCGCGCCATTCGGCTGCGTCGGTGTCGGGTGCACCGAAGGGACTGGCCGGCGCCACCGGGAGATACTGGGCCCCGCCCGCTTCGACCATGAGCGGGGGATGGTGTCCGGCCGAGGCCAGGATCAGTTCGCCGGTGCTGGGATCCAGCTCACCGAACAGGCCGGTAGCCAGTCGCTCGAAACCGAGAAGGTCCCAGCTCCACTTGAGGGCGGCAACCAGCTCGCCCGGACTGGCGACTTGGCCGGCCAGCGCCCTCGCCGCGCTGCGGAGCTGGCCCATCATGGCCGCGGCCGATCGGTCGTGGCCGGCGACGTCGCCGATCATGAACCCGAGTCGCTGGCTGGGCAGCATGACCAGGTCATAGAAATCGCCGCCCACATTGAGCCCGCGGGTACTGGGCAGGTACCGGGTCGCCGTGCGCACGCCAGGAATCTCCGGCGGTCGCTGCGGGAGCAGGCTCTCCTGTAAAACGTGGGCGGTGTGGTCGGCCCGCTCAAAGCGCTGGGCATTGGCGACGACCGCCGCGACTTGCTGGGCCAGCTCCTGGGCGAAGGCCACGTCCGGGCCACCGAAGCTGCGGCTGGCCGACACGAAGGTGATGCTTCCGATCACGTTCTCGTCGGCGGCCAGGGGCACGGTCAGGTACGAACTGAACTCCAGGGCCTTGGTGAGGAGGAAGTGATCCTCGTCGTGCGTGGTCGACCGCAAGAAGTCGTCGCTCATGCGGCCCGACCAGCTGGGCCTTCCCGTGCGCACCACGCCGGCGGCCGGATGCCGTCCCCCGACGTCGGGCGGGTACCGGCGGTGGAGCTGGTCCACCAGGTGTTGCCGGCCGGGGTCACGGTGGCGGGCCACCATGCGCTGGAGGTTGTCGTCGTCATCGAGCACATCGATGAGGCAGAGATCGCCCAGGGCGGCCAGGGCCAGCGTGGCCAGGCGATCGAGCGCATCCTGGAAGCGGGGGGCCTCGGCCATGACCTTGGCCGCATTGGCCAAAAAGGCGCTGATGGTGGCCAGTTGAGCCTGTTCCTCGTAGAGCCGGGCCTTGTCGATGGCCTGGGATGCTTGATCGACCACCGTGGTCAGGAAGTCGCGCTCGTCCAGTTCGAAACGGTGCTCGCCCGGGTAGATGACGGCCAGGATACCGACGCACTCGTCTTTGATGGAGAGGGGGAGCACGGCAAACGCCGTCTTGGCCACACGCCTCGCCGACCAGACCGGGAACTTGTCTTTGCCCTCTTCGGGCGAGGCCACATAGACCGGCTCGTTGGTGCGGAACACGACGGCAGCGGGCACGTCCGAGTCCAGAGGGATCTCGTCGAACTCACCGTCGGCCAACGGCTCTTCCAGGGTGCGAACCAGCCGAGGCGGCTCGTCGTGGACCAGCCACACGTCGGTCCGGTCGAGCTCGCTGTTGGGCCCCTTCGAGCTCATGGCCCCGGCCAGGACGGTGGCCACCTCCCCCGGGGACGAGGCGCCGGCCAGCAACGAGGTGATGCTCTGCAACCGATCCAGGCGGTCGGCGATCTGCTCTGCTCGGAGCCGGGCGATCCGCTCGGTCTCGAAGAGCTGGATCCGTCCCAAGGCGCCGGCCATGCGGTCGGCCACCTGCTCCAGCATGCGCGCGTCCATGTCTGTAAAACGATCCAACTGGTGGCTTCCCGCGTGCAAGACCCCCAGAACCCGGCCATCGAGGATGATGGGCACGGCGACCACCGACTGCATGCCGCTCTCGGTCAAGAGCGGCGACGCCAGTTGGATGCGGGAAAGATCCCCCACCACCAGCGGTTTCCGACTGGCCAACACCCGTCCGGCCATGCCCTCGCCGGCCCGGATCTGCAACTCCAAGGAGACCTCTTCATCGAGGCCGACCGAAGCACGAGCGATGAGCTCGTCTTGTTGATCATTAGCCAGCAGCACCGAGACGGCGTCCGTGGCCAATGCCTCCCTCATGGTGGCCAGGGCATGTCGGAACAGGTCATCGAGCGAATTGCCGCTCATGAGGCTGTCGGCGGAAACACCCAGCTCGTTCCACCAGCGAGCGACGGACTCGCCCACGGCCAGCCCGGCCTGCTCGGCGGCCACCAACGTTTCGAACTCGCTCCGGGCCGGCCGGTCAGGAGGACCGGACACCGGGTCACCACCGGGGGTGTCGACGGGATTCACCACGGGGCAAGCCTACGGCCCAGACGACGTGCCGGCCCAGGCTCGGGACCAGGGCCGTTTAAGGCTGAGGATCGGGGGTAGGGGCCAGAGAGCATGCCAACCGAACCCCACAGATCACGGAATCACGCCGTTTCCGGTGCGAGGAGGCCTATGACTTCGCCGACGCCGTCTGCCCAGCTCCTGGTCGAAGCCAGTGACGTCCGGGTATCGATTCCCGATCCGGCACCTCCGGGACCGCCACCGCTCCCGCCGGATCCTTTTCCCGTGGAACCTCCCCCAGTGCCGCCTGTGCCCGAACCGGAGCCCATCGATCCGCCGTTCCCGGCACCGGAGCCCGTGCCGACACCGGAGCCCGTCTAGACCTTCGAGACCCCTCCTGACGGCACTGCCATCCCAGGCAGTCGCCTCTAACCCAGACGGTCGGCTCTAACTCGTGGTGGAATCCGAGCTCTGGCGGGCGTCCTCTACCGGGCCCCTGACCAGCATCGGGTACATCCCGCGGTCAAACGCCACGATGAACTGGCGCACGGGCTGTGGGAGCGGGACACGGACCACTGCAGGGGGAAGGAACCTGACGGGACCGTTGACAACGATCTTGACCTGGCTTTGTCCTGTGGTGAGCGAGCGGACTCGGGGATCCGCCCCCAGCACGGCGCCCAAGTATGACGCCACGGCGCAGCATCTCGGATTGTTGCGGGCTCCCCACACGCCGGCATCGCACAAGGACGCCGCCACCTCGGAACGGTTCGCACCCAAACCGACCAGGAGCTCCCCTACCTGGTCCCTGAGCTGCCGATTTCGCATCATGTTGCCCCCTTACACTGTCCTCCTCGGGACTGGTGCTTCGGGAGCTCAACGGGGCTCGAAGGCGCCTACTCGAGGTATGCGTCCACTTCATACCCAGCGCGGGGTATCACGCAAACCACTTACGCCGTAATCACTTACAGTGAGATAGGGAACCGGATGAGTGTTGCCTGGTCAGATGTTTGTCAGGTCAGACGGTCTTCGTCTCTTTTCCGCCGGCCATCAGCTCGGCCAGTCGATCGAGTGTGCGTTCCATGTCCCGCTTCGTCTTGTTGGAGTAGATGTCGCCCAGCTTCAACAGGACGCGCATGGGGTCGGGGGTGATGTCCCAGCTCTCCCGGACCACTGTGCCCTCGGCGACCGGATCCAGTTGGTAACGCCAGACCCTTCCCCCCATCAGACGACCGGCGAATCCCTCCGGGCCGGTCTGCCAGGCGATCCGGCGGTTCTCCTCGAACTCGACCACCTTGTTGACGGTGGAGTACCGGACTCCGAGCTTCATCCCCATGCCGAACTTGGAACCGAGCACCAGTCGTTCGGGCTCCTGCTCCTTGGCCCCTTGGAGCATGCCGGAGCCATCGATCAACGTGTGCTTGGCCGCGTCGGCCAGGACGTCGAAGATGGCCTCCGGAGGGGAGGGGATCATGCGTTCAACCGTGAGCACGTAGCCCTGCATCGAAACTCCTCTGGTTCGGGTCCGGACGCCTGGTGCTAGACCCTAGATGGTGGTCGATGGGTTGACACTCGACGTTGACCTGACCGGTTCCGACCCCGTCCCGGTCCCGGTGATGCCCGCCTGACCAACGGGCGTGGCCCTGGTTCTACCGAGACTGGCCGGACTCGGAGACTCGGCATCAACCCCAGGACGCGCCCACCTGGCTAAGTTCGTGATCCATGCCCGGCCGTCCGCCACCGTCACCCACGTGCACGCGCTCGCCCTTGGGCACCTTCGCCGAGTGTCCCCACTGCGGCGCCGAGCTCCGACCCGAGCACGCCCACTTCCGGTGCACGGGCTGCGGTTGGCGCGACTCCTGCTGCGACTAACCCCGCGCCGACGAGCCGGATCCGGTGCCGAAGCTCAGGGGTCGATGCGGGCGGTGGCCGTGCCGGTGAAGACCTCGGCGCCATCCTGGTTCACGGTGGTGATCTCCAGTTCGACCAGATTGTCGCCGCTGATTTCGGTGATCTCCGCTTTCGCCGTCAGGTCGTCTCCCGGCCACACCTGGGCGCGGAACCGGCCACCGAAGCGGACCAGGCGCCCGTCGCCCACGTAGTCGGTCAGCATCCGTCCGGTCAGGCCCATGGTCAACATGCCGTGGGCGAAGACCGAGGGGTAACCGGCCACCTTGGTGGCGAACACCTCATCGCTGTGGAGCGGGTTGTAGTCGCCCGATGCCCCCGCGTACTGGACGATCTGGGTCCGGGTCAGGTTCTCCACTACCACCTGCTCGTGGACCGATCCCACCTTGAGCTCGCTTCGACGAAGAGCCATCAGCCCTCCTCCACTGTCTTCGAGGTGCGCACGCCCACGCCCCGGGCCGTGACCACCAGTTCCCCGGCCGGGTTCCGGTACTCGACGATGTGCTCGGAGAAGGTCATGGTTCCCCCCCGCCGGCCCTCCTTGGTCCAGGTCTCGCCCTCGCTGGTGGTGGCCGTCAGCACCTCGCCGGGCCCGAGGGGCCGGTGGTACTCGAAATGCTGCTCGGCGTGGAGGCCGGTCCCGCCGCCTCCGCTGCCTGGCGCTCGCTGCACACCGGTGGGCTCCTTTCCGGAGCCGAACCAGGGCTCGCCGATCCGGGGGCGGAGCGAGTAGTTGGGGTCGAACTGGGCGCTCGACTGCACGAAGGTGGGTGGCGCCACCACATGGCCCACTTCGGTGGTGGCGGCATAGGCGGCGTCGGAGTAGATGGGATTGGGATCCCCCACCGCCCGAGCGAACATCATGATGTGTCCCGCCTCTACCGGAAACTCGATCGGATCCATCTGTCCTCCTTCGTCGACGCTGTATGTCCTATCCACAGGTGGTGTCTCTGCGCAAGCGAGGTCCCGTTCCCCGGCGGTTGCCGGCACCCGACCGGTTCGACGCCGAGCGGTACTTCCGCGATGCTCCCCTCATGATCGTGGGAGCAGGCGTCGACGAGATCCGGCACAGGGAGGAGGGCCGAGTGCCCGAGGCCCGAGGGGATCGGCCATGACCTCCCCGGTGATGGACGAAGGAACCGTGCTGTGGGAGCCCTCGGCCGAGCGGGTCCGAGCGGCCAAGATCTCGGCCTTCATGGCCTGGCTGCGAACCGACCGGGGTGTCGACGTCGAGGACTACGCCGCCCTGCAGCGCTGGTCGGTCGGCCAGATCGAGCCCTTCTGGGCCGCCGTCCGCCAGTACTTCGGCGTGGGCTCGGACGACGGCGCCGAACCGGTGCTGGTTCGGGGCAACGGCGCCGAGCACGCTCGCTGGTTCCCCAACCTCGAGCTGAACTACGTCGACGGCCTCCTCGCTCAACCCGACGACGACATCGCCGTCATCGACTGGGGTGAGGAACGCCGTCCCGCTTCGCTCACCTACGGCGAGCTTCGGGCCCAGGCCGGGGCCATGGCACGCGCCCTGGTCGGCCTGGGAGTTGGACCCGGTGACCGGGTGGCGGCGGTCATGACCAACTCCGTCCCCGCCATCGTTGCCTTCCTGGCCACCGCCTCCATCGGGGCGGTGTGGTCGAGCTGCGCGCCCGAATTCGGGACCGAGGGCATGCTCGACCGGTTCACCCAGATCGAGCCGACGGTGCTGGTGGCAGTGGAGGGCTACCGGTACGGCGGCCGCTACTACTCGTTGAGCCACAAGATCGAGGCGCTGGAGGCATCGCTTCCCACGGTGATCGCCACCGTGGTCGTGCCCACTGAGCCGGATCCGGACTCCGAGCTCGCCGCGCCCCCCACCCGGGTCCGCCGTCGTACCTGGGCATCAATGCTGGCCGAGCCGGCCCCACTGCAGGCCACGCCGGTGACCTTCGAGCACCCGCTGTGGATCCTCTACTCGTCGGGCACCACCGGACTGCCCAAGCCCATCGTGCAGGGACACGGAGGCATCGTTCTCGAGCACTTGAAGTCGGTGTCGTTGCACTGCGACCTCGGCCCCGGTGATCGCTTCTTCTGGTTCACCACCACCGGGTGGATGATGTGGAACTTCCTCCTCGGTGGGCTCCTGGTCGGCGCCACCATCTGCTGTTACGACGGCAATCCGGCCTGGCCCGATCCGGGTGCTCTGTGGCGCATGGCCTCCGAGCTGTCGATCACCTATTTCGGCACCAGCGCGCCGTTCATCGAGACCTGCCGGAAGGGCGACATCATGCCCCGACGCGACGCCGGAGCCAATTCGATCCACACCCTGGGGTCGACGGGTGCGCCGCTGTCACCCGAGGGGTTCGTGTGGGCCAACTCGGCGGTGGGCGACGACGTGCTGGTGGCCTCGATGTCGGGTGGCACTGACGTCTGCACCGGGTTCCTGGGCGCCTGCCCGCTCCTTCCCGTGCGGGTGGGCGAGCTGTCGTGCGCCCAGCTCGGTGCGGCGGTCGACGCCTACGACGAGAACGGCGCTTCGGTGGTGGGCGAGGTGGGCGAGCTGGTCATCACCCAGCCCATGCCGTCGATGCCCACCGAGCTCTATGGCGACCCTGACGGCTCACGACTGCACGACAGCTACTTCGCTTCCTTCCCCGACGTGTGGCGACACGGCGACTGGGTAAAGCTGACCCCGAGTGGCGGTGCGGTGATCTACGGCCGATCGGACGCCACCCTCAACCGTGGCGGCGTGCGCATGGGCACGGCCGAGTTCTACCGGGTCGTCGAAGCACTGGCCGAGGTGGCTGACTCCTTGGTGGTCGATACCTCCGAGCTGGGCCGGGAAGGCGAGCTGGTGCTGTTGGTGGTGCCGGCGACCGATCCCTCCGCCGTGGCCACCGCCGGGCTGAGCGACGACCTCGTGACCCACCTCCGCCAGGTCATCCGGGACCAGCTCTCTCCCCGCCACGTGCCCAACCGGCTCATCGGGGTCCCCGCCCTGCCCCACACCATCAACGGCAAGCGCATCGAGGTGCCGGTGCGCAAGATGCTGCTGGGCACGCCCATCGAAGCGGCGGTGGCCGCGTCGGCCCTCGACCGCCCCGACGCGCTCCAGGGCCTGCTCGACGTCCTCTCGGCTCACGACCTGCTCCCCTCGGGTACCACCTCGAAGTAGCGACACCCTCGGGGCCAGCCTCTGTCAGGTGATGGCCAAGGCGTTGGGCGGCGAGGCCACCCCGGCGTGCACGTTGAGCGGCGCCGAGGTGAACAGGCAGTCGTAGCGGCCCCTTTCTTCGCAGTCGGCGGCCAGGCCATCGAGATCGAAGAGCTCGCCGATGGGTAACCCCAGCAGCGGCAGCAACGACAAGTGGAGGAAACCCCCGATCAGGTCCTCGGGCGTCGCCGTCTCCGGGTCGAGGCGCGGGCCGGTGAACAGGGGCGGGGGCCAGACCTCGAGGGCCGGGTTGTCGGCGGCCACGGCGGCGATGTGGAGGTCCCACAAGGTGGCGGCCATCGCCGTCCCGGCCCGGAGACCACACGCCGGCGAGGACCGGTCGGCCTGGGCCGATCGGCCGGCGTCGTCAAGGCTCCGGTACCAGGCCAGCCATCCGGTGCGGATGAGCAGGACGTCCCCCACCTCGACCGTCACCCCCTGGGTCTCCAACGTGGCCAGCAGGTCCTCGGGTTCGATGGCGTCGGTGGAGCCGGGCCGCAGGGGTCGATCGACCGAGGACCGCCACTGCCCCACGTCGGCCAGGACGGCCCGGCCCACGATGCCCCGCTGGGCCCACAGGTGGACGCCATGCTCCTCGTCGGGACGGCCGTTGTAGAACCCGTAGCGGGGGTGTTGGATGTGGCGGAACCCGTCCCACTGGCTCGAGCTCTGGGTGTTCCAGTGGTGGAGCTCGTCGTCGTGGCCCACGCCCGAGCCGAGGTTGCTGACCACGTGCTCGAACGCGGCGCGGCCGAACAAGGGTGGTGAGGGCAGCTCGAGCTCAAGGTTCAGATTGTGGACGCGTCCGGCTTCCGGGATCGACTGGGCTCGCCGCACCCGCTCAGGGGTGAGGAGGTTGAGGCACCCCAGCGCGCCATCGTCGTCCCACACACCCCACGACGATCCCGGCGGAGCGTCGCTGGTGATGGGCAACTGCGCGTAGGTCGGCATCGACTCGGTCATGGATGGCCCCTCCTCACTGCTGGTGCGAACTGTAGAGGACCGCCCCTCCGAAGTTGGGAGTGGACTGACAGGCCAGGGCCACGTCGGCTTTCTCCAGCTGCCGTGGCCCGGCCCGTTGAGACAACTGCAGATAGCACTCGAGCATCTGGGGCACGCCATGCATCCGCCCATTGCCCAGCGCGCCACCCCCGGAGAGGAACGGGTGACCCGAGCCGGGACGAAGTCCGCCATCTTGGACGAACCGGTGGGCCTCGCCCCGTGGGCAGTAGCCCAGGGCCTCCAGCCAGAAGTAGATGAAGGGCGAGAAGCCGTCGTAGAGCTGGGGGACGTCGACGTCCTGGCGCGACAGGCCGGCGCTCTCCCACAGGTGGCCGGCCATCTCCGTCCCCGCTTCGTGGATCTCGTCGAGAGACCAGTAGCCGATGCCGTTGTTGGGCCGGGAGCGGCTCTGGGCGAACCCGGCCACATAGACGGGCCGGTGGGGCAAGTCACGGGCCCGCTCGGCGCTGGTGAGGACGAAGGCGCCCACCCCGCTGATGGGCAGGTCGCAGTCGAGCAGGGAAATCGGGTCGGCGATCATCCGGGCCTCCATGTAGTCGTCCACGGTGATCGGGCGGTCGTGCCAGTACGACCACGGAATCGACGCGCCGTTGCGCCGGGCCTCCACCACCACGGTGGCCATGTCCTCGCGTGTCGCCCCGTACCGCTGCATGTACTCCATGTAGGGCAGGGCGGCCTGGGCGATCGGGCTCCAGTAGCCCTGGGGTGCGTTCCACTGGGAGTCGCCGTCGGCCTCGGTCATCGGGTTCTCGTGATAGCGGCCCGGCGGGTTGAACATGGCCCGGTGCACGAGCACGTAGTCGGCCGCCCCGGTGGCGATGGCCGTGGCCGCCAGGATGACCGATCCGGGGATCTGCCCCACGCCCTGGAACCCGCATAGCCAGCGCGGACGGATCCCCAGCTGTTCGGCCAACCAGTCGGAGGTGACGATGTGGGTGCCGTCAACGACGGCCCTTCCTCCGCTGGAGGGAAAGATGGCCCCGGTGGTGAAGCCGTCGACCTGCTCCTTGGTCAGTCCGGCATCGGCGATGGCCTCCAGCGCGGTCTTGATGGCCAGGGTGCCCAGCGGCTCGTCGATGTGGCGCGTGATCGGGCTGTGGGCGTAGCCGGCGATGGCCACCTGGCCGCTGCCGCGGAAGCGGGGCGCGGTCATCGCGTCACCGCCGACCGGAAGTGGGGCACGGAGATGCCGGGGGCCACGTCGTCGAAAACGATCTCGACCGGCATCCCCACTCGCATCTCCGACGCTGTCCCGTCGACCAGGAACAGGACCAGGCGGAGGCCTTCTTGCTCGTCCAGCTCGGCCTCGGCCAGGACGTAGGGGACGTCTCCGGCGAAACCGGCCAGGAAGGCGTCCCGCACCACGGTCCACGTCCTGACCGTGGCTCGCCCGCTCAGCGGCTCAAAGTGGAAGGACCGGTCGGGCGACAGGCATTGGCGGCAGATGTCCACCGGCGGATGGCTGAGGAAGCCGCACTGGTCGCACTGTTGGATGGCCAGCACATGGTTGGCCGCGGCCTCCCAGAATCCGGCTGACTGCGCGTCGGGTACGGGGACCGGTTTCGGGATGCTGGTGGTCTCCAATGGCTCATCTCCTCACAGGCGTGGTGGCGAACGGCAGCATGCCAGAGGGTCAGGAAGTGCGCACGGTGGGAGGCCGTGGTGTCGCTGCTCGGCTCCCGCCGGTCTGATCCCCATGGTGGGCCAAACCGGCCTCGTTCCTCCGTGGCAGACTGCGGCTCATGATCATCGTTGCCGGATACATGGACGTAGACCCAGCCGTTCGCGGCGAATTCCTGGAGGCCAGGCGGGAGTCGATCGTGGCCACCCACTCCGAGCCGGGGTGCATTGAGTACACCTTCAGCGCCGACGCCCTCGAGCCGGGACGAGTGCGCCTGTTCGAGCGGTGGGAGTCCAAGGACGACCTTCGTACCCATCTGGCCGCCATGTCGGAGCAGGCCACCCCGGCGTCGCCCCAATTCAATGTGACCGCAGTCGAGTTGTTGCAGTACGAGATCAGCGCCCAGGGCCCCCTCGGGAGCTGACGACCGAGCCTGCTCCACAGGGATGGCAACCCGCGTAGGGTGCGTGCATGGCTGATCGCTCCTACCCCACCCGCCTTCTCGGACCCTCGGGCCTGGAGGTCTCCGCCCAGGGCCTTGGTTGCATGGGCATGTCGGCGACGTATGGTCCGGCCGACGAGGACGAGTCCATTGCCACCATCCACCGCTCCCTCGACCTGGGGATCAACTTCTTGGACACGGCCAACGTCTACGGGCGTGGCCACAATGAGGAGCTGGTCGGTCGGGCCATCGCCGGGCACCGGGACGAGGTGGTCCTGGCCACCAAGTTCTCCATCGAGTTCGGCGATGACGGCCGGCGGTCGATCAACGGCCGTCCCGACTACGTGAAGGCCTGCTGCAACGATTCGCTCCGGCGTCTGGCGACCGACCACATCGACCTCTACTACCAGCACCGGGTCGACCCGACGGTGCCCATCGAGGACACGGTCGGGGCCATGGCCGAGCTGGTGGCCGAGGGCAAGGTCAGGCACCTCGGGTTGTCCGAGGCCAGCGCGGCCAGCCTGGAGCGAGCCTCCGCCGTCCATCCCATCACCGCCCTCCAGAGCGAGTGGTCGCTGTGGACGAGGGACCTCGAAGCCGAGGTCCTGCCGGCCGCCCGACGCCTGGGCATCGGCATCGTCCCCTTCAGCCCCCTGGGGCGCGGCTTTCTCTCCGGTCAGATCACCAGCCCCGACGACTTCGACAAGAACGACTTCCGGGCCCACAGCCCTCGCTTCCAGGGAGAGAACTTCACCCGCAACCTCGATCTGGTCCGCCAGGTGGAGGAGCTGGCCACGGCCAAGGGTTGCACCCCCAGCCAGCTGGCTCTGGCCTGGGTGCTGGCCGCCGGTAACGACGTAGCCCCCATCCCGGGGACCAAGCGCCGGACCTACCTGGAAGACAACGCAGGTGCGGTCACCGTGGAGTTGTCCAAAGAGGACCTGGCCCAGCTGGACCAGCTGTCTCCCCTCGGGGCCTGGTCCGGTGACCGCTATCCGGTGGCGGCTGCGGCCAACTACGGCGACAGTCCTCCCCAGGGGTAAGAGGAAGCAGCGGCGGCCGCTCAACCCATCCCGAAGAACCTCATGGTGGCGTCGATGGCGCCGAAGTCCGAGGGAGTGGAGAAGTGGTCCACACCGGGCAGGGTCACCAGGGAGGCCTGGGGCAGGGCGGCCACCAACCGGTCGGCCGGGCCGACCATGTCGCGATCACCGAGCACCACCAACACCGGACAGGTGAGCGTGGACAGGTCCGATTCGCTCAGGGCTTGGCGGGGACGACGGATGAAGGCCGACATGGCCTTGGCGTCGTTGCCGGTGGACTGGGCCAGACGCCGGAACAGACGGGCTTGCACGTCCTCGGGCTCGTCTTTGCTCTCCAGCGCATCGACGATGACGGTGGGATCAGCAGTTTCGAACACGTTGTTGCCCACACCGAGCACGGCGATCCGCTCGAAGCGCCCGGGGTTGGCGATGGCCAGGTGCAACAAGAGATCGCCACCGGCCGAGAAGCCCACGGCGTTGCGCGCGCTGGGCGGGAGCAGCCCGAGCACCTGGCTCTCCACCTCGGCATAGTCCTGGGGGTCGGTGGGACGGGCCGAGGATCCATGACCGGGTAGGTCGATCTCGGGCACCGCACAGTCGAAGTCGCCCAGGATGTCGACCCAGCCACTCTGTCGCCAGCCGTGGTCGAAGGAGGAGGCAAAACCGTGGAGAAGGACCAGTGAGGTCGGTGACTCGGGCATGTCCGCTCAACCTAGTGGCATCGGCCGCAGCGGGTCGGCCTCCGATCCCCGACAACCGGATCAGGAATGGGAGGCCCAATGGTCGGACAGATACAGTGCACCCGGGCCAACCCAGGGGAGGCAGCTGCTGTGACCGACATGTTCGCCGGAGTCCGCGTCATCGAGGCCGGCACATGGATGTTCGTACCATCGGCCGCCGCCGTGCTGGCTGACTTCGGTGCCGACGTGATCAAGGTCGAGCACCCGAGGCGGGGGGACCCTCAGCGGGGCCTGGAGACCGGCGGGCGCGGTCTCGTACCCAGCCACCTGGCCATGGAGCAGGCGAACCGGGGCAAGCGCAGCATCGGCATCGACACCTCGATGCAAGAGGGACGCGACCTGCTCTACCAGCTGGTGGCGTCGGCCGACGTCTTCATGACCAACCTTCTCCCTGCCGCCCGTCAGAAGAACGGGGTGGACGTCGACCAGATCCAGGCCATCAAGCCCGACATCATCTACGTGCGAGCCACTTCGGCCGGCCCCAAGGGCCCCGACGCCGGCAAGCCCGGGTACGACGCCGCCACCCATTGGCTGCGCGGCGGCATCGCCTACACGGTGACCGAACCCGACGCCCCCCGCCCGGCCAAGTCCCGCCCCGGGTTCGGCGACAAGACCGGCTCGATGAACATCGCCTTCGGTGTGGCCGCCGCCCTCTTCCGCCGGGAACGGACGGGTGAAGGGGCAGTGGTGGACGCCTCGCTGCTGAGCACGGCCATGTGGTCCCTGTCCAGTGACATCACCTATTCGGCCTATACCAACCAGGAGTTCAGCCGGATCGAGCAGCCCATCGCCAACCCCATCGCCTACTCCTACAAGACGGCCGACAACCGCTGGATCGGTCTGTTGATGCTCGAGTCCGATCGGTGGTGGCCGCCACTGTGCCAGCACCTGGGGCGAGAGGACCTGATCGCCGACGAGCGGTTCAAGGACGCCGCCGCCCGCTATGAGAACCGCGAGGCGTGTGTGCAAGTCCTGAGCGACGTCTTCGCCTCGGCCACCCTCGATCAATGGCGCGCCCGCTTGGCCACGCTGGCGGCACCGTGGGAGCCGCTCCAGAGCCCGCTCGAAGTGATCGACGACCCCCAGGTCAAGGCCAACGGGTTCCTCCGCGACCACGTGGTGGCCACGGGCGAGACGGCCAAGATCGTGGCCGCGCCCGTCCAGTTCGACGAGGAGGTGGTACAGGCGGTGCGCGCTCCCGAACTGGGTGAGAACACCGAGGACATCCTGCTCGAGCTGGGTTCGGACTGGGAGGAGATCGGTCGCCTGAAAGACCTCGGCGCCATCAACTAGCGCCGGCCAGCACAGACACCGCCATGAGCGAACTGACCCACGGCGAGGCCATGAGCTGGCTGGCCCGACAGGACCCCGATCGCCTGGCCATCGTGTGCGATGGGGACTCCCTGACCCGCATCGAGCTCGACGGCCGGGCCAACGCCATGGCCCGGACCTACGCCCGGCTCGGCGTGGAAGGCGACGACATCGTCGCCCTCATGGTTCCCAACAGCATGGAGTTCTACGTGGCCGCGCTGGCCGTGTGGAAGCTAGGAGCGGTGCCCATGCCCGTCTCCCACCGACTTCCCGACGCCGAGCTGGAGCCCATCCTCGATCTGGCCCAGCCCTCGCTGGTGGTCGGCGTGGACGGCGACCGACCGGCGGCGTCCCGGTTCGCCTCGGTGGCCGTCGGGCTCGAGCCGGACCTGACGATGGACGATTCGCCGCTCCCTCGTGCCCTGGCCCGCTACGGTCGGGCCCTGACCTCGGGAGGCAGTACCGGGCGACCCAAGGTGGTGGTCAGCCACGTGTTGGCCGTGGTCGATCCGGAGAGCGAGACGATGGGCCTCGGACCCGACAGCGTGCAGCTGGTCCCCGGTCCGCTGTTCCACAACGCCCCGTTCATCACCTCGTGCCAGGGCCTCCTGCGGGGAGCGACCCTGGTGGTCATGACCCGGTTCGACCCGGCGGCCATGCTCGAGCTCATCGAGCAACACCGCGTGACCTGGATGCAGGTGGTACCGACCATGTTGCAGCGGGTGTGGCGGCTTCCCAACGAGGAGCGCCTCGGTCGGGACGTGTCCTCCCTCGAGGTCGTCTTCAGCACCGGTGGTCCCTTCCCGGCCTGGCTCAAAGAGGCGTGGGCCGGATGGATCGGTGCCGACAAACTGCTCGAGGCCTACGGCAGCTCGGAGCAGTATGGAGGGAGCACGCTGGTCACCGGCGAGGAGGCGCTGCGCAAGCCGGGCACGGTCGGCCGTCCCCGGTACGGCCCACCCCGGATCGTCGACGAGGACGGTGGCCAGGTCGGCGTGGGTGAGGTGGGGCTCATCTACTTCAAACGGTCGGAGAAACCCAACTATCACTACCTGGGGGCCGAATCCCAGATCGTCGACGGGTGGGAGACGCTGGGTGACATGGGCTCTGTCGACGAGGACGGGTACCTCTTCCTGGCCGACCGGCGGGTCGACATGATCATCACCGGCGGAGAGAACGTGTTCCCGGCCGAGGTCGAAGCCGCCCTCGACCAGCACCCCGGCGTACGCTCGTCGGCCGTGATCGGACTGCCCGACGACGACCTCGGCCAGCGGGTCCACGCCATCGTCGACGTCGGGCGCCACGACGGCACGACAGCCGACGTCGACCCGGCCGATCTGGTGGCCTTTCTGGCCGATCGCATCGTCCGTTACAAGATCCCCCGCACCGTCGAGCTGGTCAGCGAGCCGCTGCGCACCGACGCAGGCAAGGTGCGGCGGTCCCAGCTGCGCGACGAACGGATCACCGCGGCAGAGAGCTAGAGCGGCCGCCGGCGGCCGCTCAGGTCGCGGCCAGGTGGGGAATGACTTCTGACCCGAAGGCGGCCAACGTAGACGGGGCGGCGAAGTCGGTGAACCACGTGTAGACCCGCTCCACCCCGCGATCGGCCAGGGCACCGATCTGGTCGACGATTTCGGGAGCGGTGCCGAACATGATGACGTCCCCGAAGGCGGAGAAGCGCCGCCGAGCGGCGGCCTCGACCTCGGCGCGCTCTTTCTCCGACGGGATGAAGCACACCATCTGCTGTACCGACGTGCGGGCGTCGCCCGTCTGGGCCCGGAGCTCCTCCAAGCGATGGAGGTTCCCGATCTGCAGGTTCCACCAGTCGGCGTGGCGGGCCACCAGCTCCAGGGTCTTCTTCCCGGTGGCGCCGATGACAATGGGGATGTGACCCACGGGGACCGGACGCTGCATCGCCCCTCGGAGGTGGTGGAACTCCCCGTCGAAGTCCACCGATTCGCCCGACCACAGGGCGCGGAGCACCTGGAGGGTCTCGTCCAGCCGTCGGATGCGGGCCCCGGCCGACTGCTCGTCGACCCCGAACATGTCGAACTCGGCGGGGACGGAGCCCCAACCCAGGCCCAGCTCGAACCGGCCACCACTGGCATGGTCGATCGACGCCACCTGTTTGGCCAGGACGGCGGGGTGGCGGAAGGCGTCGCACAGCACGAGGTGGCCCATGCGCAGCCGTTCGGTCCGCGCCGCCAGCCACGTGGCCGTGACCAGCGCCTCGTACATCGGCTGGGTCTCGGCCATGGGCGGGGCGAAGTGGTCCATGAAGGCCATGCCGGAAAAGCCGGCGGCCTCGGCGTTCTTGGCGTGGCCCTCCAGCTGCTCGAACGACAGGCGCATCTGGGGCAGGTACAGGTGGATCTCGGTCACTGTGATGATCTCCCGGTCATGATTCGAATCTGGCTCGCACCGCCGGGTTGGTGACGAAGACGGGCAGCTCGTCGCCGCCCGGTCCACCCAGGGTCATCCCCCCGTCCACGGCCAGGGTCTGCCCGGTCACGTAGTCCGCAAAATCGGAGAGGAGGAACAGGGCGGCATTGGCGATGTCCTGGGGATCGCCACGACGGCGCAGTGGGATCCCCTGGGCCGCGTCGGACAGGTCGCTCTGTCCGGCTCGGGGAGTCTTGACCGTCCCCGGGGCCACCAGGTTGACCCGGATGCCGTAGGGAGCCCATTCGAGGGCCATGGTGCGGCTGAAGGACTCGAGACCGGCCTTGGCCGCGCCATAGGCGGCCAGAAGGGGTGCACCGCGGGCAGCCACCGACGAGATGTTGACCAAGCTGCCCGTCTGTCCGGAGTCGATGAGGGCGCGGGCCACGTCCCGGCAGGTGATGACCGCGTACCGGAGGTTGCGCGACACGATCCGGTCGAAGGCATCCATGTCGTACTCGGCCGTCCGCCACCAGTCATCGGGCAGCGCGCCACCGACCACGTTGACCAGGTGCCGGATCGGTCCCAACTCGGCCGCAGCAGTGGCGATGGCGGCTCGCAGCGCCGCCTCGTCGGTCACGTCGGCCACCACACCGATGGAACGTCGGCCGAGGGCCCGGACCCGGTCCTCGGTGTCCTGGGCGTGTTCGGCCACATAGGTGATGGCGGCCACATCGGCGCCCGCGTCGGCCAGGGTCAGGGCCATGGCCGTACCGATACCACCGCCACCGCCCCCTACCACGAGGGCGTTCCGGCCGCTGAGATCGATCGTCGTGCCCATTGGACCGACCTCAGCTGCCGCTGGGCTGGGCTTGGAACGGCGACCACGCTCCAGAGGAAACATGGTTCCCGGCGTCGACGTCGATGAGCACGCCGGTAACCGACCGGGCGTCGTCGGAGAGCAGGAAGGCCACGGCGGCGCCGATGTCGTCGGCCTCGGTCAGACGACCGAGCAGGAGGTGGCTGCCGGCGGCCGCGCCCCCGTCGTCCTCCCACATGGACTGGGTGGCCGTGGTGCGGGTCAGGCCGGGGCTCACCGCGTTTACCCGCACCCCGCGGCGGCCCAAGTCGTTGGCCAACGTGCGGGTCAGCGCATTGAGAGCCGCCTTGGCCGCGGCGTAGGCCGCCATCGCCGGTGTCGTCTTCTTGGGGGAGCCGCTGGAGATGTTGACGATGGCCCCGCCGCCGTCATCGCCGAGACCGCGGCGCACGGCCTCTTGGATGAGGGCGAGGGTGGGCCAGGTGTTCAGGGACACCGTGTCCATGAACGCGGCACGGTCCATCTCCAACGCCGACCCGGGATGGGGAGCTCCGCCGACCGTGTTGGCCAGCAGGTCGATGCGACCGAACCGGTCGAGTGCGGTATCGACCAACCGGGCCGGAGTGTCGTCATCGTCGGCCGAACCGGCCACGGCCACCACGGAGAGTCCTTCGGACTGCAGGGCGCGCTCGGTGTCGCGGAGCTGGTCCTCGGACCGAGCGTTGATGACCACCGATGCCCCTTCGAGGGCGAGGCGGCGGGCCGATGACCTGCCGATGCCCGGATTGGTCGAGGCTCCGGTCACGATCGCAACCTTGCCCTCGAACCGCCGGCCGAACGTCGTCTCGTCCACAGATTCCCCCAAGTAGCTCACCCAATTCGCTACAGCAGGTGGAACCTACACGCGAACAACGGCGAGCATAAAAACGACTGGATCGGCCGCGTGCACCGGCGATGTTTCGAGCATCTGCGGAACGGGTAGCACACCAGCTTGTGCCCGCGACAGGAAGGTGACAACAGTGCTGACTCTCACCCCCGATGCAGCTCATGTAATTCAAGACCTGGTTTCCGATCATCCTGGGGCCGGTCTTCGCATTTCTTCCAATCCGGTCGACACCGATCGGATCGAGCTGGGGCTGGCGGTGACGGCAAGCCCTGAGCCCACCGACCAGATTGTCGATGAGCAGGGCTCGCAGGTGTTTCTCGATCTCCAGGTCGCTCCATTGCTCGAGGACAGGACGTTGGACGTCGAAGTTTCCGACGACCGTGAGGTTGCCTTCAAGCTGCTGCCGTAACGCATCTCTCCGAAGCCCCGGGGGCGTAGCCACGGGCGCCCTCGGGGCCCATATTGTTCAAGTTCGCTTGAAGTCTAATTGTGATGGCGGATAGCGTTCCACCATGGACCCAGAGCTGACCATTGGCGCTTTGAGTGAGCGCGCCGGTGTGGCCGCTTCCGCTTTGCGGTTCTATGAAGCAGAAGGGCTGATTCACGCCACCCGCAGCGCTGGGGGCCAGCGTCGCTATACCCGCGACACGTTGCGCCGGGTGTCGTTCATCCGAGTGGCCCAGCAAGTAGGCCTTCGCTTGGACGAGATCCGGGTGGCCCTGGAATCCCTGCCCGAGCGTCGAACCCCCACGGCCAAGGACTGGGAACGCCTCTCTGCCTCTTGGCGTCCTCGCCTCGACGCGCAGATCGCGTTGCTCGAGCGGTTGCGGGACCGCCTGGGCGGGTGCATCGGCTGTGGTTGTCTGTCCCTGCGGTTCTGCAAGCTCCTGAACCCCGATGATCAGGCTGGCCAGCGAGGGCCGGGACCGCGACACATCCTCGAGGGCTGACGTGGGCAGATCCAGCCGGTCGCTCAGCTGCGGGGCAGGTCCCTCCAGGCCATGTCCTTGTCGGTTCGGGGCTCACCCGGTAGCCCGAGGACACGCTCGCCCAGAATATTGCGCATGACCTCGGAGGTCCCTCCCTCGATGGAGTTGGCCCGAGCCCGCAGAAACGCCTTGTGCATGTCCGGGGTCCCGAGAGCCACGTAATCCGGGCGGATCTTCGGGTAGTCCGAGCTGTAGAGCATGCCCTCGGCCCCCATCAGGTCCATGCACAACTCATAGATCCGTTGGTTGAGCTCGGCAAAGGCGAGCTTGGCCACTGAGCCCTCGGGGCCCGGGGTCCCCACGCCCCGAGCGGTCGAGGCGCGGAGGTTGGTGAGCCGGGTCGCTTCGCTGCTGGCCCACAGCGACATCAGACGGTCCCGCAGGGCGAGGGCATGGGGTGACGTGGCGCCGGCCCAGCGCTCACGCCACAAGCGGACTGCGTCACCGATGGGACCGGCGCCACGCGGGGCCACGTTGCCGCCGATGGAAACCCGCTCGTTCATGAGCGTGGTGACGGCCACCCGCCAGCCGTCGCCCTCGCCGCCCAGGCGACCGGCATCGGACACTCGGGCATCGGTGAAGAAGATCTCGTTGAACTCTGCCTCGCCGGTGATCTGGTAGAGAGGCCGGACCTCGACCCCCGGAGCGTGCATGTCGACGAGGAAGGCAGTCATGCCCTGGTGCTTGGGCAGGTCGGGGTTGGTCCGGGCCACGAGCAATCCGAAGCTCGACAGGTGGGCCACCGTCGTCCACACCTTTTGGCCGTTCAACACCCACTCGTCGCCATCGCGCACCGCCCGCGTGGCCAAGCTGGCCACGTCGGATCCCGCGCCCGGTTCGCTGAACAGCTGACACCAGATCTCCTGGCAGGTGAACAGCGGACGCAAGTACCGGCTCTTCTGCTCCTCGGTGCCATGGACGGCGATCGTGGGCGCCACCATGCCGTATCCGATGACATTGCGGAGAGCAGCCGAAGGCGCCTCGGCCTCGGCCAGCCGGCGGACTACACGGCCGTGCAACCCCGGGCTCAAGCCCAGCCCGCCGTGGCCCACGGGAAAGTGGACCCACGCCAGTCCCCGGTCGAATTGCTCCTCCAGGAACGCCTGGGCGGACACGGTGTCGGGCGGAACATCAGTGAGCAGTTGGTTCACCAGCTCATCGACCTCAGCCTCGCTCTGTACGTCGCTCCGGGCCACATCGGTCGTCGTCACGTGTTCCTCCTCGAGCCGGTCACGGCCCCGAGCTTACGGCGTGTGTCCGAGAGGTCCGTGCCCGTGCCCAGCCGGGAGACCGAACCGGGCTTATCCGCAGCCGGACAGGATCCGGGCTCTGCGGCGGACCGGCAACGACGCACCGGGCGGAGCCCCTCCTGGCGTGCCGGCCATGGTCGTTGTCCCGTTCAGGGCTACCATCGGCCGGACCGCGCACAACGGGAGGCGCAGCCGAGATCGGGGGACTCGTGGCTGAAGACACCAGCATCAGGCCATTGGCGGCACATCTGCGCATCAATCGGCGCGTGATCCAGATCGCGCTGGGCGTGTTGTGGATCATCGCCGCCGGCCTGAAGTTCCAACCCAAGATGTTCGGGACCAGCTTCGTGTCCATGATGATCGACCCCATGGCGGCCGGTCAGCCCGGCGTCCTGGCTTCGTCGATCAGCCACATCGGCAATTTCCTGTCCCACGAGGTGGCCATGTGGGTCACCCTGTTCGGGTTGGTCGAGCTGATCATCGGGGTGGGCCTGCTGTTCAAGCGAACGGTGAAGCCGGCGCTGGTGCTCTCGTTCGGCTGGGCCCTCGGTGTGGCGTGGTTCGGCGAGGGGTTCGGCATGGTGTTCACGGGGCACTCGTCTCCCCTGACCGGAGGACCCGGGGCCGTCTTCCTGTATGCCGTCATCGGTGCCTTGGTCTGGCCTTCGCCCCAGCGCGACCGCAGTGAGACGCGATCCGGCATGGCCTCGTCGGCCGTGGGGATGGGACCGTTCGGGGCCACCGGAGCGAGGGTGGTGTGGGCCGCGCTGTGGGTGTTCGAAGCCATCTTGTGGTTGTTTCCCGCCAACCGAACCCCGGGTTCCATCCACGATCAGCTGGTCGACACCGCCGGTGGAGAGCCGGGGTGGTACGCCCACTTCCTGAACTCGTTGGGCCACGCCTTCGTGGGGGCAGGCGCTCCGATCGCCGTGATCCTGGCGGCCGCCTCGTTGATCATCGGGATCGGGCCACTGGTCAGCCGGCGTGCCTCCATCTTCATCGGGCTGGGCATGGGTCTGGCCCTGCTCTACTGGGTGACCGGCGAGGGTGTCGGCGCATTGATGACGGGTATGGGATCCGACCCCAGCAACGGACCGCTGGTTGTGCTCTTGGGCCTGGCCGTCCTGCCCACCGTTCCCGAACCGGCCGATGCCCCGGTTCCCGCCGCTCGCCTCTTCTCCCGGCATCCGGCGTGGGCCACCCTGGGGGTCCTCGGCCTGGCCGTGGTCCCCGCCGCCGTTGCCGTGGTCCCCACCACTCCCGTAGCCACGGCCGCACCGACATCGTCCGGCCCGTCGCCGACCACCTCCTCGTCGTCCGGCTCGATGCCCGGCATGTCCATGTCGGGCACATCCGGGTCGTCCACGAAGGGCATGTCCTCGAGCACCAACATGTCCGGCATGGCCGGATTGGGCGTGACCGACCCGAACTGGAAGTACACGGGGCCACCACTGACCAGCGGTGAGCAGGCCTTGTTGACCTCGGTGGGAAATGCCACCGACGCGGGACACGCCATGCAGACCCCGAACTGCACGACGACACCCACTGCGGCACAAACGCTGGGGGCGGTCCAATACGTACAGGCGACGACCACCGCCGTGGCCAAGTACAAAGAGCTCAGCGCCGCCCTGGCCGCCGGCTATGTCCCCATCACGTCGACCGCCTATCCGATCGTGCACTACCTCAACGTGGCCGACATGCGGTCAACGGACATGTTGGACCCCAACCACGTGGACTCCCTGGTCTACGCCACCACCCCCAACGGCCCCGTGTTGGTGGCGGCGATGTATCTGATGCCCGGACAGGGACCGGGTCCCATGCCCTACGGCTGTCTCGTGCAGTGGCACGCCCACACCAACCTCTGCACCTCGACGACGACCCATCTGATCCAAGGCTTCACGCCGTGCGCTCCGGGAACGGTCCACACCGGCCCGACGCCGATGATGACCCACGTGTGGCAGGTTCCGGTGGCCGGTGGGCCCCTGGCCATCGATCCGTCCGATCTCCAGGTAGTGGAAGCGGCGATCATGGCCCAACAAGAAGGCCTGGCCCCGACCACAACACCGGGCGGGACACCGACCTATGACGGCAGTTCATCCGCCCGGACCGTCGGGGTTTCCTGAGGGTCGTCGACGGCCCGGATGCCATGGGGGTGCTCGGTGCCCACCGACGAGGATGACCTCAGGTGGGCCGGGCCGGCAGCCCTACGCCTGTTGACCCACCGAAACCGGTGGCGGTCCCGTCAGCATTGATCACGCGATAGCTACTTCCGTCCGAGGTGGAGACCAAGCCGATTGAAGGCGACGATTGGCCCGTGCCCCCGAGGGAGCCGTAGAAGGGGGCATCACCAAAGGTGAACACACCACCGTCGGCGGCGACCAGCCAGTAGCCCATGCCGTCAGGGGCGGGGGTCAGGCCTACCACCGGCTGGTTGAGATGCTGACCGCCGAGGGAGCCGTAGAAGGCGGCGTCGCCGAAGCTGAACACGCCACCGTCGGAAGCCACCAGCCAATAGCCCATGCCATCGGGGGTCCGGGCCGCGGCCACCACCGGCTGGTTGAGATGCTGACCGCCGAGGGAGCCGGAGAAGGCGGCGTCGCCGAAGCTGAACACGCCACCGTCAGCGGCGACCAGCCAGTAGCCCTTGCCATCGGCCGTGCTGACCATGGCCACGATCGGCTGGTTGAGATGCTGGCCGCCGAGGGAGCCGGTGAAGGCGGCGTCGCCGAAGCTGAACACGCCACCGTCGGCGGCGGCCTCCCAATAGCCCATCCCATCCGGGGTCGCCGCTATGGCGACGACCGGCGCGTTCAACGGAAGACCGACGGTCGAACCGTAGGAGACGGCAGTGCCATAGGGATTGACCGCCCCGCCGGGTCCAAGGACCCAGTATCCCGAACCGTCAGGGGTGGCGGCCAGTCGTGCCCCTCCTACCGGGGCACTGGGCTGCACCGCGATGGTGATGGAGAAGGCGGGAGCCGTGGAGCCGTTCAGGCCACCCTGGAGGGTCTCCGTTCCGGCATAGACCGCCTCGTAGGGGAAAGAGCCAGTGACCGTGGCCCCGGGGGGCACGTTCGGGAACTCGCAGTCGATGAAGGGAGGAAGGAAATGCTCGGAGGGGACCAGGACGCAGTTCGTTCCCGGTCCGGCCGGCTGGACGAAGCCCGACGTCGGCTGGGTGGTCACCACGCCCATGTCCTGAGTGACGCTGGCGGTGTTGGTGGCGCTGAACGACAAGAGGAGGCCGGTTCCTGCCGTCGCCAGCATCGGGGCAACCGAGCCGGTCGCCGTACCCACGGCCGAGTCCGCCGGCACTGGTGCCGCGGTTGTCGCCGGTAGGGGCGAGGGGTCGGCGCCGGCACTGGGCGCGAAGCCAGTCCCGAGCGAGCTTGCCACCACGACCACCGAAGCGACTGCAGCCAACCGACCAACCTTGATTCGCATGCCAACCACCTTTCAGCGCGCCGACCAGCGGCAACACGAATCCACCGTTACCGTGGCCAGATCTCCGTCCAGCAAGCCGGGCGATGAAGACAACGTAACCCCTCGGGCGCTCCAGTGCCCTGACGTGATCGATCGAGTGCGGGCCTGGTGCGATCGGGCGACACACGTTGGCGACCACCGCGCACAATGATGGGATGTGGCCAGATGCCGGATCGTCGCCGTCGTTGTGATCACGGGATGCGTACTGGCCGCGTGCGGCCAGTCAACCAACGGGACACCGCATTCCTCGGCGCCGAGCTCGTCGACCACGACCACCACCAACTCGACCAACTCGGGCGCGACACCGGCCGCCAGCCAGTGGCTGACGTACCACGGCGACATCGCTCGCTCGGGCAACGCGATGAGCGAGCCGAACGTCTCGGCCGTGGGCCAAGCGTGGCGGGCCAAGCTCGATGGGCAGGTGTACGCCGAGCCGCTGGTCGATGGCGATCGGGTCATCGCCGCCACCGAGAACGACACCGTGTACTCCCTCGATGTCTCGACGGGTCAGGTCGAATGGTCGACCTCGCTCGGTGCACCGATGCCCGGGAGCGCCTTGCCTTGCGGGAACATCGACCCCTCGGGCATCACCGGCACCCCGGTCATCGACCTCACTGACGGTGTGGTGTGGATCGTGGCCTTCGTCGAGCCTGGCCGGCATCAGCTCGTCGCCGTGGACCTGGCAGACGGACGCGTCCGGTCCCGTCAGTCGATCACCCTTCCCGGTGTCAATGAGCTGGCGGAGCAACAGCGTGGAGCACTCACCCTTGAGCACGGCAACGTCTACATCCCCTTTGGCGGGCTCTTTGGCGACTGCGGCCAGTACCGGGGTTTCGTGATGAGCTTTCCCACCACCGGCTCGGGAGCGCAGGGCACTTTCACCGTGCCCACCCCTCGTGAAGGGGCGATCTGGGCGCCGCCGGGACCGGTCGTCGATAGCGCAGGGTCGCTGTTCGTAGCCACGGGCAACGGCGCCTCGGCCTCGACCTATGACGACGGCGACTCGGTCATCGCCCTCTCCCCGGCCCTGCAGGTGGTCGGTACCTTCGCCCCCTCGAACTGGGTACAGCTCAACCAGAACGACCTGGACCTCGGCTCGGTCTCGCCCACGCTGGTCGACAATGAGATCTTCCAGATCGGCAAGGAGGGAGTCGGCTATCTGCTGGACGCACATACCCTGGGCGGTATCGGCGGACAACTCTCTGACGGCCAGGTGTGCTCAGCCGGAGCATTCGGGGGCACGGCCGTCGATGGTTCTGTGATCATCGTTCCCTGCCTGGATGGGCTGAAGGCAGTGCAAGTCGAACCCAACCACACCTTCCACATCGCCTGGTCGCAAGCATCGGTTGTGTCCAGCGCGCCGGTGGTCGCCGCCGGTCGGGTGTGGGCGGTGACCAGGAACGGCCAGCTGGCCGAGCTGAACGAGCAGACCGGTGCGGTGGTGCTGACGGAGCCCGTCGGAACAGAGGCCACGTCGTTCCCCTCGCTGGCCGTGGCCGGCGGAAGACTGTTCGCTCAGGGTGGCAACACCATCGTGGCCTTCAGCGGTATCTGACAGCCGGTCCGAGCCAACGGGTCGGTCTCAGCTAGCCCTCAGCGGGGGCTCATTCCTCCCCCCACCTCGCTAGTGTCATGCTCGTCAAATTGCGACCCCTGGCAGAACATCGCCCCACCCCGAGAGCAGGAGCACGTGACCCACCCTCGTACCATCGGCGCCCGCTCACGAACGGCTCTCACGCTCGTCGGATCGTTGCTGGTCCTGAGCCTCGTTCTCTCTGCCTGCTCGTCGAGCTCGGTCGGGACCAGTGCCGGCAATCCAGGGACGTTCAGTACCAGCACCCAGTCCAAGCTGTCCGCCGTGGTGGCGCAATTCCTGGGCACCACACACGCCCCCGGCGTGCTGGTGGCCATACACAGCCCGGAGGGCAACTGGGTCAGCGGACGGGGATTGTCGAATCTTTCGACCTCGACGCCACTCCAACCCTGGATGCAGTACAAGATCGGGAGTCAGACAAAAGCGTTCACGGCCACCTTGATCCTCCAATTGGTCGGTGAGGGCAGACTGTCTCTCGACGATGACATTGCCCGCTGGGTGCCCGGCGTTCCCAACGGTCAACAGATCACCATCCGCCAACTCCTCAATCACACCAGTGGTCTCGGTGACGTCCTCAGCGTTCCCGCCATCCAGAACAAGCTGCTCACCGGATGTACCGTCACCGAGCTGTTGGCCGCCGGGGCCACGGCGACTCCGATCGCGGCCCCGGGCACGAAGTGGGTCTACAGCAACTACGGCTATGACCTGTTGGGACGGGTCGCCGAGCTGGTGACGGGAACGGATCTCAGTACTTTGATCCGCCGGCGAATCGCCCAGCCGCTGGGACTGCAGGAGACGTACCTTCCTGTGTCGGGAACGGGCCTCGAGGCGCCCTACACCCACGGGTATGTCGCCGGAGCCACGCAGGCGCCCACCAAGGAGGATGACGCCACCCCTCTGCCCCAGTCGTGCCTGTGGGCCGCCGGCGGCATGGACTCCGACATGTCGGACCTGACCATCTGGTCACAGGCCCTGGCCACGGGGGCCCTGGTCAAGCCCAAGGTATGGAAAGAGGCACAGGCCGACCAGGTGCCCGTGTCCATCCCCCAGCTCGGGCGGGGTTCGCTCACCTGGGGCCTCGGGTTCATCGCGTCCGGAGGGTTCATCGGCCACCAGGGGGGCATGCCTGGTTATGAGACCATCTCGATGTACTCCCCCGCCCTGCGTGCTTCAGTCGTCCTCATGACCAACAAGCAGTTCAACGCCATACCGCCGATGGCGCTCTTTCATGCCCTGGCATTGACGGCGTTCGGGCATCGGGTCCAATTCGGCGTCACCGTAGGCCAAGCCCTCGAACCGCTGGATCAGGCCCAGCTCAACCACATTCCCGACGAGTGATCCCGTCACCGGTCATCACCGGCCAGGGCCGCTTCGGCCCCGTCGAGTCCGGCATCAACCCGGCGCGGTTGCCTGGCCCCGACCTTCGAGAACGGCCCGCTCGGTACCGGGATGTGCGACATCGGTGAGCGCTTGACATGTGACTAAATAGTCACCTATTATGACCGTGTGGACGATGTGTTCAAAGCCTTGGCTGATCCGACCCGACGGAGCTTGCTCGACGAGCTGTTCCGGGAGGACGGGCAGACGTTGCGTGCCTTGGAGGAGCGCTTCGAGATGACGCGTTTCGGCGTGATGAAGCACCTCAAGCAGCTCGAGGATGCAGGGCTGGTGATGTCCAAGCGGAGGGGCCGGGAGAAGCTCCACTTCTTGAACCCGGTCCCGATCCGGCTCGTCCACGACCGATGGGTGAGCAAGTACGCCGAGCCGTGGGCCGCCGAGCTCAGCGGCCTCAAGCAGAGACTGGAGAGTCCCATGGAAAAGGTATTCGAGATCTACATCCGCACCACCCCCGAACGGTTGTGGGAGGCGATCACCGATCCCGAGATCAGGAGCAAGTACAACTTCGGCGCCGGGGTCACCTCGGACTGGAAGGTGGGCTCACCCCTGAAGATGGGCTCACCTGACACCGATGGGCTGCTGGGCGGTGGCGAGGTCCTCGAGGTGGACCCGCCGCGACGTCTCGTCCACACCATGGTCGCCCTGTGGAGCGACGAGGTGAAGAGCGAGGGCGCCTCCAGGGTCACTTGGGAGATCGAGCCGGTCGAGGACTCCTGCCGGCTCACCGTGACCCACGATCAGCTGCGCGAGGACGCAAACTCCCAGATCTTCGGGGGCTGGCCCATGATCCTGTCCGGCCTGAAGACCTGGCTGGAGACGGGTGAGCTGCTGACCACGCCGGGATCGCTGATGTACACCTGAGCGCGGCGCCAGGAGCAGGAGTGGAGACGGTGCAGTAGCAATCCAGCCGAACGCATACGAACGAGCCAGACCCAACAAGGAGAACGTGACATGTCCCCACTGGAAGCAACGAGCCCCATCATCGACCTGCGCACCGTGGGTGTTCCCGTGACCGATCAGGATCGAGCCTTGGCCTTCTACGTCGACGTGCTCGGCCTCGACACACGCCTCGACATGCCCATGGGCGGTGGGCGGCGATGGATCGAGGTGGCACCGGCCGGAGCGTCAACCAGCATCGCGTTGGTGGCGTCGCACGAGGGGCTGCCGGCGGGAGTGGAGACGGGCATCCGGCTCACCACGCCACACGTCGATGCCAATCACGCTGCACTCCGGGAGCGCGGCGTCGACGCCGACGACGTCCTGCGATGGGAAGGCGTTCCCCCTATGTTCGCATTCCGGGACCAGGACGGGAACGGACTCGAGATCGTCGAGCAGTCATGACTCGGCTATCCGCTCGAGGGGCGGCCACGCTCAGTACTGCCGATCAGCGCGATTCGACCTCACGGCCCGAAGCGCCATCGGGTTTGGGTGAACTCGCCCTTGCCGAAGCCGAACACCGTGGACGGCTCGACCCGGTACACCAGGGCAGTGCCGCCCTCTCCGAAGAAGGCGCCGTCGTGCACGTCGAAGTGCCAGTCGCTGCCGTATTTGGACACGTACACATCGGCCACTCGTGTGAGCTCAGCATCGTCGTTCACCCTCACCGAGGCACCTTCGACCACCGTGTCGAAGCCCTCATCGAGGGTGTTGCAACCGGTCATGAGGACGCAGTGAGGGTTGGCGGACAGGTTCAGCGCCTTGCGCTCGCTCGGACCAGTGGAGAAGTAGAGTGCTCCGTCGAGCCACACGGATATCAGCGGCGTGACATGGGGGCGGCCGTCAGGACGCACGGTCGAGAGCCAGTACAGCCTGGCCCCCTCCAGTTCCTGGCGAGCCCGCCGCCACTCAGCCGCCCGGGCGCCGTCGGTGCTGTATCGAGCATCGAGCTCCGCCACTGGATCGGTCTCGGCCATGTCTCTGTCCTTCCATCCGGGAATGCACTCTCCGGATGAGACGGGGTCCAAGCGCAGAGTTCATCGGTAGCACATGGGGCCCGTGGGGGCAGGCGTCCCCGGCTACGGCAGTGGGGCGGTGGCCGGGGCCAGCCGCGGCGTTCTCCCGAAGTGCACGGTGACACCGTCGCGTCGCATGCAGCGGGCGAACCAGATGACCGAGAGCGCGATGGCGCCAGCGGTGAGGGACACCGAGATGCCACTGCGCTCAACGGCGAACGCTCCGACCGACTCGGTGAGAAGCAGCCACAGCACGACGGCACCGTTCAAGAACATGACCGTCGCCCACAGGAACGACACGCGGATGAAGAACCGATGGACGGTCGGTCGAGCCAGGAGCTCGGGGGTGAGGGGGCAGAAGTCGTGGGTGAACCGCTGGGTGAAGGGTCGACCCAGGAGGGCAGAGCCCACCAATGCCAACGACACCAGGAACGTGCTGGCCGTCGGCTGGATGAAATAGAGGAAAGCGCTGCCGGTGATGAACGAGATGACCGTCCGCAAGGTCAGGAGGGCGGTGCCCACCAACAAGAGCGTCGACACCCGCTGATGGCGCACCAGGCGGCGACCCACGATCAAGTAGGACCAGGCCAATGCGCCAATGAGGGCCCCGCGGAATCCGGCGATCAGCAGCATCAGGTAATACGCGCCCAGGGGCGCCACAACGCCTTCCAACACAACAGGCATCGCATGCCAGAGCACGTTGCGAGGGGCGGGAAGGTGAAGCACAGAGCCGGCGTGCCCATCGGGGTGATCTGAGAAGGTCAGCGCCCGCAGTGGCCGTCGGTAGCTACCGAGAGGGCTGATACGGCACACTACTCCTCTGGTGCCCTCGGAATTCGTCGGGCCACAAGGGCAACGACCCCTGTCTGCGCTTGCCTTTCTCCCTCCCAGGTCAGGGCTCCGACGACCGCCCGGTCAGCCCAGAAAGAAGGATGTGAGGACGGGCGCCAGCGCGTCGTCAGCGGCGTTGTGGGTCTGTCCCTCCAGCACGAGATGCTGGCTGTTGGGCACCGCCGCGGCCACGGCTTCGACGGCATCGCGGGCCCACCGGGGACTCTCGGCGCCGCTGAGGACCAGGGTAGGAACGTCGAGGGTGGCCAACTGTTCGGCCGGTATGTGCTGATCGCCGAGAATGGCCAGGTCATAGGGCAGGGTGTGGGCCAACGCCTCGAAGCGGGACCACAAAGGAGCCCCCTTCATCATGGTCACCACCTCCGCCGGTGTTTCGGGCCCTTCGAGCAGGAACAGCTCGGCCGCCTGGCTGGGCTCATCGGCACCGAGCAGCTGGCTGACCCGCTCAGCCAGTCCTGCCGGTCGGATCCGTGTCCCCTCGACGATGTAGGGCGGTTCGTAGGCCACCAACCTGGTGGCCGGGAGACCGGCGATGACGGCCTCCAGTGCGAGCGCTGCACCGGAGGAATGGCCGAAGACGAAGGCCGGGCCACCGGCGGCGGCCGCCACGGCCTGGAGATCCTCGATCTCACGCTCGACCCCATAGGGCGCGGTGTCACCGCTCGACCCCCTGCCGCGACGGTCATAGCGGAACACGGTGAACTGAGGGGCAAGCAACGTTGCCAGCGTCTCCGATGTCGCTCGATCGCAGAACGCTCCCACCACCAACACCAGTGCGGGTCCCTCACCCTCCCGATCGAAGGCGATCGAAGTGCCGTCGGCCGAGCGCGTCGTCTCCATGTCGCTCCCCTGTCGCTCAGGTGCCGGCGTAACCGCCCGGCACGGACTGCTCAGCCCGCCCGCTGGACCTCGACCTCGGCCGTCTGGACTACCGGCTGCTTGTACCAGCGGGCGGAGGTGTCCTCGATGAGGGCGAGCATGGTGTCCATGCCCATGAACTTGGGCTCGATCCGGGACACGAGCACTTCGGCTCCTGACTCCAGTCGAACACGATCGCCAACCTGTACGTCCGATGCCGGCATGTTCTTCCATGTTTCAGCCATGCCTCATCCTGCCATCACCCGGCGGCGATCGTCTGGTCGGCGGGACACTAGGTTGACCGTCGATGGGCAAAGTCAGCGTGGCACTCGATCTCGTCATGGTCCTGGTCTTCGTGGCCATCGGCCGAACCGCCCATGCCCATGGCCTGACCGTCGCCGGCCTGGCCTCGACTGCGTGGCCCTTCCTGGCCGCACTGGCCATCGGCTGGCTCATCCTGGCCGCGGGTCGTCGCGACGGCATGACCCTCTCGAGCGGACTTGTGGTGTGGATCTCGACGGTGGCTCTGGGCATGGCCTTCCGGGTGATCGCCGGTCAGGGCACTGCTGTCGCCTTCGTGTTCGTGGCCCTGGGCTTCCTGGGGCTCACCCTGCTGGGCTGGCGAATCGTGGCCCTGGGCATCCGGCGCCGGCGGGTAGCCGGTCGAAGCCCGGAAGCTCACCGATCGGCTACCCGAGGAGTGAGTAATCCGTCGGGTTGAGGAACACGGATTCGATCGCCGTGGTCAGCGAACCTCCGTTTCGCTCCTCGCTCTCGGCCTTGGCCTGTATCCACACCGGATCGGCCCGGAACGAGTCCCACGCCGCTTCGGCTGCATCCCGGTCGCTGAAGGCCAAGATGTACACGAGTGTGTCGGCGGGGACCTGCTGGCCGTCCTGCGGCGTCCAGAAACCGATCACGGTCATGCCGTGCTTGTCGAACAAGGGCAGGGTGTGGTCCCGGAACCGCTCGTGCAGGGCGTCAATCTTGCCAGGGACAGCATGGTAGGTGCGGAGTTCGAAGACGCGAGAGGAAGGTGCCATCGCCTCACGTTACCGAGTGTTCGACGGGAGGCTCCTCGGTGTCAGCGGGCCACGGGGAGGCCGAACATCTCCAGGCAGTCCTCGGACAGGCCCTCGACGACGATGTCGTCTCGCCGAGCCGTGGACCATGTGTCCCGGTCCAGTCGCAGGTTGATCATCCGATCGGGTAGCCCTCGCCGGAGCAGCAGCTCCTCGCCGTTGAACACGTAGCCCAGCGATCGAGACGTAGCCATCGAAGGCTCGTTGTCGAAAAAGGCGCCGCTCAACGCCTCTCGGGCTCCGAGCCCGTCGAAGGCCAGATGCAAGATGGCTGACCGCATCTCTTTCCCGATCCCCTGGCCCTGGTACTCCTGGCTCAGCCACGAGCCCGTCTTCACCGACCGGAGGGGACCGAAGTCCGTAGCCATGAGCTCTTGGACACCGACCGGTCGGCCGTCGACGAAGACGCCGCCCTGGAACCGCCAGTGATGCGGACTCCAGGTCGCCCGTGCCCCCCACCAGAACTGGAGCGCCTCCCGGTGCCGGTGCGGGAGGGGCCGGTCCGTCCACGGCGTCGAGAAGGGCATCACCGCCGGATCGTGTATCCCGCCATCACTCACAGCTACGAGCTCGTTCTGTTCGTCGTCGGTGGGAAGACGGATCTCCAGGCGTGGGGTCCTCACCCGCACATCGAAGAGCGGCCAGTACGGGTGGGGCACGACTTCAGTCTTGCACCGCGCCCTCCTCCCATGCGGCCCGGCCGGGTGGCGCTCAGCGCACTGACTCAGACGGATAGAACCGGGCCGCAGTGGGTAAGAAGGGTCCATTGCCGCCGTGCCAACGGCGGCAACCCCAAGGAGCCAGTTCAATGGACATCGTTCGCAACTCCGATGGCACCCTCGTCGTCCCGGTGGAGCCGGAACGACAGCACCCAACAGAGAGCGACGGGGATACCCCCTCGGACGGGGCCGAAGCCACGCCGGTGGCCACCACCAGGGTGCTCCACCCGGGCGAAGGCGGGTACGACGAGGCCTTGGCCGAGTGGGACCTGCAGCAGAACCCCGATCGCGAGCCGGTCGTCTCCACCGCTTCTGGTCGCCAAACGGCCATGGCCCTGGTGCATGCAGTGGCCACCTCACCCGACCAACCCATTGCCAAGGAGGTGAAGGCCGTCGGCAATTCCGACGCCAGCGGTGAAGCGCTGCGCCACGTGCTCGTTGGCGGGGTTCACTCGGTTGAGGACTTCGCCAAAGAGGTCGCAGCAGCAGAAGGCGGCGAGCCGCTCTCAGCCCATGAGGCCACCAAGATCATCGGCGAGATCCTGGCCGAGCTCGATTGAGGAGCGCGGGGCGCCGGCGGTGACGGCGGTGACGGCGGTGCCCGATACCCTGGGCGCCTCGTGGCCGTACTCGTCGATCTCCAGCAAGTTGCCGTTCGCCGGGTGGACCGGGTCCTGTTCGAACACCTGTCTCTCACCGTCTCCGACGGTGATCGCATCGGCGTGGTGGGCACCAATGGTTCGGGCAAATCGACCCTGTTGCGCATCGTGGCCGGCGTCGATGACCCCGAGGAGGGCCAGGTCCGACGAGGGCGGGGGACGCGGGTGGGGTTCCTCGACCAGGTACCCCGGCTTCCGCCCGGTACGGTCCAGGGCGCGGTCGGGGAGGGATGGGAGGCAGAGGCGGCCCTCGACCGTCTGGGCATGGGCACCTCGGCCGACATCGATACCGGAGCGCTTTCCGGTGGCCAGTCCAAGCGGGTGGCGCTGGCCCGGGTGCTGGCCCACCCGGCCGAGCTGCTGGTGCTCGACGAACCCACCAACCATCTCGATCTGGGTGCCGTGGCTTGGTTGGAGCAGCGCCTGCTGTCCTTCCGCGGCGGCCTGGTGCTGGTCACCCACGACCGTCACCTGCTCGACCGGCTCACCACCCGGATGCTCGAGCTCGACTCAGGGTCCAGCTACGTGCACGAGGGTGGTTACCAGTCGTACCTGACGGCCAAAGCCGAGCGCGAGGAACGGGCGGCGTCGGCCGAGTCGACCCGGCGCAACCTGGCCCGCCGCGAACTGGCCTGGCTCCGCCGGGGAGCCCAAGCCCGGTCGCGCAAGCCGCAGGCCCGGATCGATGCCGCCGTTCGGCTCATCGAGGGGGGACCGGATGTCCCCGCTCGAACGTCCGAGCTGGAGATGGTCGAGGTCACGCCCCGGCTGGGCGACAAGGTCATCGAGTGTGCCGGGGTCGGGTTCCGCTACGACGGCGGGCCCCTGGTCCTGTCGGGGGTCGATCTGGTCCTCGGACGACGGGAGCGCCTGGGCATCGTGGGGGCCAACGGGTCGGGCAAATCGACCCTGGTCGACCTCCTGGCCGGTCGCCGACAACCCACCGTCGGCACGGTCGAGGTGGGACCGACGGTGGTGGTGGGCTACTACGACCAACAGGGGATCGAGCTCGATCTTCGGGCTCGGGTGCAGGACCTGGTGGCGGGTCCCCACCGCTCACCGGGCTCCCTGGCCGACGTCGAGCTGATGAAGCGCTTCTCGTTCACCGGCGAGCTGCCGTTCGCCCGAGTGGGCACCCTGTCGGGCGGTGAACGGCGACGCCTGCAGCTCCTCTTGGTCATCGCCAGCCGACCCAACGTCCTGTTCCTGGACGAGCCGACCAACGACTTCGACCTCGACACCCTCCGAGTCCTCGAGGACTTCGTCGAGGACTGGCCGGGGGCGCTGGTGGTGGTCAGCCACGACCGCACGTTCCTGGATCGGACCACCGACCACTTGGTGGCAGTGGAAGCAGACGCAACCGTGTCGGCCGTACCGGGCGGCGTGGCCGGCTGGGTCGCCCGCGTCGAACACGGCGACGCCCGCCGAGCAGGGTCGCTCCCGCCCCGCTCACCGCGCGACACGCCGGTGGCCCCAGTGGCGAAGCCGAGTACCGGTGGGAGTCCTCCCATGGGCCGGCTGCTGCGCGAGGCGGAGAAGAACATGGTCCGCTTGCAACGACAGCGGGACAGGATCACCGAGGCCTTGACCGGTGCGGTCGACCATGTGGCGATGACCCGGTTGGGTGACGAGCTGGCCGACGCCCAGGCCGCGTTGGATGAGGCCGAGGAGCACTGGTTGGAGCTGGCCGAACAGGCCGAATCGGGCGGGTAAGTCCGTCCGGTCAAGCGGTCAGCGGAACAGCACCTCGGAGACCACTTTGCTCCAGGGTCGGGTGAGCGATCGGAGCTCAGCGCAGCCCTCGTCACCAAGGTTGGCGTACGGGGCCGCGGCCAGGCGGTCCGTCTCGGCTTCGATCTCCGCGCGCTGGGCCGCCCCCCACTCGGTGAACGTCGTCTCGTCGCCGCTGCCGGCGGTCAGCCAGCCTCGCTGGCGCAACGAGCCCACGGCTGCGGCCCATTCCTGATCCGACCACCCGCGGGTGGAGCGGAGCAGACCCAGGGGCACCTCACCGTCGGCGCCATGGGTGATCAGGGCGTCGATCCCCGACAGGTCATGGGTGACGAGGAGGGCGATGTGGCCGTCCCCCCTGAACTCGCGCAAGATGGACTGAGCATGCCAGAGGGCCAGGTGGGGCTCCTCGGGCCAGCTGAGCCGGGCGTGGCCGGCACACAGGGGACGGCCCTCGACCCGAGTGGATGCATCCTCAGCCAGGGTCTGGGCCAGCTCCGCAGCTCGGGCCATCGCATCGGAGTCGACCACGTCGTCACCCAGCAGGCGCCGGTATGCCCGGTCGACGGCACGCAGGCGGGCCCTCACCAGGTCTTCGGGCGCAGCGATCTCCCACGCACCGGGAATGGCCGCGTGCACCAGGTCGGGCTTGAAGTTGAAGAAGGTCGAGATCACCACCTCGGCCGATACCGCACCCATGGGGGCGGCGCGCGAGGCGAAGTACCCGTTCGTCCCGGTGATACCCAGCGCGGCGTACGCCTCAGCCGCTTCGGGAACGAAGTAGATCATCCCGTGGAGCGGCTCCACCGTCCGCCACGTCTTCCGGGCCAGTAGGGCCGCTTCGTTCGTGCTCACACTTCCCCCCCGTTCCTCGTCTCGGCCTAAGGATGGCTCAAGACGTTGACCACATGCCCGTCAGGATCTCGAACGAAGAAGCGGCGCACACCCCATGGCTCATCGGTCAGGGGGTGCACGATCTCAGCCTTGGCCTCCAGGGCCTCGGCGTACACGGCATCGACGTCGTCGACCTGGATGGACACATCGGGGTTCACCGGTGCCGTCTCGTCATGGGTCACCAAGCTGAGTTGGGCACCGGGCTGCTGGTCGGGATGGGCCAGCGTGACGATCCACCCATGGTCCATGACCGGCTGCAGGCCGAACAGGGAGCGGTAGAAGGCAGTGGTCTGGACCACAGACCGGCAGGCGAGATCGGGCACGACCCGGCGAACACTCATGGCACGATCATCCCTCCCATGGCCCCAGACAACCAGCCCGGCTCGCTCACCCGGGTTCGACGACGGGTCACCGTTCGAGCTCGGACTCCGGTTCAGCCCGGCCCTGCAACATGGAGATGATGGCGTCGGCGGCATCTTCGGGCAGCACCTGGGTGGTATCGATGTGCATCTCCGGATCGGCCGGTCGCTCATAGGGGGAGTCGACGCCGGTGAAGTTGAAGAGCTCACCCCGCCGCGCCTTTCTGAACAGACCCTTGGGATCGCGAGATTCGGCGACAGCCAGGGGCGTATCCACGAAGACCTCGATGAACTCGCCCGGTTGCACACAGGACCGTGCGAATTCGCGCTCGGCCCGGAACGGAGAGATGAAGGAGGCAATGACGATCAGGCCGGCGTCGACCATGAGGCTGGCCACTTCGGCGATGCGGCGGATGTTCTCGACCCGGTCCGCATCGGTGAAGCCCAGATCCTTGTTCAGGCCATGGCGGACATTGTCGCCGTCGAGCAGATAGGTGTGACGTCCGAGCCGGTGGAGCTTGCGTTCGACGATGTTGGCAATGGTGGACTTTCCCGCTCCCGAGAACCCGGTCAGCCAGATGAGGGCGGGGCGCTGAGCCTTCAGGGCCGAGCGTGCCTCCTTGTGGACCTCGACCGCCTGCCAATGGATGTTGGCCGACCGTCGCAGGGCGAAGTGCAAGAGCCCGGCGCCGACGGTGGCGTTGTCGAAACGGTCGATGAGGATGAAGCCACCCATCTCGCGGTTCTCGGTGTAGGGGTCGAAGGCGATGGGCCGGTCGAGGTTGATGTTGCCCACTCCGATGTCGTTGAGATCGAGGGTGGCCGCCGCCGTGTGCTCCATGGTGTTGACGTTCACCTTGTACTTGGGATGAGCGAGCGTGGCGCCGACGGTACGGGTGCCGATCTTGAGCAGGTAGGGACGTCCGGGGAGCATGGGGTGCTCGCTCATCCAGACAATGTGAGCTTCGAACTGATCGGCCACCTCGGGTGGGTCGGCTTCTGACGCCAGGACGTCGCCCCGGCTGACGTCGATCTCGTCAATGAGCGTGATCGTGATCGACTCGCCGGTCACGGCCTCGTCGACATCACTGCCGTTCAGGATGACGCGGGCGATCGACGTTCGTCGCCCCGACGGTAGGACGCGGACGGGGTCACCGGGATGGACGGTGCCCCGTACCACCCGACCACAGAAGCCGCGGAAGTCGAGATCGGGACGGTTCACCCACTGGATGGGCATGCGAAACGGTTCGGCCTGGACCGTCCCGTCGACCTCCACCGTCTCCAGGTGGTCGATCAGGGTCGGCCCCGAGTACCACGGCGTGCGCGGGCTCGGCTCGGTGATGTTGTCGCCCCGCAGCGCTGACAGGGGGATGGCGGTCACGTCATGCAGACCGATCTCGGAGGCGAAGGACCGGTACTCGTCGCTGATGGTCCGGAACACGTCTTCGGAGTAGTCGCACAGGTCGAGCTTGTTGATGGCCAGCACCACGTGCCTGATCCCCAGCAGCGAGACCAGATAGCTATGGCGCCGGGTCTGGGTCAGGACGCCTCTGCGGGCGTCGATCAGGATCACGGCCAGATCAGCCGTCGATGCGCCGGTCACCATGTTCCGCGTGTACTGCTCGTGGCCCGGCGTATCGGCCACGATGAACTTGCGTGCCTCGGTGGAGAAGAACCGGTAGGCCACGTCGATGGTGATGCCCTGTTCCCGCTCGGCCGCCAGCCCATCGACCAGGAGGGCGAAGTCGAGCTCGCCCCCTTGGGTGCCGATGGTGCGGGAGTCGGCCTCCAGCGCCGTCAGGTGGTCCTCGAAGATGAGCTTCGACTCGTACAGGAGGCGACCGATGAGTGTGCTCTTCCCGTCATCCACGCTGCCGCAGGTGATGAACCGGAGCATCGATTTGCGCTCGTGGGCGTCCAGATAGTCATCGATGTCGCCGATGGCCAGGTCGCCGTGAGCGTGGGCCATCAGAAGTACCCCTCTTGCTTCTTGCGCTCCATGGAGCCGCTCGAGTCGTGGTCGATGACCCGGCCCTGCCGTTCCGAGGTGGCGGTCAGCAGCATCTCCTGGATCACCTTGGCCAGGGTGTCGGCCTCGCTCTCGATCGCGCCGGTGAGCGGGTAGCAGCCCAGCGTGCGGAAACGCACGCTCTTCAGCATCGGCGTCTCCCCGGGGGCCAGCCGCATCCGTTCGTCGTCGACCATGATGAGCGTGCCGTCCCGTTCCACCACCGGTCGCGGCGCGGCCAGGTAGAGCGGGACGATGGGGATCTCCTCCCGGTAGATGAACTGCCAGACATCGAGCTCGGTCCAGTTCGAGAGGGGGAAGACCCGGATGCTCTCACCGTTGTTCCGACGCACGTTGTAGAGGTGCCATAGCTCCGGACGTTGGAGCTTGGGGTCCCATCGGTGCTGGTCGGAGCGGAGGGAGAAGACGCGCTCCTTGGCCCGCGACTTCTCCTCGTCCCGCCGAGCCCCACCGAAGGCGGCATCGAAACCGTAGCGATCGAGCGCCTGCTTGAGCCCCTGGGTCTTCCACATGTCGGTGTGGAGGGCCGATCCGTGATCGAAGGGGTTGATGCCGCGCTCGACGCACTCCTCGTTGCGGTAGACGATGAGCTCGAGGCCGAGCTTCTCGACCAGAGCGTCGCGGAACGCGTACATGGCCTGAAATTTCCACGTGGTATCGACATGCAGCAGGGGAAACGGCGGCTTGGCCGGAGCGAAGGCCTTCATGGCCAGATGGAGCATGACCGCGCTGTCCTTGCCGATGGAATAGAGCATCACCGGTCGGTCGCTCTCGGCCACCGCCTCGCGGATGATCTGGATGGACTCGGCTTCCAGCTCCTCGAGATGGGTCAGCCGTTTCACCGTGGACCTACCCCCGCCGGGCCAACGCAGCCAGCGCCGGCTCGGCCAGCGAGGGATGGCACACCACCAGGTCGGGGAGCCATGGGTCGGGGAGGCCGTAGCGCAACGGCGAGCCGTCGAGGCGGCTGGCGTGCAGCCCGCTGGCTAGGGCCACGGCCACCGGTGCGGCCGAGTCCCACTCGTACTGCCCCCCGGCGTGGACGTAGATGTCGGCGTCGCCCAGTATCACCGCGGCGATCTTGGCTCCGGCCGAGCCCATGGGGATGACGGTGGCACCCAACCGCTCGGCCACCTGGGTGACCACGGCCGGCGGCCTCGAGCGGCTGACCACCAGACGGGGCACGGGAGCCGCTTCCGGCAACGGTGGCGGTGCCGACGTCCCCAGCACGATCCCCCGGGCCGGGAGGGCAACGGCACCGACGGCCGGGCGACCCTCGATGGCCAGGGCCACATGGACGGCCCAGTCCTCTCGCCGCTCGCCGTACTCCCGGGATCCGTCCAACGGGTCGATGATCCACAGCCGATCGCCCCCGGGTGAGTCGAGTCCCTCTTCCGACCGGACGGGGTCATCGGGGAAGCGGCTGGCCAGCTCGGCCATCAGGAACTGCTGCGATCGGCGGTCCCCCTCGTCGCTCAGCGACCGACCCGAGTGCTGCGACTGGGACTCGAGGTCCAGGAGCACCGCCCCTGCCCGCTGGGCCAGATCGGTGGCGGCATCGTGTACGGCTGGGCTGGCCGGAACGTCTTGCAGTGGCTCGATGGCGTGCACCATAGTCCTCGTCGGTGGCCCTGGTCTGGGCGTTAAGACACGAGACTATATTAGATCATGTCTCACCCGCTAACCTTCCCCGGTAACCTTCGACCGGCCAGACCCGGGTGCAGGAATCGGCCGTCGACCCGGCCAAGGAGCTCCATGTCCCAGCAGCGTCATACCGGCGTCGACTCCGATGCGGTGCTGGACGCGGCCACATCGTGCTACCTCCGTTTCGGCGTGGCCAAGACCACGGCAGCAGACATCGCCCAGGCGGTGGGGATCTCCCGAGCCACGCTGTACCGTCGGTTCGGCAGCCACGAGGCGATCTTCCTGGCCGTCCTGGCCCGTGAGTCGGCCGCCATGGCCGTCGACGCCGACGTGCACCTGGCCTCGGTGCGGGACCCGGGCGAACGCATCCTCGAGGGCATGATGTTCGCCATCGGGGAGATCGGTCAACGACCGGTGCACGCCGCGGTGTTCGGCGGCGACTCGGCGGCGTGGGCGGCCACCCAGGCCATCCGCGTCGAGGCCCTCCGTCACATCGGTGAGGCCGGCGTCAGACCACTGCTGGCCTCCTCCCTGGCCGACGGCTCCGTATCGGAGCAGGACATGTCCGATCTCATCGACTGGATCCTGCGGATCCTCATCTCCTATGCCGCCGTGCCCGGCGACGGCGGCCGCCAGCCCGAGGAGATCCGCCGCCAGCTGGCCGCGTGGTTCCTGCCCGCATTTGCTGACAGGATCGGTGGCGCGAGTCATGCGTCTGTGAGACACTGAACCTCAAACGTCTTACGTATCAGTAGGGGGGCAGCATGAGGGCCTTGCAGGTGACCGAGCACGGTCGGCCGGGAGAGGTTCTGGCCGTTCGTACCATCGAGCGACCCGAACCGAGTGCGGGCGAGGTACGGGTCAAGGTGGCGGCGGCATCGCTCAACTTCAACGACATCGACCGATGCCGCGGGAAGCTGGTGTCGGTCCCCACTCCTCCACCGTTCACCCTGGGCATGGATGTCTGCGGGGTGGTCGATGCGGCGGGCGAGGGTGCGGAGTCCTGGGTGGGCAAACGGGTGGTGGCCATCACCAACACCGCCCTGGGTGGCATCGCCGAGTACGCCCTCGCCTCTACCGTCTCGGTGTTCGATGCCCCCGAACAGTTCGACGATGTCGAGGCCACCGCCTTTCTGCTCACCTTCCAGACCTCGCATCTGGCCCTGTTCCGCCGGGGCCGGCTCAGTGCCGGTGAGACCGTCGTGATCCATTCGGCCGCCAGCGGCCTGGGCACGGCCGGCATCCAGCTGGCCAAGGCGATCGGTGCCCGGGTCATCGCCGTGGCCGGAGGCCCGGAGAAGGGAGCGCTTTGCTCCTCACTGGGTGCCGACCTGGTCATCGACCACACCACCGAGGACTTCGTCGAGTCGGTACTGGCCGCCACCGGCGATGCCGGCGCCGATGTCGTCTACGACCTGGCCGGGGGTGACTTCGTCGAGCGATCCTGGCGCTGCACGGCGCACGGTGGCCGCTACCTGGCAGTGGGGTTCGCCGACGACGACGAGAACGGCATGACCGGCCGGCCCCTGCGCATGGCCTGCATCGGCAACATCGACATCGTGGGCGTGATGCTGGGCTGGTCGGAATCGGTCGATCCGGGCATGCGACGGTTCGGCTTCAACCCGTTCGGGCGAGCAGTGGGCGAGGAGGTCCACGCCGACCTCCTGCGCATGGCGGCCGAGGGAAGCATCCGCCCCTACGTGGGTCGGCGGGTGACCATGGAGGAGGCGGGGGCCGCTCTGGATGAGCACGAGGAGCGCCGTTCGCTGGGCCGCACCGTCGTCGAGGTGGCTCGTTGACCGACGTCAGCTACACCTGGCGCGACTCGGAGCTGCGCAGCCCGCCGCTGCGCGCCCTCAACCAGGTCGGGGCTCGGCTGTCCCGGTTCGGGGTCACGCTCCCGTCGCTGGAGCCGTCGTCGGTGGTGGCGGCAGCGGTGAAGGCGGCCGGTTCCACCGATCTGGGCAGTGACAGCTATCGGGAGCCGCTCGAGGTGTTCCTCGAGTCCTGTGGCCGCGAAGCCGACCTGACCACATTCGGTCGACTGCTGATCGCCAAGATGACGGCCTCGGCTCTGGCCAACCGCATCGCTCTCCATCGATGGTCGTTGGACCATCCCGAGGTGCACTCCGAACGGATCGATAGCCCCTGGGTCATCGTCGGGCTGCCTCGCACCGGTACCAGCGTGTTGTCCATGTTGCTGGGCCTCGATCCCATGGCCCGACCACTGCTCCAGTGGGAAGCGGCCCACCCCATCCCCCCACCGACTTTGGAAGAGTCGGCTGAGGATCCCCGCATCGCCCAGACGGCCAAGGAGCTGGACGGGCTGATGAAACTCAACCCTCCCCTCAAGGCCATGCATCCTTTTGGAGCCACCCTGGCCCAGGAATGCGTGTCGCTGTTCTTGTACGATATGCGCACGCTGGCCCTCGAGATCCAGGCCCATGTGCCCACGTACGCCCGTTGGCTCGAGAGCGCCGACATGGCGCCGGCCTACGCCCAGCACCGGTTGGCCCTCCAGACCCTGCAGTCCCGCCAGCCCACCGACCGGTGGATCCTGAAGACCCCCAATCACTTGTGGCATCTCGAGGCCCTGCTCGCCGCCTATCCCGACGCCCGCATCATCTGGACCCATCGGGACCCGGGACCGGTCATCACCTCGCTGGCCAGCCTGGCCAACGCCGGGCAACGGCCCCTGACCTCCCGCACCGACCCGCGGCCCACCGCCGAAGAGTGGAAGCGGAAGTGCGCCTTCGCCCTGGGCTCGGCCGTGGCCTTCGACGAGAAATCGGAGCCGGGGTGGTGCCAACACCTCCACTACGAATCGCTCATGGACGATCCGTTGGAGACGGTCCGTGGCCTCTACAAGCACTTCGGCAGCGAGGTCAGCGACCTCCACGCCCGACGGATGGAGGCCTTCCTCGAGCACCGGCCCAAGGACGCCTTCGGCCATCATCGCTACGACCCGGCCGATTTCGGGTGGACCTACGAGGGGCTGGCCGAGGAGTTCCGCGACTACACCGATCGCTACCACGTTCGCTCCGAGGTCCGCGCCGATTGAGATGTAGGAAACGTTCACCCGGCGCGTAACCGGGTGACACAAAAGGGGGGGTAATGAGGTATTTCAGTTCCAGGATGGGGAGATGCGGTCTGGCTCTGGTCATCGGGGCCGGGGCCGTGGTCGCCGGTACCGGGGGAGGATCGAACGTCGCCTCGGCGGCGCCGCCCACGCCGGGCATCACGGCCAAGACGGTGACCGTCGGCTCCATCAGCGACATCTCGTCCCCGGTCCCCGGTCTGTTCGAGGGGGCCAAGATCGGGACCGAGGCCTACTTCGCCTACATCAACAGCCAGGGCGGGGTCAACGGACGCAAGCTGGTGCTCGACGGCCGGGACAGCGCCTTCTCGTCGGGAACGATTGCCAACGAAACGCAGAGCATCGCCAAGAACGACTTCGCCATCGTCGGAGGGTTCTCGCTCCTCGACAACGCCGAACAGCCGATCATCGACGCCAACAAGCTCCCCATTATCACCGAGGTGCTGAATCCGAGCATGTACACCGATCCCAACCTGTACTCGGCCGCCCCGGCGGTCAACGGGGGGAACATCACCGGGCCCTACAAGTGGCTCAAGTCGAAGTACCCCGCCGCGGTCAAGGCGCTCGGGATGATCGGCGACAACACCACCGCGTCGGTGTTGGCGGCCGAGAAGACCGATCGGGCCCTGACCGAGAGCCTGGGCTACAAGTGGGTGTACTCCCGGGACGCCGGCTACACCGAGACCACGTTTCTGCCCGACATCATCAAGATGAAGAACGTGGGGGTGAAGTTGGTCTTCCTGCCCACCCAGATCGGTACCTACATCGCCACCATCGCTCAGGAGATGAAGCAGCAGAACCTCGACGCCCTGGTGCTGAGCGGGGCCAACGCCTATGAGAGTGACTTCAAGCCCGGTTCGGCCGGCAACGGCACCCTGTTCACGGGGACGACCGCCCTGTACCGGGGCGAGGATGCCAAGACGGTCCCGGCGGTGGCCCTGTTCGACAAGTGGGTCAAGAAGGTGGACCCCCAGACCCAGCTCGATGTCTACACCGTCGACGCTTGGATGAACGCGGAGCTGTTCGTCCAGGCCCTCAAGGCGGCCGGGCCCAATCCCACCCGGGGCAGCCTTGACGCCCAGCTGGACAAGGTCACGTCGTTCAACGCCGACGGCCTGGAGTCCACCCAGAACCCAGCCCAGAAGATCCCCGGCCAGTGCTGGCTCGTGGCCCAGTACGAGAACGGGAAGTGGAGCCGCATCAGCCCGGATCCCAAGACCGGTTTCGTCTGCAATCCCAAGGGCTTCTTCCCCACCAGCTACAAGGGCATCTCCCGCTGATTGACGCTCCCCTGGCCAGGTCGCCTGGTCAGGGGAGCCGGTCGGTGGCCCTCGCCCGGCTCAGGCCAGCGCCACAGTGGGATTGGGGCAGGCCACCGGTGGAGTCGGTGGCTCGAAGGCAGGCAGGGTGATGGCCTTGCGGCGGGTGGTGAAGTCGAGGGCATCGGCCAGGTTCTTGGCATTGGCGTCGCGGGCGGTCATCGGCTGCAGCCCCCACCGCCACTCGATCATGCTCAGCACCGAGCAGTGTTCGTAAGGACCGGCCTTCTCCACCTTCTTGGGGGCGAACGGCCCCATGGCGACGGCCGGAACCCGGAAGCCCAGTCGTGAGTAGTTGGGGTGCGGCCCGGGGTTGGGGTTCACGTTGTTGTCCTTGACCAACGTGGGGGCCACGTGGTCGTAGAACCCACCGTGCTCGTCGAAGTTGAGGACGAACACGGTGCGGTCCCACTGGGGGCTGGCCTTGAGGGCGTCGTGGACGTCGCGCAGGTAGCCCTCGCCGGCCTCGATGTTGCCGTGGGGGTGATAGTCGTTGGAGATGCCGGTGAACTCCGAGATAGTGGTGTAATCGGGATCGATGAACGTGACGTTGGGGAGGGTTCCCGCCTTGGCCTGGGTGAAGAACTGGTCCTTGGGATAGGTGATGGAGTCGTACTTCTTGGACGCGTAGAGCTCGGTCATCGGCTCGCCCCAGGTGTAGTAGCCCGCCGTGAGTCCGGCCGCTTGGGTCCGATCGAAGATGGCCAGGTCGAGGTCACATGGGCGCTTACCGTCGGGGCCGGGGAAGAACCCGGTCTCGTCCACGTCGGTGGCCGCACTCAACTGGTAGAACCGATTCGGCCAGGTGGCGGCCATGAGCGAGCAGTGGTAGTTGTCGAACAACGTGTAGTTGCTGGCCAATGCGCCCAGGATGGGGACCTGGGCCTTCTCGTAGTACCCGATGGGGAAATGGTCACCGGTGGTCTGGGTCTGGAGCCAGCCATTGCACTTGCCGTTGTTGTACTGCTTGGCCACCGATTGCCAATCATGGGCGGGGTCCTTGTCCCCGCAGGCCTGGGTGTTGTCCCCTAATGCCGCAGTACGGGCCGGCTTCCCCTGCAGATCCGGGTACTTCAGCCCGGCTTGCTTGCCGTTCACCCCGGGCATCCAGCCCAGCAGATGGTCGAACGACCGGTTCTCCATCATCAACACGACGACGGTGTCAAAGGGCGCCTTCTTGGGATCGGTGATCCCCCCGGTACGCACGGACTTCTTGGCCTTGGCCGGTGTCTTGGTGGCGGCGCCGGCCGATGGCGTGGTCGCGCCAAAGGCGGCGAGCGCCCCCGCTCCCGTGGCTGCCGTCAAGAACTGACGACGAGTGATGTGCACCATGATTCCCCCCTGGGACCCCATTCGCCCATGTGGGCTGGGGTAACCGTACTACCGATGGCATGGAATTCGGGGAAGTGGGTACAGCGGACCTGGGTGGAGCTTCTGGATCCTGGAACATGACCCGACAATTCGGTGTTGAACCACCCAGAGGAGGAATCCCGACACCGAACCGAGCACGTGGAGGGAGATACATGATGGAGCAGGGAAACTCAGAGCAGGGCAATACAGAGCACACCGATACCGACCCGACCACCACCGAGCAGGTTGATACCGAACAGTCAGATGCCGTCGAGACGGTGGCCCAGGATCGGACCCCGACTCCTGGCGATCTCCTCCGCTCGCTTCCCATCGAAGCGGAGACCAGGGGAACGCGCTACGTGTCGGCTCAGGCCATGCAGGCCAGGCTGTTCTCGGTCTACGACGCGGCGGCCGCGGCCGAAGAGGCCCTGGCCATGGTGCAGCAGCAGCTGACGTTGACGCTGAACCGCAGCTACTACGAGGCCGATGAGATCAAGAGCTTGGCCGCGCAACTGGATTCGCTCCTGGCCCTGGACTCCGTGGACCTGACCGACGCCCTGGATCTCAACGAGGGCGACCTGGTCTCCGAGGAGTAGGAAAGCTCGGCCCGGCGCGTGCCGAGTGGGCTCGGGTCAGGACCCCCCGAGGATCTCAACCAGCTTCTGGATCTCGCCGCTCGAATCCTCAGGAACGATGTAGCCCTTCTCGTCGCGGATCTCGCTCCAGTGGTCGCGCACGTCCTCCACGGTGAGCTCGGCGTTGTAGTAGCCGGGAGTCAACCCGATGAAGAAGCGGGCGACCACGCCGCCGGCGGCCGAGTACACCTCGCCGCTGACGTCGACCTCGTCGGAGGCCAGCCAACAGACCAGGGGGGTGACCAGCTTGGGATCGAGTTTCTCCCCCATGCCGGCTCCGAAGAGCTCCTCGGTCATGCGGGTGAAGGCCACTGGAGCGATGGCATTGGCCTTGATGTTGTACCTGCGCCCCTCGATGGCCAGGACCCGGGTGAGCCCGACCAGACCCATCTTGGCTGCCCCGTAGTTTGCCTGGCCGAAGTTGCCCAGGATGCCGGAGTTGGACGACGTGTTGATGATTCGTCCGTACCCCTTTTCCCGCATGTGGACATAGGCAGGCTGGGTGACGTTGAATGCGCCCCGCAGGTGGACATCGAGGACGGCGTTGACGAGGTCGGGGGTCATGTTGTGAAAGGACTTGTCCCGCAGGATGCCGGCGTTGTTGACCAGGATGTCGACGCCACCGAAGGCATCGAGAGCAGTCTGCACGATGGCCTGGCCCCCCTCGGTGGTGGCCACACTGTTGAGGTCGGGCACCGCTTCGCCGCCCAGGGCCTCGATCTCCTTGGCCGTGGTGTGAGCTGGACCTTCACCCCCACCTTCCCCGCTGACCGAGCCGCCAAGGTCGTTCACAACGATCCGAGCGCCACGTCGTGCCAGCTCAAGGGCGTGCTCACGGCCCAATCCGCCTCCCGCGCCGGTGACGATCGCCACTTTTCCGTCGTACCCGATCTCTGCCATGACACACCCTTCGTCGAACGTCTTGGACTCGGGGCGGATGTTAACCGGTACGAAACAACTACTTCGGCGCCGACTGGCGCCGGGTCCGATGATTCCCGGTCGATGCCGGGTTCACCGCCAAGTAGCTCGGTCCACATCGATACCAGCCACGACCGGGCTCGAGGTGGGCCCCATCTTCCACCATCGGGCACAATTTGGCCGGACGGCGCGTTGTAGGGATGCAGGCCGTAGCGGGCCAGTGGCCATGCCCGGAGAAAGGGGTCAGTGATGACCAGACAGGGTCGAGCAGTCAGATTCGACGAGTACGGCGGGCTGGATGTCCTGGACATCGCCCAGGTCGACGTGCCCGATCCTCCGCCCGGTGAGGTCCTGGTTGCAGTCAGGGCTGCCGGCACCAACCCCGGAGAGGCCTCGATCCGCCAGGGCTTCCTGGACACCCGGTTCCCGGCCACCTTCCCGTCGGGCCAGGGCACCGACCTGGCCGGTGTGATCGACCAGGTGGGCGAGGGCGTCGACCGGTTCGCCGTCGGCGACGAGGTCCTGGGGTGGACCGACCGGCGGGCGAGCCAAGCCCAGTACGTCCCCGTACCCGCCGACCACCTGGTAGCCAAGCCGGCCTCGGTGGACTGGGCGGAGGCCGGGTCTCTGTTCGTCGCCGGCGTGACCGCCTACGCCGCCGTGCGCGCCGTCGGGGCTGGTCCCGGCGACACGGTCGTCGTGTCGGCCGCAGCCGGTGGTGTCGGATCGATCACCGTGCAGCTACTCAAGGTCCGGGGAGCAACGGTCATCGGCATCGCCTCGGAACCCCACCATTCCTGGCTGTCCTCCATCGGGGTCACGCCCGTGGCCTACGGCGAAGGCCTCATCGAGCGCATCCGGGCTGCTGCCCCCTCGGGCGTGGACGCCTTCATCGACACGTTCGGACCGGACTACGTCAAGCTGGCCATCGACCTCGGCGTGCAGCCCGAACGCGTGGATACCGTCATCGCCTTCGAGGCGGCCGAGGAGTTCGGGGTGAAGACGGATGGCAGCTCGAGCGCCTCGAGCAGTGATGTATTGGCCGAAATGGTCGACCTGGTGGCATCGGGTCGGATCACCATCCCCATCGCCGCCACCTACCCGCTCGATCAGGTCCGAGCGGCCTATACCGAGCTGGAGAAGCGGCATACACAGGGCAAGATCGTCCTCATCCCCTAAGCCGTTTGGGCTGCCCACACGAGCACGCTCAGAGTTGCTCGATCCATTCACTGACACTGAGCACCGATGCCTGTCGGGGGAACACCTTGTCCAGCAGGACCCGATGGACTTCGGGATCGGCGTCTGCGCACCCGTCGTGAAGAACGGTCAGCTGGTAGTCCAAGTCGGCCGCCTGGCGGAGCGTGGACAGCACCACACCACTGGTGGCGATCCCGGTCAGCACCAGCGAGTCGACCTCCAGGGATCTCAGCACCACATCGAGGTCGCTACCGGTAAACGCGCTCACCCGCTTCTTCACCACCACGATGTCGTCGGGGCCCGGGGCCACGGCGGGGTAGATCTGGGTGGCCGGGTCGTCCAGGCCCATCCCCCCAGCACTGCCGATGGCCGAGAAGCTCTTGTTCTTCGGGCTGATCTCGGCCCCGCCGGGGCGGAAGGCCACGCGGACGTAGATCACCGGAACACCGGCGCGGCGAGCCGCCGACGTGGTGCGGTCCAACGCGGCCAGTAGCGACTCGGAGCCATCGGGAACGCGATCGACGATGCCGTTTTGGATGTCCATCACCAACAGAGCGGAGTGTGCCATGGGTCCATCATGGCTGGTGGCCACGAAGGTCACCACTTCCCGCCGGTCCGAACAGGCGCTGGACCGCCGAACTCCACTTCGCCCTCCGACGGTCATTCGTCGATATGGTGACACCGTCCCACCGACGACAACCTGGAGTCCGTGCACGCGCTCTGATCCGATCACATCATCGGAACTCGTTCGGCCCGCTCCCGAGAATCGAGCATCGCATGAGGCACCACCCGGCTCGTTGCCATCGGACCTGAGCGGGACGTCGCTTCCGTTGGTTCCTTCCAGCTTCTCTGCCTTCTTTGCCGCCAGCGCCGGTGTGGCCGGAGCGCTGATTGGCCTGCTGTTCGTGGCCATCTCCGTGGCGCCCAGTGCGTCGGGCCGCCAGCAGCGCCTCGAGCTCGACATAAAGGCAGGGGTGGCCTTCTCGGCCTTGACCGATGCCCTGGTGCTGGCGCTGTTCGCCCTCATCCCCGGAATCTCCCTGGCTACGCCGACCATGTCGGTGGCGGCCACCGGCTTCACCTCGTGCGTGGCCCTGGGGATCGTCCTGATGCGGGCCGAGGGCATCACCCACCGTCGACGCCAGGTCCGGCTGCTCGCCATCCAGAGCGTGGTGTTCATCTACCAGTTCGTGGTGGGCGTCCAGCTGTCCGGACAACCCGACCAGCAGTCCAACATCAGAACACTGTCCATCCTCACCGTGGTCTTCTTCCTGGTGGGCATCGCTCGAGCCTGGGAGCTCATCGGTGCCCGGGATACCGGCCTCTTCCATGCCGTACGGGATGCCATCCACGAGCGCTCGGCCTCGCCGGAAGGCTCTCGGCCCGATTAGGTCGCGGGCCCGTCGGAGTCGGCCAGCTCGAACCCGCTGAACTCGAAGGCCGGGGACACGGTGCAGCCGACCAAGCTGAAGGCACCGAGCGATCGGGCCTCTTGCCAGTCCCCGGCCGGCACCAACATCTGCGGGGCCTGGCCGTGCTCGATGTCCGGTCCGAGGAGGTGGATCTCATCGGCACCACCGGGGGCTGCGATGCGCAGCTCGATCGGGGCGCCCCGGTAGTAATGCCAGATCTCGGCGGCGTCCACCCGATGACGTCGGGACACTTCGTCCTCGGTCAACAGGTAATAGATGGCGCTGCCGCTCGGTCGCACACCAGGGTCGGCGGTCCCCCGCCAGGTCTGCCGGTACCAGCCTCCCTCGGGGTGCGGCTCGAGTCCCAAACGGGCGATCAGCTCGGCTGCGGTCACCGCCCGATCATGCCACCGGAAAGGCCAGACTGTAGATTGGTGCGCGCTACGACAAGAGCCGAAGCCCCGTGCCCTCAGTCTCGATATGAGCGAATGCTCGCTGGTGGACGGACCCGGCGGAGGGGGGTGCAGCAATGTCCGCAGTCTGGAGCGAATTCGAGGACATCGACGCCGCGGCCGACGCCGATCGCTACGTTGACTACCTCGACCAGCTCCGCTCGCTGGGCGACACGGCGGAGTACAAAGCACTCTCCTACCAGCGTCTTGGTCTCGGGCCCGGCGCGCCGGCGAGTGGCGTACAGATTCTCGACGTGGGCTCGGGAGCGGGCCACGACTGCATCGAGATGGCCCGGCTCGGTGGGACCGGGGTCTCGGTGACCGGAGTGGACCAAAGCGCCCAGTTGCTCGAGGTGGCCCGACGGCGGGCGGCGGAGGCCCGAGTCGACGTGCGGTTCGAGGAGGGCTCGGCCTACCAGCTGCCGTTCGACGATGACACGTTCTCGGCGTGCCGATCGGATCGCGTCTTTCTGTACCTGGACCGCCCGGGTGACGCCCTGACCGAGATGCATCGGGTAGTCGAGCCCGATGGTCTCCTGTGGGTACGAGATCCCGACATGACCACCCTGCTGCTCGACGCCGAAGGCTTGGATCCCGCCACCACCAGAACGATCTCCGACTTCTTCTCGGACGGGTTCCCGGACGGCTGGAGCGGCCGCCGCCTCGATCGGCTGCTTCGGCAACAGGGCAGCGACGACGTCTCCGTGGTTCCTCGGACGCTGGTCTCTCGAAGCCTGAAGGTGGCCGACACGCTCTTCGCCATTCGACAAAATGCCTTGGCCTCCGCCGCCGCCGGAGCGGTCGACCAGTCAGACGTCGACCAATGGCTTGCCGCTCTGGCTGCCGCCGACGCTGAGGGTCTGTTCTCGTTCTCGCTCACCTTCTTCGAGACCTTCGGCCGCATCCCCTGATCACTCGGCGCGTACAAGCTCGTGCGCGGGTTGGTTGCAAAGGTCGGTCATGAGTCCCACCGTTTCGATCACCGTTACCGCCACCACTTTTCCACTCCGCTTGCGCGACGTCTGTCGTATCGCCGGTACTACCCGGTGCGTTCGGATCAACCGTCGGCGAACGTATAGGTGGTCACGCTCTGCGAGGGAACGCGCACCACGGTACCGGCTCCAGCCGTAAACCGAGGGCGCGAGGCGGCAGCCAGGTCCTTGGTCGCACTGGTCTGGAACGCTCCAGTCGAACGAATGGTCCGGCTGGCGGGCAAGGTGATGCGCAGGCCGACAGGCGCTGAGCCG
>DASZLD010000039.1:0-8062 GCA_035552655.1 Acidimicrobiales bacterium
GCCGTCCGTCGCCGGCATCCCCATCTGATGCTCCAAGTCGACGCCAATGGCTCGTACTCGAGCACCGACATCACGCACCTGACCACGCTGGACGGGCTGGATCTGGCCTGCATCGAGCAGCCCTTCGGCCGCGATGACCTCGAGGGCCACGCCCTGCTGGCCCGGGCGATGCGTACACCTGTGTGCCTCGACGAGTCCCTCCATTCCCCCGATTCGGTGCGATCGGCCCTGGCCATGGGGGCGTGCGAGGTGGTGTGTGTCAAACCGGCCCGCCTCGGTGGGTTGACCGCAGCCCTCGAGGTCTACCGGGACTGCGTCGGCACCGGCGACGGTGCCAGCGAAGGTACCGGCACGCCGCTCTGGGTGGGAGGGATGTTCGAGTCGGGCTATGCCCGGTCGGTGAACACGGCACTGGCCGCGCTCCCCGGGTTCGTGCTTCCTGGAGATTTGGCTCCTGCGGCCACCTATCTCACCGAGGACCTGGTATCGGCACCCCTGGTCGATCGCCAGGGGCCCGACGGACGCCTCCGGGTCGCAGTTCACCTGGCCCCGGGCCTGGCGCCGGCACCGGACCACGAAGTGCTATCCCGGCGCACCGTCGCCTCCTGGACCTGGTCGGCTGCCTGACATTTGCCATCTGGTCCGAGCCGATGCCCGAGCCGATGAATCCGTAGGCCACAGCAGTGCGTAGAATTGCCGCCCCATGCACCGGTCCACCGTCGAACGCCGCCTGAGCGATGCTCACACCCGCCTGGCCAAGGCGCGGAGTGAGTTGGCTGTCCTCGACGAGCAGCTCTCGGTGGTCAATGACATTGCCGACGACACCCGGCTACGGTCCCTCGTGTCCGAGACACCGGTGGCGGCCAAGGAGTACGACGAAGCCAGCCGGCATGCGGCGGCCATGTTGCGGTCACGGCAGGCGCTTCTGGATACGATCACCGAACTCGAACGGCGGCAGAACGAACTGCTCGACCGGCTGGTCATCGGCCCCGGTTGATCGATCCGAGAACATTGAGCAAGTCGAGAGGGGTACACACCATGGCCAGGCGCGTGGTCATTGCCGAGGACGAGGCCATCATCCGGCTCGACCTCAAGGAGATACTCCAAGACGAGGGCTACGACGTGGTCGGTGAGACCGGGCGCGGCGACGAGGTGGTCGACCTGGTCCGACGCCACCGGCCCGACCTGGCCATCCTCGACGTCAAGATGCCTGGGGCCGACGGCCTGGCTGCGGCGCGAGCCATCGCCGAACTGGGCCAGCGGGTGGCCGTGTTGATCCTGACCGCCTTCAGCCAGCGCAATCTCATCGAAGAAGCCCGAGAGGCCGGGGTGGCTGCGTACTTGGTCAAGCCGTTCCAGCGGGCCGAGCTGGTTCCGGCCATCGACCAGGCCGTGTCCCGTTGCGAGCAGGAGTGGGCCATCGAGGCGGAGGCGGCCGAGGTTCAGGCCAGCAACGGCGGCAACACCCAGGCGACCGCGGAGGACAAGCTCGAGACCCGTCGACTGGTCGACGGGGCCAAGGACCTCCTGATGGAGCGCTACGGGTTGGCCGAGTCCGATGCCTTCAACTTCATCCAGAAGACGGCGATGGGCAGCCGCTCGCGCATGAGTGACGTTGCCCGTCAGGTGCTCGACGGCACCACTACTCCCTAGGGGGTCGACACCGCACCCATGGCCCCCACCGCCTCCCCATCGGCAACGTCTCCGGGTAGTCCCGCCGCCCAGAAGCCGGCCGGCCCTCTGCTCCTCCTCGACGGCATGTCCCTGGCCTACCGGGCTTACTTTGCGCTCCCTCCGGACCTGGCCACCAGCGCCGGCATCGTCACCAACGCCGTGCACGGTTTCACGTCCATGCTCCACAACCTGGTGCGCGACCATCATCCACGCGCCCTGGCTGTCGCCTTCGACCTACCGGGCGGGACATTCCGGGATGAGGTGGTGTCGGACTACAAGGCGGGCCGATCGGAGACGCCCGCCGATCTCCTGCCCCAGTTCGAGATGATTCGCTCCCTCCTGGGCAAGCTGGCCATCCCGGTGATCGAGGCCGAAGGGTTCGAGGCCGACGACGTGCTGGCCACGCTGGCCACCGAGGCCCGCAACCGGGGGCAGGACGTGTTGTTGGTCACCGGCGACCGGGACGCCTATCAGCTGGTCGAGGACCCCCATATCCGGGTGCTCTACAACCGTCGTGGGGTCAGCGACTATGCCCTGTACGACGAGGCCGGGATCGAAGAGCGCACCGGTGTGCGGCCCGAGCTGTACCCGATCCTGGCCGCCCTGCGCGGCGACCCGTCCGACAACCTGCCCGGAGTCCCCGGGGTGGGGGAGAAGACGGCGGCGAAGCTGGTCAACGAGTACGGCGATCTCGACTCGCTCTACGCCCACCTCGATGCGCTCTCGCCCAAGCTGCGGGAGAACCTGGCGCTCCACGAGGATCGCGTCCGCATGAACGCCGAGGTCATCCCGCTGGTGCGGGATGTGCCCCTCGATACCCACGTCGATCAGCTGACCCTGGGGGGCTGGATCGAGGACGATGCTCGCGATGCGTTCGCCGAGCTCGAGCTCCGGACCATCTGGAACCGGATGGTCTCGCTGATCAGAGAAGGTGCGTTCGGACAGCCCGGGGGCGACGGCCCTCGAATTGTCATCGCGGACAGCGGGGCGGGGGCCGACGGGGGCGCAGGCGGCCCGAGCGCGGCCACGGAATCGGGGACGAGCGCGGCGTGGCTCGACTCCCTCCATGTCAACGCCCCGGATACGGCCGACGCGGCTGTCTCCGCCATGGAGCAGCTGGTGACCGAGGCACGGGCGGCGACGGGCAACGTGGCCCTGCACGCCGTCTGGTCCGGGGATCCGGGACGGTCCCCGTTTGTCGCCTGGGCCCTGACCGCCGAACCGGGCGATGGCGTCGCCGAACAGGGCGACCGGGCAGCCGTCGAACAGTCGAACGGTCAGGCGGTGCTCTACCTGGGTGACGACGTCGCCGGCAACAGCCTGACCCAGGCACGACCGGTGCTCGACGCATTGGCCACCGCCCTCGGACCGGACGGGGTCGGGGTGATCGCCCACAATGCCAAGGAGATCATGCGGTCGCTGCTCCCCCTGGGAGTCGACGTGACCGGGTTGACCATGGACACCGCGGTGGCCGCGTACCTGCTCGATCCCTCGGTCGATCACTATCGGCTGCGGGACTTGTCGGTGGCCCATCTCGGAACCGAGGTGGACGACGGGGAGCAGGGCAAGGGCCAGGGAACCTTCAGCCTCGAGCTCGACGGTGAGGATGAGAGCGAAGGCACCGGCGACACGGTCGCCCCCCATGTGCAGGCCGCGGCCCGACTGGCGGCCACGGTGTCCCGCCTTCGAGCACCACTCCAGGCCGCCCTGGCGGCCGAGGAAGAGGATGAGCTCTACAACGACATCGAGCGACCTCTGGTTCGGGTCCTGGCTCGCATGGAAGTCACCGGCATCCCTGTCGACCGGGAGGTGCTCAGAGAGATCGCCAGCGAGCTGGCCAACGAGTGCCAGACCCTCGAGGCCCGGATCCAAGAGCTGGCTGGTGGCCCGTTCAACGTGAACTCGGTTCCCCAGCTGCGTTCCGTCCTCTACGACCAGCTCGGGCTCACGCCGCTCCGGAAGACCAAGACCGGTTACTCCACCGACGCCCGCACGCTCGAGCAGCTCCGAGACCAACATCCCATTGTGGAGACACTGCTGCGCTACCGGGAGATCGAGAAGCTCCGCTCGACCTACGGCGAGAGCCTCATCGCCGAGGTCAGCGAGGACGGCCGCATCCACGCCACGTTCCGCCAGACCGTGGCCCGGACCGGCCGGCTGTCATCGGACCGGCCCAACCTGCACAACATTCCGGTCCGGACCGACCAGGGTCGCCGGTTCCGCGAGGCGTTCGTCCCCAGTCCTGGTCGCCGGTTGCTGGTGGCCGACTACGACCAAGTGGAGCTGCGGGCCATCGCCCACCTGTCGGGGGACCTCGGTCTCAGCGCCGCCTTCGAGGCCGGTGAGGACATTCATCGGACGGTGGCCTCCCGGGTGTTCGGGGTGGAGCGGGACGAGGTGACCCACTCCCAGCGGTCCACGGCCAAGATGGTGTCCTACGGCCTGGCCTACGGCATGGAGGCCTATGGCCTGTCCCAGCGGCTGAACGTGCCGGTAGAGGAGGCTTCGACCATTCTCCGGGCCTTCTTCGACGGTTTCCCGGCCGTCCAGGACTACATGCAGCGCGCCGTGGCCGATGCCCGGAACAGCGGCTACACCATCACCGCCTTCGGCCGCCGCCGGCCGCTGCCCGACTTGTTGGCTACCAACTATCAGGTCCGCCAGGGCGCCGAGCGCCAGGCCATGAACGCCGGCATCCAGGGCCTGGCCGCCGACCTGTTCAAGCTGGCGCTTGTACGCCTGGACGCCGGCCTCCACGACGGTGGATTCGCCTCCGACCTGGTCCTCCAGGTCCACGACGAGGTCATCGTGGACGTGGTCCCAGAGGAGTCCGACGAGATTGCTGAGCTCACCCAACGGGCCCTGACCGGGGCAGCCGATCTGTCGGTGCCCTTGAAGGTGGCCATGGCCTGGGGCAGTTCCTGGGCCGAGGCCAAGGACGGCTGACCGGCGTGCCTGGTCCCACTCGGGGGCGCGGGCCGTCCACCTCCCAGGTTTAGGACGTCCTTCCCGGTCACGGTGCTACTATTGCTATCCGGCCGCTGATGCGGTCGGTTCTTCTCCCCGGTGTCGCGCAGCGCCTCGTGTACTGCGCTCCAGTCGGCACAGTCGGCCACCGGGACCTGTCCGGAAAGCGAGCTACCTAATTTTATGTCCGACGAGTCTGCAGTAACTGGCGGAACACCTGCCACCGGAACCGGCACAGCGCTGCTGTCCGGCGAAGCGATGGGTCGCTTCGACGAGAACGGTGTCTACATCCCTCGAGCCATCACCGAGGACGACCTGGCCGGATCCTCTCTCGAGGATGCCATGGTCGGAACCATCGTCGAGTTCGAAGACGGCGACCTGGTCGAGGGCACCGTGGTCAAGATCGACCGGGACGAGGTCCTTCTCGATATCGGCTTCAAGTCCGAGGGCGTCATCCCCGTCCGTGAGCTCTCCATTCGCAACGACGTCGATCCCTCGGAAATCGTCTCCCTGGGCGACAAGGTCGAAGCCCTGGTTCTCCAGAAGGAGGACAAAGAGGGGCGCCTGATCCTCTCCAAGAAGCGGGCCCAGTACGAGCGGGCGTGGGGCACCATCGAGAAGCTCAAGGAAAACGACGAAGTCGTCACCGGACCGGTCATCGAGGTGGTCAAGGGCGGCCTGATCGTCGACATCGGTCTCCGAGGGTTCCTTCCCGCTTCCCTGGTCGAGCTGCGCCGGGTGCGCGAGCTGCAGCCCTATGTGGGCCGCACCATCGAGGCCAAGATCATCGAGCTCGATCGCAACCGGAACAATGTCGTCCTCTCCCGCCGGGCATGGCTGGAGGAGACTCAGAAGGAGCAGCGGGGCGAGTTCCTCACCAACCTCAAGCCGGGCGAGCGTCGCCGCGGCGTGGTCTCGTCGGTGGTCAACTTCGGTGCCTTCGTCGACTTGGGCGGGATGGACGGACTGGTCCACGTGTCCGAGTTGTCCTGGAAGCACGTCGACCATCCCTCTTCGGTGGTGTCGGTGGGCGACGAGATCGAGGTCGAGGTGCTCGACGTCGATCTGTCCAAGGAGCGCATCAGCCTCTCCCTCAAGGCCACCCAGAACGACCCATGGCAGGAGTTCGCCAACTCCCACCAGGTGGGCGAGCTGGTCTACGGCCGGATCACCAAGCTGGTGCCCTTCGGTTCCTTCGTGCAGGTGGGCGATGGCATCGAGGGCCTGGTCCATATCTCGGAAATGGCCGTCCACCATGTCGACCTGCCCGAGCAGGTGGTTACCCCGGGCGAGGAGCTGTGGGTCAAGATCATCGACATCGACCTGCAGCGCCGGCGGATCAGCCTGTCGATCAAGCAGGCGGCCGAGGGCGGCGAGGTGTCCGAGGAGTACCGCGAGGCATTCGGCGAGCACGCCTACGACGCCGAGGGCAACTACATCGGTCCCTTCGAGTTCGCCGAGGCCGAGTTCACCCCCGAGACCGAGGCGCAGGCTGCCTGGGCCGAGTACGTGGCTGAGCATGGTCCGGGCGAAGGTGGCGAGGGCGAAGCACCCGCTGCTCCCGCAGGCGCTGTCGAGGCCGCCGCTCCCGCCGCTCCCGCCGATACCGCCAATGCCGGCGGTGTGGTGACGGAGACCGAGGCCGGCCCGCTGACGGCCGAAGCTGCCCCCGAGGCTGCTGCTCCTGTTGCCGTGGTTCCTGAGGCTGCTCCCGCCGCCGCCCCTGAGGCTGCCGCACCGCAGGCCGCTCCGGTGGCCCCGCCAGTAGCTCCTGCCCCCGCACCGGCCGCCCCGGCAGCTGCACCTGCGGCCACACAGGCTGCTCCGGTGCCCCCAGCCGAGGTGGAGACCGAGACGGAAGCCGGTCCCGTGGATGCGGCCGGCGAGAACCAGTAGCTCAACGCACTAGCTGCCGGTCGTCAACGATCGGCAGCGACCGCAGGAACGCTGGCGTCAGCAATACCAACGCACCAACCGCCCGGCCATCAGCCGATCGGCGGTCAGGCGGTCAGGGCGCGGTCAGGGCGGCCGTAGCTCAGGAAGCCGCGGATGCCGCGGGCACGGGGCGCTGGATGCGGGTGCCGTTGACCAACGGGAAATGACACGCCACCTGGTGCCCGGGGGCCACGTCCTCCAGCAGAGGCTCCACCTCGGCGCAGACGGCCTGGGCATGGGGGCAGCGCGTCCGGAACCGGCAACCCGAGGGTGGATCGAGCGGCGACGGTAGTTCGCCCGTCAGGGTTGCGCCCACCGTTCCCCGGTCGGGGTCCGGATCGGGAATGGAGGCCAGCAGCGCTTCGGTGTAGGGATGGGCCGGGGCCCGGTAGAGCTGGTCGGCCCCAGTGACCTCGCACAGCTTGCCCAGGTACATGACGGCGACACGGTCGCTTACGTTCTTCACTACGGCCAGGTCGTGGGCAATGAAGACCATGGTCAGCCCAAAGGATGCCTTGAGGTCGGCCAACAGGTTCAGGATCTGGGCCTGGATGGACACGTCGAGGGCAGAGACGGGTTCGTCGCAGATCAAGAGCTTGGGCTCGGACATCAGGGCGCGAGCAATGCTGATCCGCTGGCACTGCCCACCGGAGAACTCCCCGGGACGACGGTCACCGGCGGTGTCGGGGTCGATGCCGACTGACTCCAGTGCGGCGCGAACCTTGGCCTCGCGCTCTTCTTTGGTGCCGCGCCCCCAGATGGCCAGGGGCTCGGCCACGATGTCCTTGATCTGACGGCGGGGGTTGAGCGAGGAGATCGGGTCCTGGAAGATCATCTGGATGCGGGTGCGGATCCGACGTAGGTCCTTCTTGGACAGCCGGGTCAGCTCCGTCCCATCGAAGCGAACGCTGCCGGACGTCGGCACCTCGACCTGCACGATGGCTCGACCGGTGGTCGACTTGCCGCACCCGGACTCACCGACCAGACCCAGCGTCTCGCCCTCCCGGATCTCGAAGCTCACATCGGACACGGCGTGGACCCGTCGCTTGGCCGAACCGAACTCGACCACCAGGTGTTCCACCTGCAGGAGCACGGGAGCATCGGCCAGGTTGTCGGGTCCGGACTCGGGCCCCGGTCCCGGGCCGGATAGGCCATCGGGCCCAGTGCCGTTACCGGCCCCTGTGTCGCTGCTCGCCGCCGGACTCGCCGGAGGACTGGCGGCCGGACTGGTGGCCGGCACGCTCGCCCCGTCCTGGTCTGCCGGTTCTGCCTGGACATCGGTCACCGGCTCTGCACCTCCGGGGTGCGATCGGACTGGGCATCGGTGGTGGGTAGGCCCGAAGGAAGGCCGGATGGCCGACCGTCGACCAGCGGGAACCAGCAGGCGAAGACGTGGTCGGAGGAGTCGGTGCTGCGCAGGGGCGGCTCGGCGTCGATGCACTTCTGCTGGACGTAGGGACACCGGGGGGCGAACTTGCACCCCTTG
>DASZLD010000040.1:0-6809 GCA_035552655.1 Acidimicrobiales bacterium
CGACGAGACCACCATTTCGACGACGACATCAGGGGCCGACCCACCCGACGAGAAGTCGAAACGAAGTGCCCGTTCGGGGCCGGGTCGATCAGGCCCGGGTCGATCGGACCGAACCGCTGGATCTCGGCGCAAGGCCGGGTCACGGCAGCGTCCCGATCCTGGGCCGCATCCCGATCCTGGTGAGTCGCCGTCTCTCTTTTAGCAAGCGGCGTCAGCTAGAGGAATGAGTAGCAAAGCCCTCAACCCGGGCAATCGGACGCACGAGCGCCGCGCCTGTCAGTGCTCTCCGCTCAGCGCTTAGGACAGCGAACGGAGGAGTGCGGCATCGCCTTGGCCGCCGCCACCACAGAGGCTCACCGCGGCCAGGCCGCCGCCACGACGCTTTAGCTCGAGGAGCGCGGTAAGGGCGACCCGGGTACCGGACATGCCGACAGGGTGGCCCAGGGCGATGGCGCCCCCATTGACGTTGACCTTCTCCTCGGGGATTCCGAGGTCATCGACGGAGGAAAGACCAACGGCGGCGAAGGCCTCATTGATCTCGAACAGGTCGACGTCGTCGAGCTTGGTGCCCGTCTTGGCCAGAGCCTGAGCAATGGCCCGCGACGGCTGGGTCAGCAGCGAGGGGTCCGGACCAGCAACCTGGCCGTAGCCCACGAACTCACCCAGCGGGGTCACGCCCAGCTCTTCGGCCTTGGCCTTGGACATCACGATCACGGCGGCGCCGCCGTCGGAGATCTGGGAAGCATTGCCGGCGGTGATGGTCCCGTCCTTGCTAAAGGCGGGGCGCAGCTTGCCCAGGGACTCTGGCGTGGTCTCGGGCCGGACGCCCTCGTCGGTGTCGACCACGATGGGATCGCCCTTCCGCTGGGGCACGTTGACGGCCACGATCTCCTCGGCAAACCGGCCATCCTTGATGGCGGCGGCGGCCTTCTCGTGGGAGGCGGCGCTGAAGGCGTCCTGCCGCTCCCGGGAAATGCCATCGGCGCCGTTGTAACGCTCGGTGCCCAGACCCATGGCGCACTGATCAAAAGCACAGAAAAGGCCGTCATACATCATCGAATCGACCAGCGTGCCGTCCCCGATCCGGTAACCGCCACGAGCGCCGGGCAGGAGGTACGGCGCCTGGGTCATCGACTCCATGCCGCCAGCCACCACGATCTCGGCGTCGCCGGCGTTGATGAGCAGATCGGCCAGGTAGATGGCATTGAGGCCGGACAGGCACACCTTGTTCACCGTGGTGGCCGGCACGGTCATCGGGATGCCACCCTTGACCGCTGCCTGGCGGGCGGTGATCTGGCCCGTCCCAGCCAGGATGACCTGGCCCATGAACACGTAATCGACCTGCTCAGGCTTCACGCCCGCACGCTCGAGGGCAGCGGCGATGGCGAATCCACCCAGCTCAGTGGCGGCAAACCCGCCCAGCGCGCCCGAAAGCTTGCCGATCGGCGTACGGGCACCTGCGACGATGACGGAACCGGACATGAAAGACCTCCGAGGCCTGATCAGGCGGCGACCCCCGAAAGGGCCGGCGGCAACTGACAACTGACTGAATTGACTGCCTATTGTAGGGGATCCTGACCCTTAAGTAACCCTGGCCGTTGGTTGCCCGCTTCTCCTATGTCGCCAGCCACCAGGGAGGCGCATCTGGCCCCGAAGTTAGAGAACCGGGCCGAGTATCCTGAGCGCCCATGCAGGCTTTCCTTGAAGCAATTGAGGCCGGAGCATCAGGTGATGAGATCGCCGAGATCGCGCTCCCTGATACGTACCGTGCCGCCCACGTCCTCCGAGAGGAGGTGGACATGTTCGAGGGCGTCGCCTCCGAGGACAAGGACCCGCGCAAGTCCCTCCATGTCAGCGCGGTGGCCACGCCCGAGCTCGCCCCGGACGAGGCCTATATCGCCGTCATGGCCAGCTCGATCAACTTCAACACGGTGTGGACGTCCATCTTCGAGCCTCTGCCCACGTTCGGATTTCTCGATCGCCTGGGCAAAGAGGGCCAGTGGGGGGCACGACACGCCCTCCCGTACCACGTGGTCGGCTCCGATGCCTCGGGCGTGGTCCTCCGGGTCGGCTCCGCCGTCCGCAAGTGGAAGCCGGGGGATCGGGTCACCGTCCACTGCAATTACGTCGACGACCAGGACCCGTCGGCCCACGACGATTCGATGCTGGCCGACAACCAACGGATCTGGGGGTTCGAGACCAACTTCGGGGGACTGGCCGATCTGGCCGTGGTCAAGGCCAACCAGTTGATGCCCAAGCCCACCCACCTCTCGTGGGAGGAGGCGGCGGTCAACGCACTGTGCAATTCGACCTCCTACCGGATGATCGTGTCCAAGAACGGTGCCGCCATGCGACAGGGCGACAAGGTTCTGGTCTGGGGGGCATCGGGCGGCCTGGGCGCGTACGCCGTCCAGTACGTCCTCAACGGCGGGGGCACGCCGGTGGGCGTGGTCTCCTCAGAAGAAAAGGTCAGGCTGCTACACGAGCTGGGGGTGGAAGCGGTCATCGACCGCAAAGCGGCTGGTTACAAATTCTGGAAGGACGAGCACACCCAGGACGAGAAGGAGTGGCGCCGGCTGGGCAAGGACATCCGGGCCCTGGTGGGCGAAGACGTGGACATCGTTTTCGAGCATCCGGGCCGGCAAACCATGGGGGCGTCGGTGTTCGCGGCCAAGCGGGGCGGCATGATCGTCACCTGTGCCGCTACCTCGGGCTTCATGATCGAGTACGACAACCGCCACCTGTGGATGAAGTTGAAGACGATCAAGGGCTCCCATTTCGCCAACTACCGGGAAGCCTGGGACGCCAATCAGTTGGTGTGCGAGGGGAAGATCCTGCCCCCTCTGTCCGCCGTGCACTCGTTGGAGAACGTGGGCGAGGCTGCCTATCAGGTGCATCGGAACCTGCACGAGGGCAAGATCGGTGTGTTGTGCCTGGCGCCCGAAGAGGGCCTGGGTATCGAAGACCGGGCCTTCCGACAGGAAGTCGGCGAAGACCGGATCACTATGTTCAGGAGGCACGAGGCGTGAGCAACAACGACGGAACGACAACGACGGCGGCGAACGGAGCGGCGGCGGCCGGTGACACCGGCGCGGCGAATGGAGCCGGGCCTGCCGGCCTCCTCACCGAGATCGACCATGTGGCCATCGCCGTCCGGGACCTCGAGGCCGCCATCGCCTACTACGCCGAGACCTTCGGAGCCACGGTGGCCCACCGCGAGCGCATCGAGTCCGACGGGGTGGAAGAGGCGCTGATCAAGGTGGCCGACTCGTACATCCAGCTGCTGACGCCTACTAGTGATTCCTCCCCCGTGGCCAAGTACATGGAGAAGAAGGGCGAGGGAATCCACCATGTGGGCTACCGGGTCGACGACTGCGGGGTCGCCCTCCAGGCAGTGAAGGACCACGGAGGCCAGACCATCGACCAGGCCCCCCGACCGGGCTCGCGAGGCACCACGGTGGCCTTCGTCCACCCCAAGACGGCGTTCGGCACGCTGATCGAGCTGGTGCAGGAGTAGGCACACTCCTGGGCCGAGGCGGTCATCTTCGCCTAGCGTCTACTTCGCCTACTTCAAGCGACGCCTGTTGCGGCAATGCCGACTACGAGCAATGCCTGCTGCGAGCAACGCCTGCTGCGAGCAATGCCGACGCAAGGGACACGACCATGGACGAGGGTTTCGCACCGGGAATCGGGGAGAAGCTCCGCTCCTATGTGTACCTGCTGGTCGATCCCCGGACCGGTCGAACGTTCTTCGCCGGGCGGGGACGGAACGATCGGTGTTTCCGGCACGTGCAGGCCGCCCGGGTCGATGAAGCAGGCGAGCCGGGCTCGGTGGGGCGCGGCGGGCGAACCTTCCCGGTCCTGGAGCGGATCCGAGAGATCCAGTCGAGCGGGCGTTCGGTGCGCATCGACATCCTGCGTTACGGGCTCGACGCCGACGAGGCTCGGCTGGTGGAGGCAGTGGCCTGCGACGCCCTGGGACTCCGGCCCCCATCGGATGACCGCGGTGCCGGGACCGGGCGGGACAACGTAGCCGGCCGGACCATGGGAGCCAAGCAGGGCAAGCGGGCCGGTGAGCCATCGGGCGCCCGCCCGTCGGTTCCCGCCCAGCGTACCGAGGCGACACGGCTGAACACTTTGCTGGCCAGACCGGCGAAGATCAAGCGAAGCCACCGGGTCGTGCTGCTCAGGCTGGGCAAGGCGTTGGGGCCGGGAACGTCGGACGCGCAAGTCGAAGAAGCCGTGCGGTCGGCATGGAAGATCGGGCGCCGCTGGACCGACCCCGAGTCTCGGCGCTCACCCCAATGGGCATTCGCCGTCGTTGACGACGTCGTGCGGGCGGTGTTCCGGATCGACGGCTGGAAGCCGTCCGACTCGACCACGGGCACGGCCGACCCCACTCCACCCGCCCGGGGCGGCCAGGCCCCCTGGACCAGGCCCAGCCAGCTGGCCTCGAGCCAGAGCCCAGCGACGGGCCCACCGGCCCGCTGGACCCTGACCGGTGAGCGAGACCCCGAGCTGGAGCAGCGGTATCGGGGCCGCAACGTCAGCGCCTACCTGAGCTCGGGCTCGCAGAACCCTGTGACCTACGTGTGGTGCGGGCCCCACTGGGTGAATAGCCCGGCCTGAGAAAGCCGAGTGGCCCACTGGTAGCCCCCAACCGGCCCCGTATCGGCCCCGTCGAGACCCGAAATGGCCCGTCGTGTCCGGCATCCCGGCGCGTGCTCCCGATCCCTGGAGCAGGTCGGATGAGACCAGGTGAGCGGGTCCGGTAGCCTCAGGCCTCATGGATCACCCGATGACCCAACGGCTGGAGGAGCTCGGAGAGCGACGCGAGCAGGCGAGGAACGCCGGCTCACCGAGAGCGATCGAGAAACATCACGCCAAAGGCAAGATGACGGCCCGGGAGCGCCTCGAGTATCTGCTCGATGACGGTTCCTTCCAAGAGCTCGACATGCTGGCCCGCCACCGGGCCCACGGCATGGGGCTGGAGGACAACCGGCCCTTTACCGACGGCGTGATCACCGGGTTTGGTGAGATCGACGGTCGACGGGTCTGCGTGTTCAGTCAGGACTTCACTGTCTTCGGCGGGGCGCTGGGCGAGGTGTTCGCCGAGAAGATCCACAAGGTGATGGATCTGGCCTCGTCGATCGGCGTCCCCATGATCGGGCTGAACGACGGTGCAGGAGCACGGATCCAAGAGGGCGTCGTCTCCCTGCACTCCTACGGTGGGATCTTCCATCGCAACGCCCAGGCTTCCGGCGTGATCCCCCAGATCAGCGTGATCCTCGGCCCCTGTGCCGGCGGCGCCGTGTACAGCCCGGCCATGACCGACTTCATCTTCATGGTCGAGGGCACCAGTCACATGTTCATCACCGGTCCCGACGTGGTGAAGACGGTGACTGGCGAGGACGTCACCTTGGAGGAGCTGGGTGGAGCCATGAGCCACGCCACCAAGTCGGGCGTGGCCGCCTTCGTGGCCCCCGATGAGAAGTCGTGCCTCGACGACGTGCGTTACCTCCTCTCCTTCCTCCCCTCCAACAACCTGGAGGAGCCACCGGTCATCGCCACCGGCGACGATCCCGACCGGGCCACCCCCGAGCTCACCGCCATGATGCCCGCCTCGCCCAACCAGCCCTACGACATGAAGAAGGTCATCGAGGCGGTCGTCGACGACGCTGAGTTCTTTGAGGTCAACCACCACTGGGCCATGAACCTGGTGTGCGGGTTCTCCCGGGTCGACGGGCATGTGGTCGGCATCGTCGGCAACCAGCCCCAAATGCTGGCCGGTGTGCTCGACATCGACGCGGCCGAGAAGGGGGCGCGGTTCGTCCGGACCTGTGACGCCTTCAACATCCCGCTGGTCACCTTCGTGGACGTGCCCGGGTTCATGCCCGGCACCGACCAGGAGTACGGCGGCATCATCCGCCATGGGGCCAAGCTCCTCTACGCCTACTGCGAATCGACGGTTCCCCGGGTCCAGATCATCACCCGCAAGGCCTACGGCGGGGCCTACGTGGTCATGAACTCCAAGTCCATCGGCGCCGACCTGGCCTATGCCTGGCCCTCGGCCGAGCTGGCCGTGATGGGCCCCGAGGGGGCGGTGGAGATCGTGTACCGCCGGGACCTGGCCGAGGCCAGCGATCCGGTGTCCCGGCGCAAGGAGCTGGTCGAGGAGTACACCGAGCGCTACGCCAACCCCTATGCCGCCGCCGAGCGCGGCTACGTCGACGACGTGATCGACCCGGCCGAGACCCGGCGGGTGCTGGTCCGGAGCCTGGCCCTGCTGGCCTCCAAGCGCGAGGAGCTGCCCAAGCGCAAGCACGGGAACATGCCCCTGTGAGCGCGGTTCGCAGCGACCCCACTCCAGCAGAGGCGACGGCGGCGACGAAGCCGGTGGGCCTGGCGCCGCGACCGCCGGTCGACCCCGCCGTGCTGGCCGTGCTGGCTGCGGCCGTGGATCAGGCCTGGCCCCGCCCCGTGGTGGCACCACCGGCCGAGCCTCCGACCGGCCCGGCCTGGCGGTTCAGCGGCCGCTGGTGGACCAAGGCCGCTGCCGCCCGCCGCGACCGTCCCTGGGCTCGGGGCTGAGCAGCCCGGCCAAGAGGGCTGGTCAACCGGGACCGGTCAAGAACTGAGCAGAGCGGTCAAGAACTGAGCAGAGCGGTCAAGACCCGACCTCAGCGGGCGATGGCCGCCCGATGGGACTCGGCCAGGTCGAGCAAGTCGTCCATGATCTGACTCAGCTCGAAGTCCTTCGGCGTGTACACGCTGGCCACGCCCTTGCCCTTGAGGACCTCGGCGTCTTC
>DASZLD010000041.1:0-17027 GCA_035552655.1 Acidimicrobiales bacterium
CAGCCGGGCCGAGACCATACTCTCGTTGAAGAACAGGCCGGGATGGAAGCAGCGTTCGTGCCCGACCTGCGGGACAGTATGTGACGAATGCCTGGCCAACGCCGAAGATGACCTGCGGAACGCGATGGGGGACCTTGAGAGTGGGTCCTAGCCGTCCCTCAACACCAGACCGACCAGCAGCGAGGAAGGATCCGTGACCACCGAAGACGACGACCCGTTTCGCCAGATTCTGGCCGAGTTGGCCGATGGTAAGCGTTGGGAGCTGATCCGCACCGACGGGTGGGAGGAATTCAGCGAGCGCCTGGCCAACCTGATTGTGACCCTGCCGCCGAGGCGGCGTCAGGCCCTGGTCATGTTGCTCTTTGCTCTTTCCGAGCGAATGATCACGCCCGAAGCCATCAACGCGTGGATGGCGGAACATGACGTTGCCACCGACGACGGTCTGGAGGCGATGATCGCATGGTTGCGTCAGTTTCGGCCCCCGAGCACCTGACGGTCACCGGCATCTCGACCGGCGAGGAATGACCGGTGCCTCGAACCACACCACCTTGTGCCGTTCCTCTCGGTCCACTCCCCACCGCAAGGCCAGTTCCTGGACGAGGAGAATCCCCCGCCCCCCTTCTGAGTGGGGATCAGGCCGACGGGGATACGGAAGGTCGGGATGGTCGTCGGAGGCTTCGACCCGAAGGGCGACGTCGCTGACCAGCTCGGCCTCCACTCGGACGGTGCCCGTCGCTCTCTTGACCGCATTGGTCACGATCTCGCTGGTCAACAGGGCAACGATGCGTTCTGGATCATCACAGTCCCACGTTTCGAGCATGGTGGAGACGAACGAGCGGGCCATGGAGACGCTCCTGGGCTCGGGGTCCAGGCTGATGCTGGCTCTACGGAGTTCGCCTGCGGCTACGCCCTCCCCCGTGTCCATAGAGTCAATCCCATCAGGTCGATCCGAGAATCCGCCATCTCCATCATGCCCAGTCAGGCCCGGGATCAATCAGCCCCTCAGGATCGGCTCCACGCTTCGGCCAGCAGTTGGTACGAGCGGACCCGATCGGCGTGTGCGTGGGTGATGGTGGTGATGACCAGCTCGTCAGCACCGGTCGCCGCTTGGAGCGCGCTCAATTGCTCGACCACGGTTTCCGGTGAGCCCACGAATTGGGTCTCGGTCCGGTCGGCCACCAGGGCTCGATCCTCCTCGGTCCAGACATGGGCGGATGCCTCCTCGGGGGACGGAAAGGGAATCGCACCGTCACCCCTCCGGATGCTGCGGACCCACAGTCCGTATCCCGCCGCCCGCCGGCGCGCCGTCGCATCGTCCTCGGCCACCACCACGTCGGCCGACACGGAGAGGTGGGGTCGGCTCAGGTCCGACGAGGGCCGGAACGCATCCCGGTAGCAATCGACGGCATCGAGCGCGCTCCCCGGACTCACGTGGTAGCTGGCCGCGAAGCGCAAGCCGAGCTGGCCGGCGATGATGGCGCTGTCGCCCGCGCTGCTGCCGAGGATCCACACCTCCACGTTGGCCCCCTCGCCCGGAACGACGTGGATCTCGACGTCGTCGGGCGAGCGGTAGCCCGTGCGCAGCAGAGCGAGAAGCTGTCGAACTTGGTCCGCGTAGGCGGGGGTTTCTGCTCCCGGCTGCTGGAGAAGCTCGGCACTCAACTTGATACGGGGCGAGCCCAGCAGCCGAGCGGTGGGGAAGGGCGGAGGCACCCGCACGCCTCGCACCATCTCCGTGGCGGTACGCACGCCGCCCGCCGTGGCCGACCCGGTTCCTGGACTCTGCCGCTTACTGAATTTCCGACCCCCGGATCTCCCCATGCCCAGATCCAGTCGACCCGGGTATGCGGCGTCGAGCAAGCCGAACTCCTCCACCACAGCCAGCGGTGTCCGATGACCCATCTGGACCCCTCCCGAGCCGACACGGATCGTCGTGGTCGCCGCGGCCACCAGGGCGATGACCAACGGTGGTGAGGTGCCCCCCACGCCCGGGTTCAGGTGGTGCTCGGCCACCCAGTAGCGGTGATAGCCGAAGGCCTCGGCCTGTTGGGCCAGATCGACTGAACGCCGCAACGCCTCTTGGGCGTTGGACTGGGAGGTGAGCGGCACCAGATCGAGCACGGCCAGTGGAACCGGCATCAGCGCGCCTCGGATCTGGTGGGGCGGCCCGTCGGGCCGCCGAGGACGAGGGAGGACGACGTCGGGATCTTTTGGCCTCCTGGTGGCGGCGAGTCGAACACACCTGCAGCGGAGAGCATTGCACCCCGCGGGAGCTGTACCATTCGATAAAGTCGATCTGTAAACTAGGGTTTTAAACCCGGCTGGCGCAAACCGACCTTCAATGCGCTCGCCTCATCGGGTCGATCGCGACACCATGGGGTGCAGAAAACGAGCAAGGACCCTGGACCATGAGCAAGCCACTCAAGCAGATCCATCTGGCCGTCCACTTTCCTGGCGTCAACAACACCACGGTGTGGAGCGATCCGCGGGCAGGGAGCCACATCGAGTTCAGCTCCTTCGTGCACCTGGCCCAGACGGCCGAGCGGGCCAAGTTCGATTTCCTGTTTCTGGCTGAAGGCCTTCGCCTGCGGGAGCAGAACGGGCTCATCTATGACCTGGACGTCGTCGGTCGCCCTGACACCTTCACCGTGCTGGCCGCCCTGGCCGCCGTCACCGACCGCTTGGGCCTGACCGGCACGATCAATTCCACGTTCAACGAGCCCTACGAGGTAGCGCGTCAGTTCGCCAGCCTCGATCACCTGTCCGGGGGGCGTTCGGCCTGGAACGTGGTCACCTCCTGGGACGCCTTCACCGGCGAGAACTTCCGGCGTGGTGGCTTCCTGGCCCGAGAGGATCGCTACACCCGGGCCGAGCAGTTCTTGCGCACCACGTTGGAGCTGTTCGACTCCTGGCGGGGCGACGAGATCGTGGCCGACAAGTCGACCGGCACCTTCATCAGTGACCCACTGGCCGGTGCGTTCGATCATCACGACGAACACTTCGACATCTCCGGTCAGTTCAACGTCCCCCGCTCCCCCCAGGGGCGACCGGTGATCTTCCAGGCCGGGGACTCGAACGAGGGTCGGGAGTTCGCCGCCTCTTCGGCCGACGCCATATTCGGACGATACGGGACCCTCAACGAGGGCAAGGCATTCTACTCGGACGTGAAGGGCCGCCTGGGCCGCCACGGCCGGACGAACGACCAGCTCCTCATCCTGCCTGCTGCCACCTTCGTTCTGGGAGACGACGATGCCAGCGCCGAGGAGCTGGCCCGTGAGGTACGGCTCCAACAGGTGAGCGGGCAGACCGCTCTCCGGTTCTTGGAGCAGGTGTGGAACCGCGATCTGTCGGACTACGACCCCGACGGACCGCTCCCGGACATCGATCCCGACCTGGGCGAGCACACCGTGGCTGCCGGCCGGGCCAGCGTGCGCATGTACCGCGACCCGTTGGCCACGGCCGACGCCTGGCGCCAGCGGGCCGCGGCCGAGTCACTGTCCATCCGTGATTTGATCATCGAGGTCACGGGGCGCCAGGCCTTCGTCGGCGCGCCGGCCACAGTGGCAGCCAGGATCGACGAACTGGTGCAAGCGGACGCCGCCGATGGGTTCATCCTCGTGCCCCACATCACCCCCGGTGGCCTTGACAAGTTTGCCGACACCGTCGTGCCCCTGCTCCAGGAGCGCGGCGTGTTCCGTACCGAGTACGAGGGATCCACTCTTCGCCACCATCTGGGCCTTTTGCCACCGACCACCGAGAAGCAATCGACGATCGGCCGTGCCGCGTCATGACCGGTTCGCCCGAGCCCCCGCCGCTCCATCTGGCTATCGCGCTGGAGGGGACCGGTTGGCATCCCGCAGCCTGGCGGGAGGACCGGGCCCGGCCCGACGAGCTGTTGACCGCCCGCTACTGGGCCGACCTGGTGCTCGAGGCGGAACGGGGGTTGGTCGATTTCGTCACCTTCGAGGATGCCTTGACGCTGCAGTCTTCTCGCTTCGACGGCCCTGACGGCCGGACCGACCAGGTGCGCGGTCGTCTGGATGCAGTCCAGATCGCCGCTCGGGTCGCCCCCTTGACGACGCACGTCGGGCTGGTCCCGACGGTGACCGTCACCCATACCGAGCCCTTCCACTTGTCCAAAGCCATCGCCACCCTCGACTACATCACCTCGGGGCGAGCCGGGTGGCGAGCCCAGGTGTCGCGCCCGGCCGACAGCTCGCTCTTCGGCCGCCGCGTGACACCGACCTTCCACATCAGGGACTTTCGAAAGCCCGAAGCCCAGGTCGCGGTGGCGTCCTACTTCGACGAGGCCGCCGACTTCGTCGAAGTGGTGCGCCGGCTCTGGGACAGTTGGGAGGATGGCGCCGAGATACGGGATGCACACACGGGGCGGTTCGTGGACCGGGACAAGCTTCACTACATCGACTTCGAGGGGAAGTGGTTCAGCGTCAGGGGGCCCTCGATCGTGCCACGACCGCCTCAGGGCCAGCCCCTGGTCACCGCGCTGGCCCACGCCACCGTGCCCTACCGGTTCGGCGCACGATCGGCCGACGTCGTGTACGTGACTCCCCACGACGCGTCCGAGGCGCTGGTCATCACCCAAGAGGTCCGGGCCGAGCAAGAGGCGGCCGGGAGAGACGGAGAGCCGGTGCTGGTCTTCGCCGACGTCGTCGTCTTTCTGGACGAGACCGCATCGGCCGCACAGCAACGCAAAGCCCGGCTGGACGAGCGGGCTGGTGGCCTCTACCGGAGCGACGCCCTGGTCTTCGTGGGCACGGCCGCCGAGCTGGCCGACCTGCTGTTGTCCTGGCAGTGGGCCGGTCTGGCCGGATATCGGCTCCGACCAGGCACGGTGCCCCAGGACCTGGAAGCGATCAGCCGCACCCTCGTCCCCGAGCTCCAACGCCGAGGCGCCTTCCGGGCCCGATACCAGTCGAGCACCTTGCGAGGTCTGCTGGGGCTGGCCCGGCCGGCCAATCGCTACGTGGTGGCATGATCGGCTCAACGGCGATCGGGCCCGGTGGTGAACGGGAGCAGGCAGAGAGAAAGCTGAGGTCTGGTGCCCGTGCGCATCGCAGTGGTCGTTGGTAACCCCAAGCCGGCGTCGCGGACGCTGGCCGTTGCCTTGGCCGCGGCCGACGCGCTGTCCACCGTGGTCGACGAGACGTCAGATCGGTTGGTGGTCGATCTGGCCGAGTACGGCCCCGACCTCCTCGACTGGCAATCGGAACGGAGCACTCGCCTCTGTGCCCAGGTTGCCGCCTCCGATCTCATCGTGGTGGCATCACCGACCTACAAGGCCACGTACACCGGGCTGTTGAAGATCTTCTTCGACCGGTACGGCAATCGGGCGCTCGAAGGGCGAGTGGCCGTGCCCGTGATGACCGGGGCTTCGCTCGTCCATGCCCTGGCCCCCGAGACCCACCTCCGCCCGCTGCTGGTCGAGCTCGGTGCGGCGACGCCGACCCGTGCCCTGTACGTCACCGAGTCGGACATGGGCGACCTCGCTCCCGTCCTCAGTGCCTGGGGCCTCAGCGCCTTGCCGGAGATCGCCCGCTTCTTCCGTGGGTGAGAAGGCCCGGCTGGTGGTCCGGTGGGCCCGCGGGCAGTCCTCCTAAGATGCGCCGGTGACCGGAGGAAACGGGGAGGACGAGCCAATCGGCACCATGCCGTACCTGGCCTCGAGGCTGCAGGGATTCGGCATCACCATCTTCGCCGAGATGTCCATGGTGGCCGAACGGACCGGGGCCATCAACCTGGGCCAGGGTTTCCCCGATCAGGACGGACCCCAGGTCATGATCGATGCCGCGGTCAAGGCCATGCGAGACGGGCGCAACCAGTACCCTCCGGGACCGGGGATCCCCGAGCTGCGAGAGGCCATTGCCGCCCATCAGCAGCGCTTCTACGGTCTGGGCTACGACCCCGACACCGAGGTCCTGGTGACGGCGGGAGCCACCGAGGCCATTGCCGCGGCCGTGCTGGCCTTGTGCGAGCCTGGCGACGAGGTGGTGATGTTCGAGCCGTACTACGACTCCTACGCGCCCGCGGTGGCCATGGCCGGCGCCCGCCGCCGAGTGGTACCGCTTCGCCCCCCGACGTGGGGCTTCGATCTCGAGGAGTTCGCCACCGCCATCACCCCCGACACCCGCCTGGTGCTGCTCAACTCGCCGCACAACCCGACGGGCAAGGTGTTCAGTGCCGACGAGCTGGCGGCGATCGCCCGCATCTGTGTCGAGGCCGACGTCCTGGTCGTCACCGACGAGGTGTACGAGCACCTGGTGTTCGAGGGGCGTCACGTCCCCATGGCCTCGCTACCCGGGATGGGCGAGCGGACCATCACCATCTCGAGCGCGGGGAAGACCTTCTCGTTCACGGGATGGAAGATCGGCTGGGCCTGCGGACCGGCCCCGCTGATCGCCGCGGTGCGCACGGTCAAGCAATTCCTGACGTACGTGAACGGCGCCCCGTTCCAGCCCGCGGTGGCCGTGGGTCTGGGCCTGCCCGACGAGTTCTTCGCCGGTGCGCTGGCCGACCTGGCTATCCGGCGCGACCGTCTCTGCGCCGGACTCGACGATGCCGGGTTCGACGTGATGCGTCCCGCCGCCACCTACTTCGCCATGACCGACATTCGCTCCTTCGGCCCCGACGACGGAATGGCCTTTTGCCGTCAGCTCCCCGGGCGCTGTGGGGTGGTGGCCATCCCCGCGTCGGTGCTCTACGACGACCAGGTGGCCGGGCGGTCGCTGGTGCGGTTCGCCTTCTGTAAGCGGCTCGAGGTCATCGACGATGCCGTGGCCCGGCTGCGCACGTTCGCCGGCCCGTGACTTCGGTGGGCCCGGGCCGACCCGGGCCCACCTACTGGATCACACAACTCGGTGGCGGACTGCCCTTATGCGTGGGTGCCGGTGTGGCCGGGAACGCCGTGGCCAGTGCGTTGGCGAAGTCGGCCGATCGTTGCACCGACCCGGCAGAGGAGTAGTGGATCCCGTCCGAGATGTACCAGCCGGGCTGGGCCACTGAAGCCCAGTCGTAGATGCGCATATCGGGATAGGCCGGGCAGGCGGCCACCAGGGCGGCATTCCAGGCCTGCATGTTGGCGTTGGCGTAGTAGCCGGTGGTGAGCAACGAGACGACGTTGACCCACAGAACCGGCTGGTTGCCGATGATGGACATGATCTTCTGGATGCGGGTCTGGGCGTTGGTGTTGGAGCCGACGGCGATATCGGCGGCGTCATTGGTGCCCAGGGCCAGCACCCAGCACCCGTGGTAGCCCTGGTCGATGAGCTGTTGGGCCACCTGGTCGCCGTTGGGCTGGCCGTCGACCTCTTCCGGGCCCGTGGACCGGGCCCCGGAGATCTGGAGGTTCACCGTGCCCACCCCTACCCGGCCGTACTGGGCCGGCAGTTGCTCGGAGGGGTTGATGTAGCTGTCGTCGACCAGGCTCTCCGAGGTGGAGTCGCCGATGTGGACGACCGAGGTGCAACTGCTCATCGGAGCCGGCGGAGCGGTGGTGGTGGTCCCCGCCCCGGCCGCCGACGTCGTCGTCGTGGTGGTGGGGGGAACGTGTACGTGCTGGGTGCCCGACACCACCTTGCTCAGGTCCTGGCTCGGGGGGACGGCGGTGGTCAAGGTGTTGGCCGGGGCCGCGGGGAACACGCCGGCCAGGGCGACCACGGTCACGACCAGCCCGACCACGGCGGCGATCACCGCCGTGCGGGTGGGACCGGACTCGGCCACGACCTGCCCCCGACTCGATCGCAGTTTCTTCCACCATCGACCCAGGGCCCCGTGGCGGATGGGCGTCTCGATGAAGCGCCAGGACAAAGCGGCGATGCCCACGATGGCCACCACCTGGAGGAGGACCCGCACCTTGTCGACGCCGTGGGTCAACGTCGGCGTCGTGAGCACGATGATGGGGTAATGCCACAGGTAGATGGCGTACGACCACAGCCCTATCCATCGCAGCGGCCCCCAACCCAGCGCCTTGCCTACCCACGTGGCCGGATGCGAGGCGGCCACGATGACCAGCACGGTGGCCAGGGACAGGAGCACCAACCCGCCGCGGTAGAGAAAGGCCGAGTACTGGGTGGTGCGCCACATCAGGAGCCCGATCCCGACCAGGCCCACGACCCCCAGCGTGTCGAGCAGGCGGCGGGCGTTGTCGGAGACGTCGCCGGTCAACTGACGACTGGGCCAGACCATGGCCAGAGCCGCCCCGAACAAAAGCCCGAAGGCCCGGGTGTCGGTGCCGTCGTAGAGGCGGGTGGGGTCCAAGCCGGGGTGGTAGAGCACGGCCATCTCCACCGCGGAGGCCACGGCCACGGCCAGCGTCACTCCGACCAGCACGTCGCGACGCCGGGCAATGCGCTGCAGCCGGGCCCGGCCCTCACCATGGCCACCAGCCCGCCGGGCCCACAGCAGGCCGCCCAGGAGCAGCCAGGGCCACAGCAGGTAGAACTGCTCCTCGACGGCCAGTGACCACAGGTTGCCCAGGGGCGACGGCGGACCGAACCGCTCGAAGTACGACACGTGGTGGAAGATCAGCCACCAGTTGTTGGCGTACACGGCCGAGGAGAACACGTCACCTCGGAGCGCGCCGAGCTGTGAGGGATCGCCGATGGAGACCCAGATCGACACCACGGCCAACATCACGAACAGGGCCGGAAGGAGCCGTCGGGCTCGCCGGATCCAGAAATCGCCCAATTGCAGCGCACCGGACGAGCGCCATTCGCTCAGGAGCAGGTCGGTGATCAGGTAGCCGCTCAAGGTGAAGAAGACGGACACGCCGAGGAGCCCACCGGGCAGGAACCCGAAGCCCAGGTGGAAGACCACCACCCCGATGACGGCCACGGCCCGGAGGCCATCCAGGCCCGGCATGTAGCGCTGGTTCTGCCCCAGCGGTTCAGGCACGGGGGCGACCCCGGCCTGGTCGAGCCGGGCCTATCGAGGGACGGCCCGTCCTCGCGGTCGGGCCTCGGCCATACCGGCCGTTGTGTCCCTCCTCCTGCGACATGGGTACCCCTCAGTGTGTGTCATGTGCATCTTGTGGCCCGAGCCCGGTCGTGCTCACACAGTTCTCTTCAGTGGTCGATGAATCTACTGCCCACTCAGGCGAAACTGGCGTCTCCCCGTGCTCACCCCGACCCGGGACGACGCCGGGCGGGATGATGGTGTCGGGAAGGCCGACTCAGGGAGTGACGAGTTGAGCCACGCGCTCGAGGGCATCGAGGTGCTGTCCGACGGAGGTGAGGCCGGCGCCCATGGTGTTCACGCTCACATGGCTGGCGCCTGCTTCTCGCCACTGGGCGATCTGCTCGGCCACCTCCGACGCCCCGTGGACCCAGTTGACCCGGGTTTCCATTCCGATGGTGGCCGGATCGCGCCCGGCCCGGCCGGCCGACTCCTCGACCACGGCCCGCGCCGCTTCGAACCGTGCTCCGGGCCCGAACATGGGGAACCAGCCATCGGCCAGGCGGCCGACGCGCTCGAAGGCCGGTGTCGAGGCCGCGCCGAACCACACCGGGATGGGCCGCTGGACGGGCAGCGGAGCGATGCCCGCCCCCGAGATGTGCTCGAACTTCCCGTGGTGGGTGACGCTGCGCTCGGTCCACAGGCGCCGGAGAAGGGGAACCTGCTCCTCGAGGCGACGGCCACGGGTGGAGAAGTCCTGGCCCAGAGCCTCGTACTCCACCGCGTTCCATCCCAGTCCCACTCCCAGGCGGAGCCGACCGTTGCATAACAGGTCGACTTCGGCTGCCTGCTTGGCCACCAGTGCGGTGGGCCGTTGGGGCAGGATCACGATCCCGGTCACCAGTTCCAGGGTGGTGATGGCGGCAAGGAACCCGAACAGCACCAGAGGCTCGTGAAACGTGGTGTCGACGTCGTAGGGACCCGACCAGCCCTGGTGGGCGGACGGATCGGCACCGAGCACGTGGTCGTAGGCCAGGATGTGGCGGTAGCCGTACTCCTCCACGGTGGTGGCGTAGGTCCGCACCGTGTCCGGGTCCCCTCCCAGCTCGGTCTGCGGGAAGGTCACGCCGATCTGCATGGGCCGAATCTACCGGCTCCCTCGTGGTTCCGGTTCCGGCTTCGCCGTCGAGCCCGGCACTACATCCAGGGATCGTCGGCCAGGCCCAGGTCGGGCCAGGGTCCCGCGGCGATGGGCTGGCAGTTGCCCCAGCCGATACCACCGCCGATGGGGTCGATGACCCGCACCGCCGTGTCCCGGATCTGGTGCAGGCGACGGGCCACGTCGACCGGTCGACAGTCGTCGATGCGTTCGCCGTCGACGTGGAGCTCGCCGCGCCATTCGCCGTGATGATGTCCGTCGAACCCGAAGTACAGCCCGGCCCCGAGTTGGATACCGGTGTCACCCAGCACTTCGATCTGGATCGGTCGTTCGCTGCCATCACTCATCACGCCGGTGACCGAGCCACCCAGCAGACGGCGATTGTCCGGATCGAACCGCAGCGACGGACGGAGGTCCACGATCGGCTCGACCCGCCCGTCAGGGTGTTCGACGCCGGCGATCACCGTCTTCTGGGTGAAGCCGGGCGCATCCACCAGGGTGAAGTGGAGGTGCAGGGCGTAGCGGGTGCCGTCGGGCCGCACCAGCAGCGCCGGGCACCAGATCATCATGAAGCCCACACCGGCGGGGAAGCCGGTGGTGTCTCCTCGGTCGGGCGGTGGGGGACCGACGTCGTAGCGGACTCCCCACGAGTGGTCGCGGGTACTGACCCAGGTCTCCGGCGAGATCTCGGTGCGATCGCCATCGATCTCGAGCCAACCCGAGGCCACGCCGGTCTGGTGGTAGCGGACCAAGTCGGCCGACACGCGGAACTGGTCGCGCAAATGGGTCCGTTCCTCGAGCTGGGGAGGCACAGCCGCCGCGAATTCGATGTCGAAGGCGATGGGCTGGACCTCGTTCCGCTCGAGCTGGAAGCGCACGCGTTGGAGCGGCTCGATCACCTCGTAGCAGATCGGTCCCACCGCGGTCGACGTGGGGGCCGACGACAGGCTGCGGCTGGCCCGCACCGTCGTCTGCTCGGGGCCCCGACTGATTGCCGCGTAGCCGTCCAGGACGTTGCGGTTGGGGTAACGACCCAGCCCGAAGCCGAGCTGGAGGTGGCCGTCACGAGCCATGGCCATGGCGCATACCTTCTCGGTCCAGGCCGGATCGCTCGTGCCCACGATGGCGAAGGTGTCAGCGATCTGGTGAGTGAGGCCCTCGTCGGCCGGGAGCAGGGCACCGATGGGATTGGGCATCAGGGTGTCGCCTTTCTCGATGGACTCGGTCCCCACCGCCGGGACCGCTGCGGTTCCGTACACCGTGGCAAGCTAGCTGCCTGCCCGTCTGAGGGCGGGACGAAAGGGGTGGATCGTGTCTCTGTCGCCAGGACTTCGACAGCGTACGAGGGAGGAGCTGGCCGTGCTCGTGCCCGAGTACCTTCTGGCCGGCCATTTGATCGACCGCGCCGGCATGCCCCATCTGGTCGGAGCGTTCGGTCGAGACGTCATGCGCGACATCGCCATCGAGGAGTGGATGGGGGCCAGCCCGGTTTACACCAAGCGCATGCAACAGGCGCTCGGTTTCGAGGGCGATTCGGTGGAGGACATCTTTAAGGGGATCCAGCTGGACATCGGGGCCCCTCCTCAGTTCATGGACTTCCGCTATCGGGTGGTCGACCACGACTATGGCGAATTCTGGCTCGACCACTGCGGCGCGCTGATGGATGTCGAACCCATGGGACCCGACTTCGTGGTGGCAATGTGCCACGACATCGAAGACCCCACCTTCGATGCGACGGCAATCGCCACCAATGCTCGGGCCCAGGTCCGTCCTATCCACCGGCCACCCCGGATCCCGGCGGACCGCGCCCCGCATTGTCATTGGATGGTGACAATCGCCGACGACCACCAACCGGTGGCCATGCCCGCGGCGGCCGAGGTCATGGCCCGGACCCGGGCCGCCAGCGTCGAGCTCGACGCCATCGATCCCGACGATGCCGGTCGATCCGACTACCGGGAACCGCTCCTAGCCGACCTCCAGTTTGCCGAGTGGTCGCGCTCGGCCCTGCTCCGAGTGGCCGAAGAGGTCTGTTTGCAGGGACACCTGCTGAGCCTCTCCTTCATCGCAGCCGTGCGGAGCCGGGTGGACACCGACGAAGAGGCGATGGAATTCGGCCGGAAGCAGTTCACCGGGGTGGCCGGTGTGGCTGCCGGGCGGATCCGAGCGGCCCTCGGGTTGGGTCGTGGGCTCGATGACGTCAGAGCCGTCCTCGCACTGCACCCGGCCCTCTTGCCCTACGCCTACGTTCGCTGCGAGGTGGACGGGGCCGACCGCCCGACGATCCGCTTGGGCCGCGACACCGGAGCAGGAGCTGACGGCGCCTGGCCGACCATGCTCGATGCCGACCACCTGGGCCCGCTGAACGCCATCGTGCGCGCCGTGGACGCCCGCTTGCGATGCGAGGCCGTGTCCGACTGTGGCGACGAGCTGACCGTCGAGGTGGTAACCCACGGGACCGAGGCACCGGAGGCGGAAGAGGTGGTCCTGACCCGATTCAGCACCGGCACCGACTTCGTGTTCGAGAACCGAGGGACTCCCGTGGAGATTCGCCGGGGCTGACCCACCGACCCTGGGCCACCGTCACCGCTCCAGCTGACCCAGGCCCTCCACACCCTGGGCCGGGTCCGGTCGGCCGATGGCCCTCCTGCTACCTTTGCGGCCATGTCATCTCCCGATGGGCGCATCCGACTGGCAGTGGTTGGTGCGGGGAACATCGCCCCGGTGAACGTCAAGGGCTACCTGCAGCACGACCGGTGCGACGTGGTCGCCGTCTGCGATCCGATCGAGGAGAAGGCCCAGCACCTGGCCGATGCCTGGGACGCGCCCAAGGTATTCACCGACCTGGACACGCTGCTGTCCGACCCCGACATCGATGCGGTGGAGATCCTCACCCCCACCCATCTGCACCATGACCACGTGATGGCCGCATTGGCCGCGGGCAAGCACGTGTCGTGCCAGAAGCCGGTGGCCAACACCATCGAGGACGCACGGGAGATGGAGGCAGCGGCGGCCGAGCACGGCGTGACCCTTCGGATCAGCGAGTGCTTCCGTCACTACCCTCCGTTGGTCCGGGCCAAGGAGCTGATCATGTCCGGGGCCATCGGGCCGCTGAGCAACGTGCGGATCAGGACCATCGTGGGCACGACCGACTCGCCCTTCCAGGCCGAGCTGCAGCCCGAGGGCTACATCTGGCGTCTCGACCGCCGGAGCCCGGGCGGGCACCTGTTCGACGACAACGTGCACAAGTACGCCATGGCCCTCTGGTTGGCCGGTCAGGACGTCACCTCGGTCCAGGCTGTCGTCCGGCGGCGGAACCTGTTTCTCGAGCCGTGCGTGGCCATCTTCGAGTACGAGGACGAGCAGTTGCTAGGGTCGATGGAGGTCAGCTACGCACCGAATATGTCCATGCGGAGCTCGTACTACGGCGCCGACGAATTCTTCGAGATCCAAGGGGACGAGGGGTTCATCTGGGTGACGCGCTGTACGGGCGAGATGCTCGATCTGGCCCCTGTCCTCCTGTTCCAAGGGAAGGACGGCAACGGGTCGATGCGGGAGATCCCCGTGGATGACGCCAACTGGGGAACCGGCTTCGATCGATCGGCGGCCCACTTCATCGACTCGTTGCTGGCCGGCACCACGCCGGACATGACGGCGGACGAGGCCGTGAAGGTGCTGCAGCTGTGTTTCGCCGTGTACGAGGCGGGCAACACGGGCGAGCGGGTGGACCCCCGGACCATCACCGGCTCGGTCAGTCCGACTGGTTGGGGCGCCTGGTGAACGGGGAGCGGGGCCGGCGACCATGGCGGTGAGCGGCCTGGCCAACCTGGCGCTGAAGGTGGCCGACCTCGATCAGGCCATCTCCTTCTACGAGTCCGTGGGGGGAACGACCCACGATCGGATGATGTGGAACGGGAGCGAACGAGCCGATGTGGATCTCGGTCCGCTCCATCTCACCTTGTTCACCAGAGCCATCTATGAGGACGAGCTGTCCCTGCCCGAGGAGTGCTTCCTGCACCCCGCCCTGTTCAGCGATGATCTCGACGGCGACCTCGCCGGTCAGACCGTCATCTGGGGTCCGGCCGAGGTCGAGGGTTCCTTCGGCCGTCGGCGGATTGCCTTCCTGGAGGCTCCGGGCAACATCCGCCTCGAATTGATGGAACAGCTCGACGATCCCCCGACCGATTCGAAGCCGTCATGAAGCTGACCCGGATACTGCATCACAGCGTGAACGTCGAAGGCGGTCTGGCCGGCGCCGAGGACTTCTACCGCCAGCTGCTCGGTCTGGGCGACCTTTCTCGTCCCGAGATCCCCGGCATCGATGGTCACTGGTTCGGCATCGGTGATGCCCAGGTGCATCTGGTCGACGCCCCGGCCGGTCCCGGACCCATCCGGCCGGCCGGACCGCACGTGTGCTTCGGCGTGGAGGACCTCGATGCCGCCGTGGCCGAGCTCGAGGCCCAGGGCATCGACTACACCCGGGGGGCCCAGGGGACGACGGTGCAGATCTGGATCGTCGACCCGTCGGGGAACACCATCGAGCTGCAGCAGGATCCCGCCGTCACCACGTAGGGACCGGGCCTGAGCCGGATCGATGGGACCACGGCCGGTTCATCGGCCTCGTCATGTCTGTTCCCGGGGGGCATGGACGAGAGGAACCCGACCCAGGCGCCGGTAGACGAGGACAACGATCCGCTGGGTCAGGGACAACAACAAGGGGACGATCCGGAGGGCGATGGTGGTCCTGATGAACAGGCCGCTTCGGGGCACGGTGAAGATGGGCAACATCCACAGCACGATGAAGGCCAGGTCCAACAGGTGGGTGGCGACGTAGTGGCGAGGGGTGGGCACCAAGTAGAGCCGGATGAGGTAGTCGACCAAGAACAGGAGCCAGAAGACCGTGTCCGCCGCGTCCATGATCCGCGCTGCCGTCGGCCCGGCATCGACGAAGAGCGGAACCAGCACGATGGGGATGAAGACGAGCTGCGCGACGACTACGGGCCGATCTGCCGCTCGTACATAGCGGCTGAAGGCGCCCTGATTGGAGCGCAGCCGTGCCAGTCCCGTCATCGCATCATGCTCATCACCGGAGCGTATGTTCGCCACAATCAGGCCTCTCAGAGATGCGATCGATGGTGCCGATGACGGTAGGAACAGGCATCGTACCGGCGCCTCGGAGCCCATTCCCCGTGATCGGTCCTCAGGCCATGGGATACCCTTTCCCCAGCCCAGCTGGGTCCAGGACGACCAGGCTGAGCGTCGATCGTCGAACGAGAATGAGGTAATGCCGTGAACGAGGCCTGGATCATCGATGCCTGTCGGACGCCCCGAGGCGTCGGCAAGGTAGGCAAGGGTGCATTGGCGGAGATCCATCCCCAACAGCTGGGAGCGACGGTGCTGGCGGCCGTCGCCGAGCGCAACGACCTCGACACCAGTGATGTGGACGACGTCATCTGGGGGACGAGCATGCAGTCCGGTACCCAAGGCGGGGACATGGGTCGCATGGCAGCCCTCGACGCCGGCTATGCGGTGACGGCCAGCGGCGTCACGTTGGACCGGTTCTGCGGCTCGGGGATCACCGCGGTGAACCTGGCTGCCGGATCGATCATCGCCGGTTTCGAAGACGTGGTGATCGCCGGCGGCGCCGAGATGATGTCCTCGTACGCAGCCAACGCCTCCGGGAATCGGACGCCGTTCATGGACAACGGCAACACCCGCCTCCGGGAGCGACATCCCCAGACCAATCAGGGTGTGGCCGCCGACGCCATCGCCACCATCGAGGGCATCGACCGCACCGCCCTCGACGAGTTGGCCGCCGAATCGCAACGGCGGGCCGAGGTCGCCATCAAGGAGGGCCGATTCGACAAGAGCCTGGTGCCCGTCTTCCATCAGGACGGAACGATGGCCCTCGACCGGGAGGAGTACCCCCGACCGGGAACCACGACCGAGACCCTGGCCGCCCTTCCTCCCGCATTCGAAGCCATCGCCGATATGCCCCTCGATGAGGCCGGCACCACCTACCGCGACATGGTCCTGCGCCGGTACCCGGATCTTGAGATCAACCACGTGCACCACGCCGGGAACTCGTCCGGTGTGGTCGACGGTGCGGCCGCCATCCTGCTCAGCAGCCCGGCCTACGCCTCCGCGCACGGCCTCACCCCTCGGGCCCGGGTGGTGGCCATCGCCAACATCGGTGACGATCCCACCCTCATGCTGAACGCACCGGTCCCGGCGGCCAGGAAGGTGCTGGCCAAGGCGGGGCTGGGCATCGGTGACATCGACATCTTCGAGGTGAACGAGGCCTTCGCCGTCGTGGCCGAGAAGTTCATCCGGGATCTCGATGTCGACCGCGACAAGATCAACGTCAACGGCGGAAGCATCGCCCTCGGCCATCCCATCGGGGCCACGGGCAGCCTTCTCATCGGCACGGCCCTGGACGAGCTGGAGCGCCGGGACGGCCAGTTCGGCCTCATCACCATGTGCGCGGCGGGGGGTATGGCCCCGGCCGTCATCATCGAGCGGCTGTGATCGCCGGGGTGCGGCGCTGACCCCTGCACCCCTTGTGAGCTGGCGCTGAGCCGGCCACCGGTCGCCGAGTACCATCGTCGGGACGCAACCGCCGGTGGCGGTCAGCGTTGGGGACCTTGTGGTGCATTCGTCATCGAGCCGCGCTCGGTGCGTGGACTGGTGGGCGGTGCCCACCCGAGAGAGGAGCTGGAGTGGAGATCGAAGGCAAGAAGGCCATCATCGTCGGAGGGGCATCGGGCATGGCCCGGGCATCGGCCGAGCTGCTGCACAAGCGGGGGGCATCGGTGGCGATCGTCGATCTCCCCACCTCGGCCGGCGCCGAGGTGGCCTCGGGTCTCGATGGCACGTTCCACGCCCTCGACATCACCGACGACGAGGCGGTCGAACGAGTCCTGGCCGAGGCGGTCGAAGCCCTGGGGGGCTTGCACATCGC
>DASZLD010000042.1:0-38271 GCA_035552655.1 Acidimicrobiales bacterium
GACAAGCGCTTCGCCGAGTGGACCGAGCTGTTCACCGAGGACGGCACCTTCGAATACCTGTCCCATGTACTGGTGGGCCGGACCGCCATCGGCGAGAACGTCGAGGCCCTGTTGCGCCAGGACGGCGGCAAGCACCTGTGCACCAACAGCGTCGTCGAGCTGGCCGAGGACGGCAGGAGCGCCGAGGTCAGGAGCGACTTCGTCAAGCTCGATCCGGTCGAGGACCCCGGTTCGAGCCGGTTCCAGATCGGGGTCATGGGCCGCTACCACGACCACTTCGTTCGTGAAGGCGGCAGGTGGCAGATCGCCAAACGGCGCGTGATCCTCTGAAGTGTCCCCGCGGTCGCCACCTCAGGCTGCTACACCACTTGGTTGTCATCCATGGAGGATGCACCGTCCACCGACACGGGGGTGACCAAGGGGGGTAGTGAGATGTCAGAGATTCGTCCGGGAAGGCAGTTCCTCGTCGGCGCCATGGCCGGCATCGTGGTGGCCGGCGTGGGTGTGGGCTTGGGGGTGGCGCTGACCAGCTCCCCGGGCTCGGCCCAAACGGTCTATACCGCCGGCTCCCGGGGGCCCGAGGGCCCAGCCGGTCCGCGGGGGCTCCCCGGTCCGACAGGACCTCAGGGGCCCATCGGTCCAGCCGGCGCGGCGGGGGCCAAGGGGCTGGCCGGAGCGCCGGGACCGGCGGGACCAGCTGGACCGGCTGGAGCCAAGGGCACATCGGGGGTCACATCCTCCAGCGTGGTCCAAGGCACGGCGGTGAGCTCGAATGCCGACCCGACAGCGGGAACGGTCACCACCGCCACCGCCAGCTGCCCGGTCGGGCGCGTGCTGCTGGGCGGGGGTGGGCAGGTCAGCGACGTCCAGCCCGGCGTCACCGGATCGAAGGCCGCCACCGGCACCACCGCCAGCACTGCGGCGAGCTCGACCTCGGTCACCGGGGCCGCCAACGCCGTCACCAGCGGAACCGGGGTGGCCCTGCTCTCCTCCTACCCGACGACGGCCCGCACTTGGAGGGCGGTCGGCGTGGTGACCGGGCCGCTGACCTCGGGGATGGCCATGTCCGTTCAGGCCTACGTCATCTGCAGCACCCTCTAGCCCGACTGGCCGGCCCCGACTGGCGGCCGGGCTAGACCCTTCAGGCGCTCAGTTGACGTGGACGCCCGAGATAGCCCGGGCGATGATGAGGCGCTGGATCTCCGAGGTCCCCTCGAAGATGGTGTAGATCTTCGAGTCCCGGTGCCACCGTTCCACCGGGTGCTCCCGGATGTAGCCGTAGCCGCCCATGATCTGGATGGCCTCCTCGGTCACGTACACCGCGGTCTCTCCCGCGAACAGCTTGGACATCGAGCCCTCGCCCGCGGTGAACTGCTTGCCGGTGCTCCCCATCCACGCCGCCCGCCAGACCAGTAGGCGGGAGGCGTCGATCCGGGTCTTCATGTCGGCCAGCTTGAAGGCGATGGCCTGGTTCTCGATGATGGCCCGACCGAACGCCTTGCGCTCCTTGGCGTAGTCGAGCGAGTACTCGTAAGCCGCACGGGCGATGCCCAGGGCCTGGGCCCCCACCGTGGGTCGCGAGGCCTCGAAGGTCTTCATGGCCGCTTGACTGGTGGACCGCTTCCCCTCGCGGGCTCGGGCCAGCTTCTCGTCGAGCTTGTCCTTCCCGCCCAATAGACAATGCCCCGGCACCCGCACGTCGTCCAGAACCACTTCGGCCGTATGAGAGGCGCGGATACCCATCTTTTGGAACTTCTGGCCCTGGGTCAGCCCGGGCGTCTTGGGGGGCACGATGAAGCTGGCCTGGCCACGCGAGCCGAGCTCGGGCTCGACCGAGGCCACCACCACGTGGATGTCGGCGATGCCACCGTTGGTGATCCACGTCTTGGTGCCGTTGAGGACCCACTCGTCTGTGGCCTCGTCGTAGACGGCCCGGGTGCGCAGGGAGGAGACGTCGGAGCCGGCATCGGGTTCGGAGACGGCAAAGGCGGCCGTCTGGATCTTGTCGGGGGTCCCGAAGCACTGCGGGCCCCACTCCATCAACTGCTCGGGGGTCCCGTTGCCGGCGATGCCGGCCAGGCCCAGGGTGGACCCGAAGATGGAAAGGGCAATGCCGGCGTCACCCCAGGACAGCTCCTCGTTGGCGATGGGCAGCAAGAGCCCGGTGGGGTCGAGGAAGCACTGGGTGATGAAGTCGAACGAGTAGAGCCCGATCTTGGCTGCCTCTTCGATGATGGGCCAGGGCGTCTCTTCCCGCTCGTCCCACTCGTGGCCGGCCGGACGAACCACCGACTCGGCGAAGTCGTGGACCCATTTTTGGATCTGGAGTTGGTCCTCGTTGAGGTCCATGGAGAAGTCGGACATGGCGTCCCCTTCCTGTCTCGGCCTCTGGGGCCTCGTCGTCTCGTCGGGTCTGCACCATCGGGCGCACCGTTCTGCTCGAAAGGTTGTTACCCGTTGTTACTCAATAGTAACCCTTAGTCGAGTCACCCACCAGTGATCACCCCTTTCCCCAGGTCAGACCCGCTTGACTGCCCTCGGTCCATCGCCACCAGCACCGATGCCGCCACTGCCACCACGGTGACCCCGGCCCCGACCAGGAAGGCGCCGGTGCCCCCCCGCAGGGTGAACAGCCAGCCGCCGAACGCCGGTCCGATGACCCGGGCCAGGCTGGAGAGGCCCTGTTGGATGCTCAGGGCTCCGCCCCGGCGCCACGAGGCGGCCCTGCCCGCCACCAGCAGCGACAGGGTCGGGCTGACCAACCCCTGCCCCACGGTCAGCACCACCAGAGGCAGGGCCAGCCCGGCCAGCGAGTGGGCCGTCGGGAGGAGGGCCAGGCCGACGGCCTGGACGACCAGCCCGGCTACCAGGGCCACGGCCTCGCCCAGCCAGGCCACCACCCGATGGACCAGCTGGGTCTGCACCACCACGATGAGCAGCCCGATGACGGCGAACACCCCCCCGGTCCCCGACAGTCCCAACGAGATGCGGTGGTTGGCGTACAGGGCGAACACGGCCTCGAAGGCGCTGAAGGCGCTGATGGAGCACACGGTGGCGATGCCCAGAGCCACCAACACCCGGCGCTGCGAGGTCTTCGCCGCGGCAGGGACAGCACGGGCCGCTTGCGATTCCTGCCGGGCTGAGGGGGGATGGGTCTCGGGCAACCGGATGATGGCGACGACGGCGTTGGCGGCGGCGATGCCGGCGGCGATGAGGAAGGGGAGGCGGGGGCCGCCCAGCGCCGACAGGGAGGCCAGCGCCGGCCCCGCCACGAACCCGACCCCGAAGGCGGCCCCCAGGAGCCCGAACAGTCGCGGTCGCTCCGCCGGCTCGGCCAGGTCGGTCACGGCGGCATGGGCCACCCCGAGCGAGCCCCCCGATCCCCCGTCGACGATCCGAGCCACGAAGAGCAGCCAGATGCTGCCGGCCAGACCGGTGGCCAGGCTGGCCACCGCCGTCCCCACCAGGGACATGATCAGGACAGGTTTGCGGCCGATCCGGTCGGACAGGCGCCCCCACACCGGGGCCAGGGCGAATTGCGCGGCCGAGAACGAGGCGACCAACAACCCGATGGTGGCCGGGGACGCGCCGAATCGCCTCGCGTAGAGCGGGAGCAATGGGAAGACCATGCCGAAGCCGACCAGGTCGACGGCGACGGTGGTCCAGATGATCCCGAAACCGGGCGGCACACGCCGACGAGCACCCTCAGTCGATGGGGACTCGGCCCGCGGTGCGGTTCGATCTCGGGAGTGGAACCGGTGCCTCACCGCCGCCATCGCCGTGACGACGACAGGCGGAGAGCTGGCCGGTGGTCCGAATACGGGCCGGTGGCCCGTCCGGACCGGATGTTGCTAGCCCGCTGCGGGGCGGACGTCGACGGCCTGCAGGCCCTTCGGGCCCTCCTGCACGTCGAACTCGACCGCCTGACCTTCTTCAAGGCTGCGGAAGCCGTTCATCTGAATAGCGGAATGATGTACAAAGACATCAGGGCCGCCACTGGGCTGCGAGATGAAGCCAAAGCCCTTTTCGGCGTTGAACCACTTAACTGTTCCGGATGCCACGGTGGCATTCTCCTTTTTCTGCAAACGTGTCTCTTGCAGAGAGGACCGCCTCGGAGGCGATGCGATGCCACCCAAATTTCGAGCAACTCGACGACGCTGAACCTTCTCGGACCTTCTCGGCGAGAAACGCTAGCAGCCCTGACCCGCTCAACCCACAATTCCTGCCCGGTTCACCCAGCGTTCATTGGCGCCGAACCCGGGTCCCGGCTGCGGAGTCCTCCACCACCCAACCCAGCCCCACCAGCTGGTCACGGAGGTCGTCGGCCCGCGACCAGTCCCGGTCGGCCCGGGCGGCATCCCGCTGGGCAATCAGCGCAGCTGTCTCCGCATCGATCTCCTCGTCGCCCCCCGGCCGGAGGGCCAGTCCCAGGGCGCCGCACAGGACGGCCACCGTGGTGGCCAGCCGTGTGGCCGTGTCGGTGTCGCCCCCGTCGGCGGCCCGGTTGGCCCGGCGCACCAGCTCGAAGAGGCCGGCCAGCGCTCCCGGGGTGTCCAGGTCGTCGTCCATCCGGTCCCGAAAGCGGGAGACGGCCTCGGCATCCAGGTCCGTCGCCGCTCCCTGCCCCTCGACCACGGGTCCGTCGGCCAAGGGGTCGACCGGGCGGGATTGTCGGGCCAGCTCATCGAGCCGGCTCAGCCCGGCCTCGGCATCGGCCACCGTCTCGGGCGTCACCTCGATGGGCGAGCGGTAGTGGGACCGCAGGACCAAGAGCCGGTAGGCCCGGGCATCGCTGCGGGCCAGCATGTCGTCCAGCGAGGTGAAGTTGCCCAGGGACTTGGACATCTTCTCGCCGTCCACCGTGACCCACCCGTTGTGCACCCAGTGGTGGGCGAAGTCCCGGCCCAGGGCCACGGCCTGGGCCCGCTCATTCTCGTGGTGGGGGAAGACCAGGTCGAGTCCCCCGCCGTGGAGGTCGAAGCCGTCGCCCAGGAGGTCGAGGGACATGACCACGCACTCGGTGTGCCACCCGGGGCGGCCCGGGCCCCACGGCGACTCCCAGGTGGGCTCGCCCGGCTTGGCCTTCTTCCACAGCACGAAATCGAGCGGGGAGCGCTTTTCCTCCAGTGCCTCCACCCGGGCCCCCGACCGGAGCGATTCCAGGGGCTGATGAGCCAGCAGGCCGTAGCCGGGCACCGCATCGACCGAGAGGTAGACCCCGTCGGATGTCTCGTAGGCCACCTCCCGGGACACCAGCTCGCCGATGACCTCGACCATGCGCTCCACGTAGGCGGTGGCGTGGGGGATCTGGTCAGGCCGCAACACGTCCAAGGCGTCGACGGCCTCCCACCACACTTCCTCGTAGCAGGTGGTCAGCTCGCCCATCCCCACGCCCCGCTCTGCCGCCCGCTCGATCACCTTGTCGTCTATGTCGGTGATATTGGAGACGTAGGTGACGTCGAGCCCGACGAACAGCAGATAGCGGCGGAGCACGTCGAAAACCAGGGCCATCCGGCCATGGCCGAGGTGGGGGGCGTCGTACACCGTCAACCCGCACACGTACATCGACACCTCGCCGGGAATCCGGAGCTCGAGCTCGGACACCTCGCCGGTGGCAGTGTCGTGAAGGCGCAGCACGCAGGGTACGGTAACCCGGTCATGAGTGCCGAAGCGACAACCCCGCGCCCCGGGGGGGACCGTCCCACCGGCGTGCCCGACAAGCCCGGTCTGGAAGGACTGGAGCGCACCTGGTCCGATCGCTGGCACGGAAACGGGACCTATGCGTTCGACCGGTCGGCTCCCCGGGACCGGGTCTTCTCCATCGACACCCCGCCCCCCACGGTGTCGGGCGAACTGCACGTGGGCCACGTGTTCTCCTACACCCACACCGATGCCGTGGCCCGCTACCAGCGCATGTCGGGCAAGTCGGTGTTCTACCCCATGGGGTGGGACGACAACGGCCTGCCCACCGAGCGTCGGGTGCAGAACTACTTCGGGGTCCGCTGTGATCCTGCTCTCCCCTACGACCCCGACTTCACCCCGCCGGAGAAGCCGGGGAAGGAGCCCATCGCCGTCTCCCGGCCCAACTTCGTGGCCCTGTGCCACCAGCTGACCGAAGAGGACGAGCGCGCCTTCGAGCACCTGTGGCGCACTCTGGGGCTCTCGGTCGACTGGTCCCACACCTACGCCACCATCTCCGACCGGGCCCAGCGGGTCTCCCAACGCGGCTTCCTCCACCTCCTGGCCGGTGGCCACGCCTACCAGCAGACGGCCCCCACCCTGTGGGACATCGACTTTCGCACCGCCGTGTCCCAGGCCGAGCTGGAGGATCGCGACAGCCCCGGTGCCTACCACCGGGTGCGCTTTCAGCGGGTGGGGAGCGAGCCCGGCAGCGTGGACATCGAGACCACCCGACCCGAGCTGCTGCCCGCCTGTGTCGCCCTGGTGGCCCATCCCGACGACGAGCGCTACCGGCCCCTGTTCGGCACCGAGGTGGTCACCCCCCTGTTCGGCGTGCACATACCGGTGATGGCCCACGAGCTGGCCGATCCCGAGAAGGGCTCGGGCATCGCCATGGTCTGCACCTTCGGCGACACCACCGACGTGGTGTGGTGGCGGGAGCTCGACCTGGCCACCCGGGCCATCGTGAGGCGGGACGGTCGGCTCGGGGCGGTGCCCTGGGGCGAGCCCGGCTGGGAGTCGGACGATCCGGCGGCGGCGGCGGCGAACTACGACGAGCTGGCCGGGCGCACGGTGAAACAGGCGCAGAAACGCATCGTCGAGCTCTTATCCCAGTCGGGTGCGCTCATCGGCGAGCCCACGCCCATCACCCATCCGGTCAAGTTCTACGAACGGGGCGATCGGCCCCTCGAGATCGTCTCGTCCCGTCAATGGTTCGTGCGCACCCTCGACCTGAAGGATCGGCTCCTGGCCCGAGGACAGGAGCTGGCCTGGCACCCGCCTTACATGGCCCACCGCTTCGCCTCGTGGGTCGAGGGACTGAGCTCGGACTGGAACATCTCCCGGCAACGCTTCTTCGGCGTCCCCTTCCCGGTCTGGTACCCGGTCGACGCCGAGGGGACCGTCGACTTCGACGCGCCGCTGCTGGCCGACGAGGATCGGCTCCCCGTCGATCCCTCCACCGACGTCCCCGACGGCTACACCGAATCCCAACGAGGGGAGCCGGGTGGGTTCGTGGGTGACCCCGACGTGATGGACACCTGGGCCACCTCGTCCCTCACCCCCCAGATCGCCGGCGGATGGGGCACCGATCCGGACCTGTTCGACCGGGTCTTCCCCATGGACCTCCGGCCCCAGGGGCACGACATCATCAGGACCTGGCTGTTCACGACCGTGGTGCGCTCCGAGCTGGAGCACGGCACCCTCCCGTGGGCCAACGCCGCCATCTCGGGCTGGGTGCTCGACCCCGAGCGGAAGAAGATGTCCAAGTCCAAGGGCAACGTGATCACGCCCCTCCCCCTGCTCGAGCAGCACGGCGCTGATGCCGTGCGCTACTGGGCGGCCAGCGGACGGCCGGGCACCGATACCGCGGTGGACGAGGGTCAGATGAAGGTGGGTCGCCGTCTGGCCATCAAAGTGTTGAATGCGTCACGGTTCGCCCTCGGACGTCTGGTCGACGAGGACGGGGCGGTGACGGCCCCGGGTCGAGAGGCGGTGATCGCACCCCTCGACCGGTCCATGCTGTCCCGGCTGTCGGCGGTGGTCGATGAGGCCACCGTGGCCTTCGAGGGCTTCGACTACGCCCGGGCCTTGGAGCGGACCGAGACGTTCTTCTGGTCCTTCTGCGACGACTATCTGGAGCTGGTCAAGACCCGGGCCTACGGTGACCCGGCCCAGCCGGGACCGGCCTCGGCTCGCAGCGCCCTGGCCCAGGCCCTGTCCACCCAGCTGCGGCTGCTCGCCCCCTTCCTGCCCTTCGTCACCGAGGAGGTCTGGTCCTGGTGGCAACCGGGATCGGTGCACACCGCACCCTGGCCCGAGCCCGGCGAGCTGACCGACCTGGGAGGGGGCGGGGACCCCGCCGTCCTGGAGGTGGTGTCCGAGGTCCTGGGCCAGATCCGGCGAGCCAAGACGGGGGCCAAGCGATCGATGCGGGCCCCGGTGGCCGTCCTCACCGTCACCGATGAGCCGGAGCGGCTGGCCGCCCTGGCCCTGGCCGAGGACGACCTCCGCGACGCCGGCGGCGTGGTCGATCTGGTCACCCACCCTGGTGACCAGGCAACCGTCGACGTCGTGCTGGCCGACGAGGGCTGATTCCCGGCGCCGATGCGGCTCTGTCCCGGTCAGGTGCCCGAGGACAGGTAGACGCTCAGCGCGGCGTCGGCCATCTCCTCGGGTGTCCCCTCTTGCTCGATGCCACCGTGGACCATGATGGCGGCCCGGGTGGCCACCGTCAGCGCGGTGGTGACGAACTGCTCGACCAGCAGGACGGTGATGCCGCCGCCGGCCAGCTGCCCCACCAACTCGTAGAGCTCGGACACGATCATCGGGGCCAGGCCCATGGACAGCTCGTCGAGCAGCAAGACCTTGGGCTCGGTGACCAGGGCCCGCGAGATGGCCAGCATCTGCTGCTCGCCGCCCGACAGGGTGCCGGCGTACTGCTTGCGGCGCTCTTTCAGACGGGGGAAGGTGTCGAACGTCTTCTGCTCCACGTCGGCGGCGGAGATCCCACCCCGGTAGGTCCAGATGCGAAGGTTCTCCGTCACCGTGAGGTTGGGGAAGATGCCCCGTCCCTCCGGAATCGAGCACAACCCCTCTTTGACCAGCGATTCGGTCGACGACTTGCCGATGGCCTTGTCGCCCAGGAGCACCTGGCCGGCCGTCGGTCGCACCCGGCCGCAGACCACCTTGAGCAGGGTCGACTTGCCGGCGCCGTTCGGACCGAGCAGGGCGAAGACGCTGCCCTGGGGCACGGTCAGGTCCACGCCGTGGAGGACTTCGATCCGCCCGTAGCCGGCATGGATCCCCTGGATGGTGACCGCCGGAGGTGCGGGGGTGAGGACGGACTGGGCCCCTGAGGCTGGTGCGGTCACGAGCCTGCCCCGTGCTGGTCGGCGCGGTCGGGGGCGGTGGCCCCGGCTGCGCCCGAGGTAGCTCCGGCGCCCAGGTACGCCGCTTGCACGGCGGGGTCGGCCCGGACCTCGTCCGGTGACCCCGAGGCGATGACCTCGCCGAAGTCGAGAACGTGGATGGTGTCGCAGATGCGCATGACCAACTCCATGTCGTGCTCGACCAGGAGAACGGCCATCCCGCTGGCCGCCAGCCGGGTGAGGAGGGTCCCCAGGGCCTCGGACTCGGAGTCGTCCAGACCCGAGCCCGGCTCGTCCAACAGGAGCAGCTTGGGCCCGATGGCCAAGGCCCGGGCCAGCTCCACCATCCGGGCCGACCCGGTGGGCATGGCGCTGGCCTGGTTCCTCGACGTCCCCGCCAGACCGACCCCGGCCAACAGGCGGTCGGCCGTGGTCACGGCGAGCGAACCGGGACCCCCCGGATCCTCCACCGCGGCCGACTCGCCGCCGGCCGAGAGGGGCCCCCGCCGCCACGGGAAGGACGCCCGCACATGGCGCCACTGCCACCACTTCACCGCCGACTCCAAGCCGACCTGCACGTTCTCGCCCGCGGTCAAGGTCCCGAACAGCTCGAGCCGTTGGAACGTCCGGGCGATGCCCATCCGGGCGCGCCGGTGCGGGCTGATGCCGGCCAGGTTGGTCCGGCCGAAGAGGACCTTGCCCCCGTCGGGCTGCTGCAGGCCGCTGATCACGTTGAACAGCGTCGTCTTGCCGGCCCCGTTGGGACCGATGAGTCCGGTCACCGCGCCGGCCATGGCCGTCAGGTTCACGGCGGACAGCGCCGCTACCCCGCCGAACCGCACCGCCACCTCGGAGACGGTCAGCACGGGCGCTCCGTCGGCCGCACGGGCATCGTCCGACTCAACCCGCTCGGTCACGGCCGCGGGCAGGGGGGCATCGATCGGTCCGGACGCGTCCTGGTCAACCGGCGGCACGAGCTTCTCCTTCGAGCAGGCCGAAGTCACCCTGGGCCGGACCGGCGATGTCATCGTGGGCCCCGAGGGTGGTCCCGGTCCGCTTCACCCAGGGAAGCCGGATGCGGTCGGCGAACCACTCGAGTCCCAGGATGCCGTTGGCCGCCCGGCCGATGAGGATGATGCCGCCCCCGGCGAACAGCCCCTCGACCTTGCTCAGACCCTGCACGTTGGTGAACACGGCGAAGGTCAGCGCAGCCAGGAAGGCCCCGCTCACGGTGCGCACGCTCCACACCACCAAGAACAAGAGGAACATCACGCCCGAGAAGATGTCGAAGTCGGTGGTGCCCACCGTGGTCTGCAGCGTGCCCCACAAGGCGCCGCCCAGGCCGGCCAAGCCGGCGGAGATGGCAAAGACGGCCACCTTGGTGAACGAGATGTTGAGGCCGACGGTGGCACAGGCCGCCGGTGAGTCGTTCATGGCCACCAGGCGTCGCCCGAACAGGCTGCGCCGAATGGCCAGCACCAGGAGCGCGGCCAGCACGAAGACCACGGTCACCAGCATGAACTCGGCGTGATCGCTCTCGAACGACAGCCCGGGGAGGACGATCCGGTTCACGTTGAGTCCCTCGTTGCCGTAGACCCTCGTATCGGCGAACAGGCCGAGTTGGACGGCTTCGGCGAAGGCGAAGGTGGCCAGGGCCAGGTACAGCCCACGGAGGCGGATGGTGGGCAAGGCGATCAGCGCCCCCGCCCCCGCACACACCGCTACTGCCACCACCAGACCGAGGAGGGACCCGCCGCCGGCCACCTTCCCCATGCAGAAGGCTCCGATCCCCATGAAGGCGAACTGGCACAGCGACACCTGGCCGGCGTAACCAGTGAGCAACACCAGCGAGAGAGCGATGATCCCGTAGACCATGGTCTGGCCGGCGATGGGGCCCACCGTGCTCAGTCCCTCCGACAGGAACACCGGCCCGAAGAACAGCGAGAAGATGATGGCGGCCACGATGAAGAGGACCCCTGCGGCCAGGGACTCCCGGCCCCCGGCCACCCGCGGGATCCTGATGGTGCTCAGCCGACCGACGGCCCGGAGCCGGACCGAGGGCATGGCCACCAGGGCAATGAACAGGAAGACCATGGGAAGCACGGCGGTGAGCTCGGCTCCGATCCCCTGGGGCAGGTGCTGGGGGACGTAATTCTGGAAGTAGGTGACCAACAGGCCCAAGACGATGCCGCCGACGAAGGTCATGGGGATGTTCTTCAGACGCCCGACCACGGCGGCGGCGTACCCGTTGACCACCAGCAGGGTCAGGGTGTCGACCTGGATGCCCGTACCCAGGGTCGGGGCGATCAACACACCGGCCAGGGCGGCCAGGAAGAACCCCATCATCCAGCCGGTGCGGCTCATGGCGTTGGGCGACGCGCCGGACATGGTGAGCAGGTCGGGATCGTCGACCACGGCGCGCAGGGCGAAGCCCAGCCGGGTCGAGTAGAAGAGGAAGCGCAGCGCCACCGCCACCACGATGGCGACGATGAGGATGATCAGGTCCTGCCAGGGCAGGTTCACCCCGAACAGCGGGAATGTCCCACTGACCAGAGGGCTCACCGTGCGGGTCACGGTGGGGCTCCAGATCAGGATGGCCGCCCCCATGAGGATCAACAGCAGTCCCAGGGTGACCATGATCGGTCGCTCGGCTGAGGCGCCGTACATCCGGCGCATGAACACCCGCTCGACGAAGGCACCCAGAACCGGGCCCCCGATCAGGAGGATGATCACCAGCGACAGGGCCACCGGGACGTGGTGGGCCAGTAGCTCCCAGTAGCAGAAGGCGGCGATCATGCCCACGGCCCCGTGGGCGAAGTTGAACACTCCCGACGTGGTGTACGTCACCACCAGGCCGGTGGCCGAGATGGCGTAGCAGGCACCGATGGCGATCCCGAGGACGGTGAATTCCAGGAATTGGTTCATCCCTGCCCCTCCGTTTCCCCGTATGTCGTGGCACCCGTCATCGGGCCTGGGCTACCTCCGAGCTGAGCTCTGTCACGGTGCTGCTGGCGCCAGCCGCTCGATCACGACGCGGCGCCCGGCACAACAAGGTACTTGCCATCACACCGATACCCATGTGTCGAGCTGGTCACCGGTGGATCGGCCTTTCGGACCCATTGGCCGTTCTCGATCTGGCCGATCAAGTAGCAATTCCCCACCGTCTTCTTGGCCGGATTGGTCGGTGCGGCCAGATTGTTGCCGGAGAACGAGGTGATCTTGCTCAGGGCGGTGAGCAACGAGCCGCGGCTCGGGTTCTTTCCGGCGTTCTTCAGTCCTTGGGCGAACAGTTCGGCCGACAACCAGCCGTACACGGTGAAGAGGTCGGGCTGAAAACCGGGCGAGGCCACCTGCACCCACTTCAGGAATTGGGCCACGGCGGGGATGGCCGCCTTGTCCGTCCCCAGGTAGAGCGACATGTTCTGTTCCAGGTACATGCCGTTGGTGGCTGACGGGGGCCCGGCCTTGGCGATGAGGTCGTCGCTGTAGGTCGAGGCGCCCAGGACCACCATGGGATGGAAGTTCTGTGCGTCCATGGCCTTGATGACCGGCACCGCGTACATCGACGGGGACTGCTCGATGAACAGCATCTTCACGCCCTTGTTCTTCATCTGGATGATGTCGGACGTGAAGTCGGTCGTGGTCACGGCAAAGGTGTTGTCGTAGATGATCTTGTAGCCCAGCTTCTCCATCACGGCCTTCTGGCCGTTCCAGGCGTCGGTGGCCGACGGCTGGTTGGCCACCAGGGTGCCGACCTTCTTGGCGCCCGACGGGTCCAGCTGCTTGAAGTAGGTCAGGGAACCCGTCTCCCAGCCACCGGCCAGGGGAACCGGGCTGTAGGTATTGGCCAGCTTGTTGGTGGCCGGGTCCAAGGTGACCGACACGTTGGGCACGCCGGGGTTCTTGGCCAGGATCTGGCCGCCGAAGTTGTCCTGGAGCGAGAAGCTCCCAACCATGGCGAAGTCATTGACGATGTCGGCCTGGGTCTTCTGCTTGTTGCCGGCGCCGGTGAAACCGTCGTCGCTGCTGTCGACTTTGATCTTGCGCCCGTTGATTCCCCCGGTGGAGTTCACATAGTCGGCATAGGCCTCGGTGCCCACCGCTGCGCCCTTGAACAAACCACCGATCGAGAGCGTCGAGACATTACCCACAGTGACCTGTTTCGAGGTGATCCCGGTGTGGTCACTGAATGCGCTGGAGGGGATCTTGCTCGATGCCGCCGATGCCGCCGTGCTGATGGCGCCACAGGCCCCAACCGTTCCCACCACTATGGCCATCCCGGCAACGGCCACCCGCATATGTCGTGACGCTTTCACGGTCTCCCCTTAGGACTCGAATGTTCCGGCAATCTCGTGATGCCCGGGCCACCATTCTCACGAGACCGGAACGTGTTCTAGTCACCATAGGTCATAGATACGTGGGGTTGTCCAACCCACCCCCCGGCTGCGTGAGAGAGCGGTCGCGCCGCATCACCGGGTTGTATAACGCTGGGGATCTGGTGAACTTGTGGTTTTTCTTGGGGTTTCGGCGGTGGTTCGAGAACCTGTTCTGGCCCGGAGCGCCTCCAGGAACCGGACCGCCCCCATGGTGGTGTGCCGGCACCGGATCGAGGCCAGGACGTCGAAGGCGTGCTGGGTGCGGGGGAGCTCGACGTACGCCACGGTCGAGGCGGAGACAGCCCGCAACCGGGCCACGAAGTCCCGGGCCATGGTCACGGGCACCAGGGTGTCGTTCACCCCGTGGAGCACGAACATCGGGGGGGCGGACGGGCCCACCCGATAGGTGGGAGATGCCTGCCGGAAGAGCTCGGGATGGTCGCCGAGGGCGGTCTTGAACACCCGCTTCTCGAGCAGGTCCACCAGCCCGGGCCCGTAGGCCCCCGAGGTGGCGGGGTCGCCGGTGAGGTCATAGACCCCGTAGTAGGGAATGCACGCCTGCACCGTGGTGTCGGCGTCCTCGAATCCGGGCTGCCACTCCGGCTGGTTCGGGGTCAGGGCCAGGAGGGAGGACAGGTGACCGCCGGCCGACCCACCGGACACGGCGATGAAGTCAGGGTCGCCGCCGTACTCGGCGATGTGCTCATGGATCCAGACCAGGGCCCGCTTGCAGTCGACAATGTGTTCGGGCCAGGTGGCCCGCGGGCTCAGTCGGTAGTTGATGGCCACGCATACCCAGCCGCGCTCGATGAGCTCGTGCATCATGGGTATGCCCTGTTGCTTCTTGTCCCCGATCATCCAGGCACCGCCGTGGATATACAAGAGGACCGGGCCCCGCTCGGGATGGCCACTGCGGCGCTGGAGGACGTCCAGCTTGTGGCGGTAATTGCCGTCGCCCCAGTAGTCGATGTTCTTGACCCGCCTGATCGATCGCCATCGAAAGGGAACGGCGACGGCCAGCCGCCACCAGTAGTTCCATGCCGGAGTCAGGTCGATGCCGTCGGCGGGCACCGAACCGCCAGTTGCCTCGTCCAGAGCCGTTGTCACCAGGTGACCCGCTTGATGGCTGATGACGGCCAGGCGGGCCAGACCGCACCACGAGGCCACGGCGATGGCCAAACCGACCCAACCGGGCCAGGCATGAAATGCCCCGGCCCAGGCAAATACGGCAGTGAGGGCCACTTGCACCACGATCATCTGAATCGGAAGTTCTCCGGCTATCCACCCGAGAGCGAAGCTGACCACGGTCAGCGGCTCCTTCCGGAAGGGGACGTAGGCGTTGACCACGAACACAGCACCGACCAAGCTGACGGCCACGAACACCCAAGGCACCACTCCATCAAAGCACTAAGGCACGAGGCACCGTGGAACGACTGACCGGACTGGACGCCAGCTTTCTCTACCTGGAGACACCCAGTCTCCACATGCACGTGGCCATGACCACGATCATCGATCCCTCCACCATTCCCGGGGGCTATTCATTCGAGGCGCTGAAACGATTCATTGCCAAGCGCGTCCCCCACGCCCCGGTCTTCCAGCGCCGGCTGGTCGAAGTCCCGTTCCGGTTGGGCCATCCGGTATGGATCGACGATCCTGACTTCGACATCGACTATCACGTCCGGTTGGCCGCCGTCCCCGGTCCCGGGGGCCTGCGCGAGCTGGCCTCCATCGCCGGCGACATCACCGGACGACCGCTGGATCGGGCCCGGCCCCTCTGGGAGATGTGGATCATCGAAGGTCTGTCGGGGGGCCGCATCGGGTTCATCGCCAAGATGCACCACTCCACCGTGGACGGTGTCTCGGGGGCGGAACTGCTGTCGGTGCTCTTCGACCTGGAACCTGATCCTCCCGAGCGGCCGGCTCCCGACCCGGGCATCGTCGACACCCACGTGCCCTCCAGCCTGGAGTTGATCACCCAGGCCGTGATGGCCCGGACCATGCGCCCCTTCGAGATGGCCAAGGACGTCGTCACCACCGGGCAACACCTCCTGCACGTCCGCCAGGTGCGCCAGGGGTCAGAGAGCCGCCCGGGACTGGGCAAGGCGGCGCTGCCCCTGTCGGCCCCCCGGACCTCGTTCAACGGGACGCTGACCAGGCGGCGGTCCGTGGCCCTGTCCGCCGTCGGGCTCGACGATGTGAAACGGCTGAAAGACGCCAGGGGCACCACGGTCAACGACGTGGTCCTGGCCATCTGCACGGGTGCGCTGCGGCGATTTCTGATCGACGGCGACGAACTGCCCGACAAGCCATTGGTGGCCGTCGTCCCCGTTTCCGTCCGACCCAGCAATCCCGACATGGCCGGGTCGAACAAGGTGTCGTCGATGTTCGTGCAATTGCCGGCCCAGCTCGACGACCCCCTGGCCCAGTTGGAGGCGATTCACGAAGGAACCAAGGGGGCCAAGGAGGAGCACAACGCGCTGGGGGCCGAGACCCTGCTCAACTGGACTGAACACGCAACCCCCAACATGTTCGCCGCCGGCGCCCGCCTCTACAGCCGGATGAAGCTGGCCGAGCGGCACCGGCCCATCGCCAACCTGGTGATCTCCAATGTCCCCGGTCCCGACTTCCCCCTCTATTTCGGAGGAGCGGAGCTCCAGGCCGGATTTCCCCTGGGCCCGGTCATGGACGGCCTGGGCGTGAACATCACCATCATGAGCTACCGCGGCGTTCTGTACTGGGGCATCATGGCCTGTCCGGAGGCGATTCCGAAGGTGTGGAACCTGGCCGCCGACATCCCGCTGGCCCTCGACAGCCTGCTCGATGCCGCCGGCCTCGAGCCCGCCACCTATCGCAGCGCAGACGCCCTCGCTGCCGTGCGAGCCGCCGGTATCGACGTGCCCGATGTCTCACCCCGGCCCGTCACGCCCGACCATCCGACAGCCAAGGCCACGGCGGTCAAGAAGACCGGATCGGCCAAGAGGGCGGCGGCCAAGAAGACTGCGGCGAAGCGAGAGACGGACCTACAGTCCCAAGTTGGCCTTGAGTAGGGCGAACCGGTCCGGCTCGCCCTCGACCGGTGCGGCCATGGGCTCATCCAGGCCGTCGATCAGCTCCTCGGGGATCTCGTCGAGGAAGCGGCTGCGCTCGTTCTCTTGAACCTGGTGCAGCGTGCGTCGGCGCCGGGCGTGCGACAGGTAGAGGCGGTGCTTGGCCCGGGTGATGGCCACGTAGGCCAGCCGACGTTCCTCTTCGATCTCGGCCTCCTCGAGGCAGCGCCGATCGGGGAAGATGCCCTCTTCCATTCCGACCACGAACACGTTGGGGAACTCGAGGCCCTTGGCCGCGTGGATGGTCATCAACAGGACCCGTGATCCGTCATCATCGATGTCGTCGGCCAACGTGAGCAGGCTCGCCATCTCCAGCAGAGCGGGAATGCTGTGGTGGTCGGCGGCGATGGCCCTGAGCTGCTCGACGCTCTCGGTCCGGTACACCTCCTCCTCCTCGTCGATGGCCTTGCCCAGGAGCTCACTCATGAAGCGCCCATCGGCCAGGATGGCGTCAAGGGCGGCCGCCGGCCCATCGGTGTCGTCGGCCACCCGCATGCGATCGAGCAGGGACAGGAACTGCCCCAGACCCTCGGCGGCCAATGCGGGCATCTCGTCGATCTCTCCCCGACGCTCGAGGGCTTCGCCCAACGGGAGCGCATAGGTCCGGGCGAAGGCGCGTAGTCGCTTGATGCTGCTGTCACCAACGGCGCGTCGAGGGACGTTCACGCAACGACGGAACGAGAGCTCATCGTCGGGGTTGACGGCCATCCCCATATAGGCCATGAGGTCCTTGATCTCCCTGCGTTCGAAGAAGGGCGTGCCCCCCACCGTCTTGCACGGGAGGCCATGGCGCACCAGGGCCCCTTCCACCGGTCGGGCCAGAGCCTTGGCCCGGCAGAGCACGGCGACGTCTCCGGGTCGGGACCCCCTGGCCACCAAAGAAGCCACCTCGTCGGCCACCCAGGATGCCTCGTCGGCGTCGTCGTCCGCCTCGCGCACCACGATCCGGGCTCCTTCGCCGGCCTGGCTCCACAAGGTCTTGTCAGGGCGGCTCTCGTTTCGGGCGATGACCGCGTTGGCGGCATCGAGAATCGTCTCGGTCGAGCGGTAGTTCTGTTCCAGGGTCACCGTCACCGTGCCCGGGAAGGTGCGGTGGAAGTTCAAGATGTTCCCGACGTCGGCGGCCCGGAACCCATAGATCGATTGATCACCATCGCCGACGCAACAGAGGTTGCCGTGCCCGCCGACCAACAGCTCCACGATGGCACTCTGGGCCCGGTTGGTGTCCTGGTACTCGTCGACCAGGACGTAGTCGAACAACCCCTGGTAGTGCGCCCGCACGTCGGCGTGGTCGGTGAGCAACGTCACCACATGGACCAAGAGGTCGTCGAAGTCGACCGAGTTGGCCCGCTGCATCCGGACTTGGTACTCGCGGAAGATACGGGCCCGGGCAGTGGCCTTTTTGTCGGTGGCCGCCAGAGAGAGGGCTCGCTCGTCGATGAGCCCGTTCTTGGCCGTGCTGATGGCTGCTTTGGTTCCTCCCACCGGCACCTCTTTGGCATCGAATCCCACGTCGTCGGTGACGTCCCGGAGGAGCCTCTTGCAATCGTCCTCTTGGAGAATGGTGAAATTCTTCTTCAGCCCGACCCGGTCGGCGTAGGGCCGCAGCATTCGGACGCAGGCGGCATGAAACGTCGACACCCACATCTCTGACACCAGGGAACCGAGCGAAACACCCAGACGCTCCTTCATCTCCCGGGCTGCCTTGTTGGTGAAGGTGATGGCCAGGACCCGATCATGGCTGACCTGACCGGTGGCGATCAGATAGCCGATGCGGCTGGTGAGCACCTTGGTCTTCCCCGAACCGGCGCCGGCCACGACCAGGAGCGGTCCGGACCCGTGCTCCACCGCCTCACGTTGCCGGGGGTTCAGACCCTCGAGGAACCGGCTGGGGACCAGGGGCCGAGTCGACCGGCGAGCGTTCGTGGGCACGACTGGGCACAGTACATGGCGCCGCGCCGGCCGCCCGCGCCCGACGGCCTCGGATCACAGGAACCTCCGGCTCAGCCGCTGACCGCCACCATCGGGGCGTTCAGGCGCTGGCCTCCCTTGGACCCGAAGTAGCCGGCGTCACCGAAGGAGAAGACCCCGCCGTCGGCAGCCACCAGGCGGTAACCGGCACCGTCGGAGGTGGCGACCATGCCCACCACCGGGGCATTGAGGGGTACGCCACCTTCGGACCCGAAGTAGCCGGCGTCGCCGAAGGTGAACACGCCGCCGTCCGCCGCCACCAGCCAGTAGCCCCCGCCATCCGGTGTGGCGGCCATGCCCACTACTGGGGCGTTCAGATGCTGGCCCCCGGCCGAGCCCTCGAAGGGGGCCGGCCCGAAGGCGAACACGCCGCCATCAGCCGCGGCCAAGCGGTAGCCGAGCGCGGCCGGGATCGGCGGCCCGCTCACGTTGAGGACATACGAGACGGGGGCAGTACCGGCATCGATGGTCGAGAGCCCGATATGCGCCGTGCCGTCGGTCAGCCCTGCAGTGGCGGGACCGGATGAGGCGCTACCGCTGCTGTCCGACACCACCGTCTCCGTCGAGCAGCCACAGGCGATGAAGCTGGCACCGGGTGAGCCTGACGCGGTGAAGGTGACCAGTGCCCCGGCCAGGGGTGCCCCGAGGGAGCTGGTGATGCTGGCCACAAATGGTGCGGTGAGAGCACCGGGCCGGACGGTCTGGCCGTCACCGGAGGTACTGGAAGCCGCGATGGCGGTGGGCACGTTCACCTGTCCGCTCACCACCTGGGGGGAGGGGGTGGATGCAGTCGAAAGCTGCCAATCCTGAGCCAGGGATTCGACGGTGAACGACTGCACCTGCACCGACGCAGCCGCCGAGGGCGGATATACCTCTACCTTGGCCCCGGTGATGGACTGGCCCTGCCAGCCCGGTGGCAGCTTCACGACCGTTCGGCTGTGGCCGGTCGTGGTCAGCGGGAATCCCGACCCGAAATCACTCGTGTACCACGTCGACCCCCCGGACAGCTGGAGGGCCACGGCCAGGGACGACACGTTGGTGCCGCTGTCGGCGATGTCGATGATGGCGTACTGGCGGGCGTCCCCGGCCTGCGACGACGCCGGATCGGTCGATCCGTCCTCGTACCAACGGGCCACTTCGTCGCCCATCACCTCGTAGGTGAAGGGGTTGGCGTCCATCACCGCTTCCCGCATCGCCCCCGGCGCCGGCCCGGGGACCGGGGCCATCTGGAACCGGAAGGGCGTTGTCCCCTGATCGGAGAAATCGTTGTTGCCCGTGGCGTCCCGAAGCACAGGGTGGTGGCCGTCCCACGTGCCCTGGAAGGGGACGTCGACCTCTTGCAGCGCGCTCTGGCTGTCGGGGAATCCCGTGGGCGGTTCGCCGCCCCACAGATAGCTGGCGTTGCTGACGCTTCCATCCGGAGCCACGGTGAACGAGATGGCGTTCTCGATGTCGGTCATGCGGCCCCACTCCCCCCACAACAGGAAGGGCAGGAATCCCGTCCCGGTGTTCTCGTGGCTCCAGATGATCGTGTACGAGAGCTGGGTCGATCCCCCGGCCATCGGCGTGGCCGTGGCGTCGGTGAGGAGGGGGACGTCGTGCAGGGCCGAGGTCGACCGCCCGTACATGACCGGGGCATAGGCATAGGCGAGGTACTGCGGGTTCGAGGGGTCGACCACAGCCAGCTGCGCATCCACGACGTTCACGGTGATGGGCGTGGACGGTGCCGGCCACGAGAGGCCACCGTCGGAAGAAGCCGGTTCGGCGGCAACTTCCACGTCGTAACTGTGGCCGGTGATGGCCGGTCCGGTGAACCCGGCGTAGACAAAGGGGTCCGCCCCGTCATAGAGCACGAACTGTTGGGTTCCCGCTACCTGTCCGGTGGTGGTGTCGGTCACGGTGACGTCGACCACCACCGAGCTGGGGTTGCCCGGACCCCAGGATGTAGCCGGCGCAGACAGGGCCACTCGGAGCAGTCCCTCACCGCTGAGCGATGGGTTGGGCGTGGCCAACGGGGCGAACGGGCCGGCGTAGGGGCCGACGACCGAATTCGGGCCGGTCACGTTCCCCGCCTGGCCTGCGGTGGTGGACACCACCACCGGCGAGCCCGGTGTGGCCGAGCCGGCGTCCAGCGTTGCGTGGGTTGCCACGGTGGACGGGATCGGGCCGCCCGCCGTCGCCCCGTCGGTCGAGGACGGAGTGGGCTGGGCGTCGAGGCTGGGATCCCAGGCGTCCGCCGCCGTCTGGCACGAGTCCGGGGCCGAGCACGCAGTGGCGGCGAAGCTGATGTCCTGGAGCAGGAGGGAGGGGCCGCCGGTGGAAAAGAGCGATTCCAGCGCCACGAAGCACTGGACCACCCGGCAATCGGCCGCCCCCAATGACGTGGTCATCACGGCCGGGGTCTGGATCACCACCGCGGCCACGCCGGCGGCGTCGATGGTCACGACCGCGTTGTGCTGGGGGTCACAGGCATCCTCGGCCGACTGGCCGTTGCCCAGCAGGGTGAAAGCGGTGGGATCACACTGGACGACGGCGTAGGTGGACCCCGAGGAGGCACCGGCCACGACGACCGAGACGCTCTGGTTGTCGATCAGACCGGACTGCGGTGTCACCATCAGGGTGGCGACAACGTCGTGGGTGGAAGGCGGCGTAGAGGCCGGAACGGGCGGAAGCGAATTGTCGGGCTGAGCAGGAGCACCAGGGGCAACCGGCGCGGCCGTCGTCGCCGCGGCGGCGACCGAGGGCACCAGTGAAAGGGCCAGGATCGACACCAGGGCGGCCAGGGCGGCGATGGACCGGCAGGGATGCAGGGACCTCGCACCATGGTGCCCGTCCCGATGTGCGTTGGTCGACCGGACCACTCTGTTCACTACTGCCCCCCATCCCCGATGCCGGTACCGGCCACACCGACCGATCCTCCGACCTGGTCAGCATAAGCCCCGGTCAGCCTGGGGGCCGCGTCCGTCTTCCCGATAGCTGTTGTCGTGGTGGCCGCGGCGGCGATGGAACGGCGTGGGCCTACAGCCGGTCGCCGCAGCCCACCATGCGCATGGCCATGGCCACGAAATACCGCTCCAACTCGTCGATACCCATGGGACCCCCGTCGTGCAGCCATTGGCTGCTGTGGATGCACATATCGAGGATGGTGGCGGCGGTGACCGTGAACGATCTGGACTGGCCGTGGCCCCAGATGTCGAAGGCTCCGATACGCGCCCCCTCTTTGAGAACGTCCACCATCCGGTCACGGAGGCGCCGGCGGATGGCCAGCACCTCATCGAGCTGTGGCCCGGACAGGTGCCGGTACTCGCGGTTGGCCACCTGGGCACTCTGCTTCCCGCCGTGGTGCATCCGAACGTAGACCTCGACGATGGCGGTCAGCCCGGCGACGGGGTCGCCATCCAACGGCGCCAGAGCGGCGGCCACGTCCTCCTCCAGCCGGGCGTGGCGGTACTGCACCAGGACATAGAGGAGTTCGTCCTTCGAGGTGAAGTGGTTGTACATCGCTCCCGGGGTGAGGCCACAGGCGTTGGTGATCTCCCGAACGGTCGTGGCCGGGGCGCCCTGGGAGTAGAAGAGGGTGTCGGCCGCCTTGAGCAGGCGAAGGGCAGGCCCCGAGAGCACACGGGTCTTCCTGACGCCCTCGCCCGAGGCCGGCTCGTCAACTGCTGACCTATCGCTCATGCCTTCACCCTGCTCTGACCGATTCGCTGCCGTGTCCAGTCCGTTGAACTTAGGTCAGAAGGATGGCACGGTGAGGACCAGTCCGAGAACGGGTCCACGGGCCGCGATCCGATGTCGTGGGGCCCTCGCCGAGGCCGTGTCGGGCGGCCCGGAGGACCGGGGCTCTACCAGTGATTCCAGTGGATGATCTCGGCCAGCGGGCGGCGGGCCGCGGGATGGAACTCCGTTCCCTTGGTGTAGGCAATGGGGAAGAGGCCTCCCTGCGTGTAGGACTCGTAGGGGATCCCCAGCAATTCGGCCGCCTCACGCTCGTGCCGGAGGAGGACACTGGTCCACGCCGCCCCCAGGCCCCGGGTCCGCAGGGCCAGAAAGAGGTTCCACACGGCGGGAAGCAACGAACCCCAGAGGGCAGCCTGCGTGGCCACCGGCGCGTCGTCCACTCGACCCAGGTGGCACGGCACCAACAGGACGGGCGCATCCTGCATGTGCTCTTGGAGATAGGTGGCCGAGGAACCGACGGCGTCGGCCCGCTGAGCTCGCACGTCCTGGTCACGTAGCTCAGGAAAGGGGAGGCGCCGGTACTCACCCTCGTCGGAGCGGTACAGGTCGGCCAGGGCCTGCTTGGTATCGGGCTCGGTCACGAACACCCAGTGCCATTCCTGTCGATTGGAAGCAGTCGGTGCCTGCACGGCGATGGAGAGGCATTCCTCGATGACCGATCGCTCCACCGATCTCTCGAAGTCCAAGCGCTTCCGGACCACCCTCGTCGTGGTGAGCAGTTCTTCGGCGGTCAGTTCCCCGGGCATGTCCAGAGACTAGAGACTCAGCGACAACCCGGCAGCCAGGGCCGCGCCCAGCTCTCGACACTCGGTCAGGGCGGAACGGTCGACGGGACCGGCCACCGTCACATACTGCTGCGCCCGCCGCCAGGACAGTCCGGTGGTGATGGCGTCGATGGCCCGCATCGCTCCCGTGGTGTCATTGTCCCCGTGCAGGTAGGCCCCAAACGGTCGACCCGTCGTCGCTTCCAGGCACGGATAGTAGATCTGATCGAAGAAGTGCTTGAGGGCGCCGGAGATGTACCCGAGGTTGGCCGGCGTGCCCAGAAGGTAGCCGTCGGCTTCGAGTACGTCGGTGGCGGAGGCGGTCAACGCCGGCCGCACCACCACTTCTACGCCGACGATGGCCGGATCGTGTGCTCCGGCCACCGCTTCGGTGAACATGGTGTGCATGGCCGGTGAAGGCGTGTGGTGCACCACGAGCAACCGGGCCATCGCACCACCCTACCGACGTGGATGCGCGAGGCTGGCTCCGATGGGTGATCCGGTCGCAGTGGGGGACTTCATCCATTCGGGGCTGGCCAAAGTGGCGGATCCAGACCGAGCGGACAAGGAGCGCGTCTACCTGAAGAGCGAGCTCGTGTTCCTGGGTGTCGGCGTGCCCGCCACGCGCCAGTTGGTACGGGAATCCTGGAGGCAGAACGGCGGCCTGGATCACGACGGTCTCATCGCCGCCGCCGACCGCCTGTGGGGATCGGACATCCACGAACACCGCATGGCCGCCGTGGAACTGCTCAAGTTGGCCCCGCCGGGCGCATTGGGCATTGACGATCGGGCCATGCTCGAGCACCTGCTCCGCACAGCGCGAACCTGGGCCTACGTCGACTCTCTGGCCGCCGACGTGGTCGGGACCCTGGTCGTCTCGTCACCCAAAGCGTGGAGCCCGGTGCTCGACCAGTGGGCGTTGGACGAAGACTTCTGGATCCGACGAACAGCCTTGCTGTCGCTGCTGGTTCCCCTCCGCCAAGGAGGCGGCGACTTCGGCCGGTTCTCGCGCTACGCAGACGCCATGCTCGACGAGCGGGAGTTCTTCATTCGCAAGGCCATCGGCTGGATCTTGCGCGACACCAGCCGGCGGCGGCCTGAGCTCGTCGCCGATTGGATCGAACCCAGAGTGGCACGGGCGTCGGGAGTCACCGTGCGAGAAGCGGTCAAGCACCTCGAGCCGGAACGCCGGGACCGGATCATGGAGGCGTACGCCAGCAGCCACTGACCATCGGTGGCGGGGACAGGTCCGGTCCTCCTAGCCTCATCATCATGTGTCGCAACATCACAACCCTTCGTGGGCTGCAGCCCGAGGCCACGCCACAAGAGATCGAGGCGGCTGCCCGCCAGTACGTCCGCAAGGTCAGCGGAGTCCAGTCGCCGTCGCCCCGCACCGAAGCGGCCGTTGAGCGAGCGGTCCGCCTCGTGCAGGAGGCGACGACGGAGCTCTTGGCCGAATTGCCGCCCCGCCGGCAGCCGCCGCCCACCCTGCCTCCCCTTCGGCGACTGGCTGCACGCCCCGGCTGACCCGGCGACGAGGCGCACCAACGGACTGGAGCGGGCCGGCGACCGGGAGCCCATGACTGCCGGCCGTCCGATCGATCGACCATTGCGGTGTACGGTCGGGGTGGCTCACCGAGAGCCCGAGCGTCCCCGCTTCCGGGGTACAGGATCGAAGATCCCATCATGGGACACGAGACAACTGCCCAGTCCCCGATGAGCCCGATAGGAACCGATCCTGCCGAGGGGCCGGCTCCACGGCAGTGTGGGCGGTGCCGGGAGTTCTTCTCCATCGCTCCGTCGACCGATCCAACCCTCCAGGCCAAATGGTGGGTGTGTCCGGCCTGCCGCACGAAGTTCTTCGGTACCCCGTGACCGCGGCCGAGCGCAGTACCGGGATGGAGCTTCTTCTGGAGTCTGCCGGTGTGCTCGAGGCGGCTGCCGGTGCCTGTGACGACCCCGGCGACTCGGCCCGCATCGCCGATCTGGCCGCTCGAGTCCGCACCTACCTGGCATCGAGTCGATCGACCACTCCACTGGGCATGCCGCGCATCGCCTCTGCTCCTAGTCGCCTGGCCGACGAGATGGTGGTCCACCGCACTCCCTCGAGCCAGTCGTCGCACATCCGCATCGTTCCCGACTGAATGGTGCAGGCCATGGGACAAGGCCGTTAAATCCGGCTGGGCGCCTATAGGAACGGGCGCCATCGTGGTACCCTGGCGTTACCGCTAGCGCACTGTTGGCGCGGCCCGTTCGAGTTTGTCCCGAGTTGGCTTATTCCACTCGACTGGAGCTCGAAAATGCCCGGCTTCTTTCATCTCTCTCTTGACGCGCCTGTCGTAGCGCGTTCCTACCCATGACGTCGACCTCCGTGCTCACCGCGGAAGTGCCTTCGACACTTCCTCCCTCGCCCGAGCCGACGGTCTCCCCGGGCTGGTCCGATCGCTTGTTCACCGCGTTGATCGTGGTCGCCCCGGTTGCCGCCGTGGCCTGGGCTGCACAACACTTCTGGCATCACGGCATCGGCTGGTTCGATCTCGGTTTAGCCGTTGCCCTCTATGCCATCACCGGACATGGCATCGCCCTCGGCTTCCATCGCTTGTTCACCCATAAGAGCTTCAAGGCTCACCGGTGGCTTCGGATCACCCTCGCCGTCTGTGGCTCGATGGCCATTGAAGGCTCGGTGATCAGCTGGGTGTCACATCATCGCCGGCACCACGTCTATGCCGACCACCCGGGAGACCCCCACTCGCCCTCCAACTTCGGGCCCGGCTTCTTGTCTCAACTTCGGGGATTTGGTCATGCCCATATGGGGTGGCTCTTCTCGGGCACGCAGTCCAATCCGGAGAAATGGAGTCGGGACCTCCTGGCCGATCGGGACATGGTCATCGTGTCGAGGCTGACGCCGCTCTGGATGGCGCTGTCCCTGGCCATACCGTTCGGGTTGGGATGGGCCGTGACCCAGAGCATCACCGGGGCCCTCCTGGCCCTGCTGTGGGCGGGGGGCGTGCGCATCGCCTTGCTGCACCATGTGACCTGGGGCGTCAACTCGCTCGGCCACATGTTCGGCAAGCACCCGTACCAGACCAACGATCACAGCGGGAACATCGCGTTGCTGTCCGTGGTGAGCTTCGGTGACTCGTGGCACAACACGCATCATGCCTTCCCGGCCCTGGCCCGCCACGGGTGCGACGTCGGCCAGATCGATTCGTCGGCCCGCCTACTGCGGATCTTCGAGCGGATGGGCTGGGCATCGAAGGCTCGATGGCCGACATCGGCTCAACTCGCCGCAAGGCGCGTGGTCCCCATCTCCTAGGTCGACGTTCGGGTCACAGCTTCTCTCCGAAGGCCTCGCAGTCCGGGTTCTCGCACACGAACCGGGTATCGATCACGTTCGACGGATCTGCGGGCAGCGTGGTGACACCGCAATACGGACATATGGGGGCACGATCGTCGTCCCGGTCGTCCCAGTCCTCCATGGCCACCATGGTGTCACCTGGCCGCGGTGGGGAGGACCGGCGGGCAGCCGACTCAGTGTGACTAGGCAGGAGCGAGGTTGTCCCAGATGCGCTGGGACAGTCCCTGGATGGTGGCGATCCCGTAGTCGAATCCGGAAGTGTCCTTGGTGGAGGGGTCGTCGGTGGTGAGCACGGCCAGCACGTAGTCACGGCCTTTGCCCTGCACCCATCCCATGCTGTTGACCTGCCACGAACAGGTCGCATCCTGCTGGACACAGCTGGGAACGTACTTCCAACCGTTCTTGAGGGCCACCGTGACACCCGGCACCGGATCGGCGTAGTTCGGTCCGTTGCAGTCCGTCCCCCAGGGACCGCAGGAGACCCCAAATCGTTGCGTGGGCGTGATGCTCTCCATCAGGTGGAGCCCGTAGTCCCTGGCCGTCGGGGTCAAGACGTCGTTGTCGTAGGCCAGCGTCTTGACCACCGCCACCTGATCGGCGGCCGTGGTCGTGGTGTTGCCCCATCCGTAGTAGGTCGGCGTCTCGCAGCCGACCTTGGTCTCAGTGGTCGGGATCAAGGTGTTGAACTCGGTGAGCTTGGTGCATCCCCCGCCGAAGTAGAACAGCGACGTCGCCGCCACGTTGTCGCTCATGGTGATCATGTTCTGCATCAGGTACTGGATCGAGTAGGGAATGGCAGCGGCAATGGGCCCGGTCGATGACTGGTACTGCTTGAGCCACATGGCCAGGATGTCGGCCTTCACGATGCTGGCTGTGTACTGCGGTGCCGGCCCTTCGGTGAACAAGTAGGTCTGGCCGGTGACCTTGTCGAACAGCGACACCTGCACGACTCCCTTTCGGGTCAGGAGGTAGTCGGCGACGCCCCGCAGCGGACCGGCCGTATCGGGCGTGTCGGCCACGTCGGTGGCCGATGGCGACTTAGCGGCCGTCGTCGAAGGAGTGGCACCGACGTGGCCTGGCCTTCCCGTCGCACCGATGGGCGTCGCCGATGCGTCGGCGTGGGTCCCGGCGGTCAACGTCAGCCCACCCATCAACGCCACCACGGCAACGACGAACACCATGCTGAAGCGGCGGACGGCGCGGGAGGGGCTCGCTGGCGTCATCGCTTCCCCTCTCCGGTTTGGCGCGGCCACACCCCCGCCGCGTGCTGAAGAAAGTATCAGCAATGCACGGTGCAGCGGGCTTCAGCTCGTCCACTCGATGGGTAGGCCGAACGTGGCCGAGGGGTCGGTGGCGGCAAGCCCACCCTCCCTTCTGAGGGTGGGAATACCGACGGACTCCAAGCTGCCCAATGCACTGTCCAAGTCGGCCACTCGGAGGGCGAAGGAGCACAAACGAGCAGACGTTCCTTCACCGGCATAGGGACTGTCGGCCGACAGTGGGGTGACCAGTCGCAGCGTCATGTCGCCAATAGCCAGGTCGATCGTGTGTTCCCGGTCCGTCGGGCCCTGGGCGTTTCCTTCCACCGGGCGGGCGTCGGCCAGATCGGTGAGGAACGCGGCGGTCGACTCAGCATCAGCCACCACTGCCGTCACCCACGCCAGCCCGTCTACGTCGACGCAGCCTCCTCCTTCGTCCTCTCGGCGCTGATTGCCGCCGAACGAGTCGTCCGTCCACTCCATCAACACTCCGTGGGTGTCCTTGGGGTGCATGAAGAAGTGTCGCCCGGGGATGTTCACCGCGCCGAGACGGATGCCGCGCTCCATCAGCAGGTTCTGAGCGGCCCACATGTCGGCGATCTCCCAGGCCAGCGAGTGCACTCCGGGTCCGTAGCGATCCATGAACGTGGCCACGGGACCCCCGGGAACGCCCTTGGCCAGGAGGATGACCGAGTAGCCACCGACACGGAACAGCCGCACATCGGTACCTTCGAGATCCGCCTCGCCGCCCGCACGGATGTCGTCAGGATGTCTGTCACTGTTCAGCGCGCCCGCGCCCAGGACCTGTTGGAACCACTGGTGAGCAGCGGCAGCATCGTCGACGGCCAAGGCCAAGCGATGGAGGTGGCCGGGTTCGATGAGTGCCATGGCGCAGATGCTATCCGTCGGTCTCCATCGCTCCGGGAGGGAGCGGCGCTACCCCGCCGCAGACGAGCCCGCCCCACGCCGCGGCACGTGCTGTTGCACGTCTCTGCGGGTGACGGCCAGGAAGGCGACGAAGCAGACGATGACACCGGTCAGCACCAGGGCGACCCAGCCACTCCCCCAGCCCAGGCCGCCCACGTTGACGGGCTTGCCCAGAAAGTCGGCGAAGGACGCACCCAGCGGGCGGGTCACGACGTAGGCAAACCAGAAGGCGAAGATGGCGTTCCAGTTGAAGCGCCAGAAGCCGACGGCGGGGATGGCGATCAGGCCGGCGAAGAGCACGATCGAGTAGCCGTAGCCCAGATGGAACGTCGTCGCCGTCAGATCTCCCACCGCGGTACCAAGGGCAAAGGTGGCGACGACGGCCGCCCAATAGAACGCCTCTCGGCGCGGGGTATCGATGCTGTGGATGGAGAGCGTCTTCTCCGTCTTCTGCCAGGCCCAGAACACAGCGATGAGCACGACGGCGAATAAGGGGGCCGAGGCGATGTAGGGGACGTGCAATCCGACATGGAGCACGTCGGCGGCCATCGTGCCGAAGACACCCACCATGACGACGGCGAACCAGTAGGTCCAGGCCAGGTAGCGGCGCATCGAGAACTGCAAGACCAGAGCGACCGCGAAGCCGATGAAGCCAAGGGCCACAGCGGGAACGGGGTTCAACGCGTGGACCAGATAGTCCGAGGTCGACTCGCCCATGGCCGTCGACAGGGCTTTGACGATCCAGAAGTAGGCCGTGATCTCTGGAACCCTGAGGGCTCCGTGAGCAGTCAGTACCGAGGGGCGCGTGCTCTCAGCCATGCCAGAAGCTTGCCCCGAGATGGTTGCCGGCCCACGTCGGTTCCCTGAGAAATCCTCAGGTTCGAACGATCCGCCAGTCAGGGCGGCATCGCCGGCACCACACCCCCGGGCCCCGCCTCTCTGGCTAGCGAAACCCGGTGACCAGGAACTCGTCCACAAAGAAACGGACGCTGGTCGAATCGTCCACATCCACTGCCTCTCCGGGCACAGTGAGGAGGGAGAGCACCATCCGCATGACCCACTCACCGGCCCTGGCGATGTTCAGGTCGGCTCGCACCTCGCCCCGGGCACGGGCCGCTTCCAGGTAGGGGTGCCAGAACACGGCCAGGCCCGGCATCATCTCCCGCAGCCCTATCCCGACGATCTCGGCGAAGGCCTCGGGCTCCTCGGCCTTCAGCTGGAGAAGGAGGGCCCGGGGCTGGTGCTCCCGGGACAACTGCACGGCCTCGGTCACCTGAGCGGCGATGCCCTGAGCTGCAGCCACCCGGGCGTGGGCATTGGACCAGAAGGTCTCGTCGGTACGGGCCAGCGCGGCGACGACCAGCGACGCCTTGTTGGGGAAGAGCCGGTAGAGCCAGGCTCGGGATACGCCAGCTTCCTGGGCCACGGCGATCACCGTCGTCCGTCGGATGCCCGACGACCGCAGGCACCGCTCGGTGGCGTCGAGCAACCGGTCCCGTGTCCCGCTGGGAGGGGCAACGGTCGGCGCGCTCACCGCACGACGAAGTCGTCGAGATCGGGTTCCTTCGTCCAGCTCCAATAGTCGACCAGGCGCCAGGGGCTCAAGACGTGGATCTCGCCGTAGGCGTTCTTGAAGAAGGAGTGTTTCACCGACGGCTGCGACCACACCAAGGTCTTGATCTCCCGCTGCGATCGCTCGTGCCAGTCGGTGTAGTTCTCCTGGCGGGGCTCCATGGAGCGATGGGCACCGTCGATGAGCTCCTCCAGGCACTGGGTTATATACCGCATCTGGCATTCGGAGTGGAATATGAGGCTGCCGCCGTGGGCCAGGTTCGTCCCCGGCCCGTACATGCAGAACAGATTGGGGAACCCGGGCACGGTGATGCCTAGATAGGCCGCCGGACGTTCGCCCCAGAGGGAGCGGAGGTCGACCCCATCGCGTCCGGTGATCTCCATGGGAAACAGCACCCGGTTGGCATGGAAGCCGGTGGCGTAGACGATGACATCGGCGAGATGTCTCGCACCATCGATGGTGACGACGGCATCGGCCTCGATGTGGTCGATGCCGGTGCGAATGAGCTCGACATTGTCGCGGGTCAACGTCCTCAGCCAGCTGCCGTTGTCCTGCAGCGTGCGCTTTCCCGTAGCCGGGTAGTCGGGGACGACCTTGGCGATGAGGTCGGGGTCGTCGCCCACCTGGCTGGTGATCCATTCGGTGAACATCTGTCGGGTGATCTCGTTGGACGCGCTGACCGCCCGCTGTGGCTCGGGGTAGTCGGGGTCGACACGGGCTGCGGCCAGCCCCTTGTCGCATCCCGGCCAGAACAGCAGGAACCGGTACCAGCGTCCGTAGAACGGAAGGTAACGAAGGGCCCAGCGCACACCGGGTCCCACTGTCTCGTGATAGTTGGGATTGGGGAACATCCACTGAGCCGTCCGCTGGAAGACAGTGAGGTGCCCGACCTCGGGCGCGATGGTCGGGGCGATCTGAAAGCCGCTGGCGCCCGCACCGATCATGACCACCCGCTTCCCGGCGATGGCGACCGAGTGATCCCAGCGGGCCGAGTGAAACGCGGGCCCGGCGAAGCTCTCCTGTCCGGGGATCTCCGGGATGTGGGGCCGGTTGAGTTGACCCACCGCCGAGATGACCGCTCGGGCCACCAGGGTCGTCTCTTCGCCACTCTTGTCCCGGACCCGGACCGACCACGTGCCCGCGTCATCGTCCCAGCTTGCGCTGACCACCTCGGTCTGCCAGCGCACGTGGGGCTCGATGCCGTGCTTGGTCATCACTGACTCGAAGTACGACTGGAGCTCTGGCTGCTGGGCGAAGAACTCCGTCCATGCATGGCTGGGCTCGAAGCTGTAGCAGTAGAAGTGGTTGCCCACATCGACCCGGGCCCCGGGGTAGGAATTCTCCCACCACGTGCCGCCGACCCCCGCGTTCTTCTCGACGATGGTGAAGGGGATGCCGGCCTCTTTGAGCCGGATCCCGGCCAACAGCCCCGACTGACCACACCCGATAATGACGACGGGGAAGGCATCGCGAGCGGCGGCGTCGGCGGGGGCGCTCACCCGCCGGGCGTCGGTTCCGTCGAGCTCCATTTCCTCCATGAGCATGGGCACGTACTCGGCCGGCACGTCCTCACACACCAGCCACATCATCATCTCGTGCAGCAGGTCAGCGGAGATGGGTTCGGGTTCGGGGCAGCCCCGGTCGCGGTAGTCACGGATCACGTCGAGGGCCAGGCTCCGGACTTCAGCCTTGTCCTCCTCGGACATGTAGCCCTGCACTTCATTGAGAAAGAGCCCGGCCGGCTTGAGCCGACCGCGGATGAGCTCGGGATCCCCGGACATGTGGACCAGGGAGAGCATCAGGGTCGGGATGCTGACGTCCGCCAGCGCGGCGGCGATGTCCTCGTCAGCTGTGTCGAACGGCTCGCCTGCGTGCGGGTTGCGCATGTCGTGGGCCCTTTCTCGGCGCGGACGCGGTGCGCCGGCTCGATGTGTCACAGTACACAAGATTGGGATTATGTCTACCGAGGGTTGAAGGGGGATTCGTGCGCCAGGTCATGATCGAGGGTCCACGCCAAGTCCGGGTGGTCGATGCCCCCGATCCCGTTCCCCCCGACGCCGATGGCGTGGTGGTGGCCGTCGACGCCGCCGCCATCTGCGGCTCGGATCTGCACTTCTACGACGGTGACATCCCCGTGGGCCGTGGCTTTTCGATAGGCCACGAGTTCCTGGGCACCGTGGTCGAGGTGGGGTCCCAGGTGCGCCGGTTCCGTACCGGGGACCGGGTGCTCACGGCCTCGGTGGCCGGGTGCGGGCATTGCGAAGGTTGTGCCACCGGTGACCCGGTCACCTGCGTCGAAGGGCCCAAGGTGTTCGGATCGGGCGCGTTGCCCGGCGGACAGGCATCGGCGGTGGCGGTGCCGTCGGCCGACTTTCAGCTGCTGGCCATCCCCGAAGGGTTGGGCGACGAAGCGGCGCTGCTGCTCACCGACAACCTCAACACCGGGTGGATCGGGGCCAAGCGCGCCGACATCCCCGCCGGGGGCACGGTCGTGGTGCTGGGCCTCGGCGCCGTGGGGCTCTGTGCGGTGCGGGCCGCCTTTGCCCTGGGTGCGGGACGGGTCCTGGCTGCCGATCCCGTGGCCGGGCGCCGGGCCTTGGCTGCCGACTCCGGGGCCATCCCCATCGAGGGGTCGACGGTCGAGGCGGTGCGAGAGGCCACCGGCGGCCGGGGGGCCGACGCCGTCATCGATGCCGTCGCCCTCGACGCCACGCTCACCGACGCTTTGACCTGCGTCCGAGCCGGAGGCACGGTATCGGTCATCGGCGTGCACAATCTCGATCCGTACCCGTTGCCCATCCTGGCCGGCTTGTTCCGGAGCGTCACCCTCCGGATGACCACCGCCCCTGTCCACCAGACCTGGAAGGAGCTCGTCCCTCTGGTGGTCAACGGCCGGATAAGGACCGACGGCATCTTCACCCACCGTTTCCCGCTGGCAGAGGCGGCGGAGGCCTACGCAGCGGTGGCGGCCCGGACGGCCGACTGCATCAAGGTGATGATGCAGCCCTGACCGATCAAGCGGTCCGCAACAAGAACTCGATGACGTCGGGCACGCTGCGGGGGTCCTGGGCGAAGAAGATGTGACCACCCTCGTACTCGTGCAGTTCGGCACCGGCGATGGCCGAGGCCATCGCCGCGCTGTTGGCCGGCGGGGCGATCCCGTCATAGCGACCGCAGCCGATGAAGGTGGGACTGGTGATGACCGAGAGCCGATCCCAGACGTCGTGGCTGCGACGGGCATCGAGCTGCTCGAGCTCGCCCCGCCGGCGTTGGGGATCAAGCTGCGGATCCCGGCTCTCGAGCATGACGGCCAGGGCCGCGTCACCGGGGTGGGCGGCCAACCAGGCGTCGTCGAATCGGGTGTCGATCAACTGGCGCCGTAGCTGGGAACGCTGCTCCGTCGGGAGCGCCTCCAGCTCGTGCAATGGGTAGGAGGACCGGTCGGGTCCCCCCGGCGAGGTGCACAGCAGGGCCAGGCGCTCGACCCGGTCGGGTGCGGTCACCGCCAGCTCCTGGGCCACCATGCCCCCGAAGCTGACGCCCAGCACGCAGGCGGTATGCCAACCCTCGGCATCCATCACCGCCAGCGCATCGGCGGCACAATCGGCCATGGCATACGGGCGGGTGACCGGACCGCTCCGGCCCAGACCCCGGGCGTCGAGGGTGAGAAAGTCGAAGGACGAGTCGAACAGCGAGAACATCGCCCTGGTCGTCTCGATGGTCGCACCCGACCCGTTGAGGAAGAGAAGCCGGGGACCGGTGCCGTGCCGCTCGTAGTACAGGTCGACGCCGTTGGCATCCACGGTGCTCACGCTTGTCGCCGAGGGCCACCGCGTCCCGGCGGACCGAGCCGAGGCATCGTCACTCGGCCAGGGCCTGGTACACCAGGGCCCGAAGCTGGGCTCGGAACGGATACGAGCTCGACGGCAGGAGCTGGGTCATGAACACCACGGTCAGGTCCTCTACCGGATCGACCCAGAACGCCGTGCTGGCCGCTCCGCCCCAGAAGTACTCGCCGACCGATCCTGCTGTGCCTGTCGCTGCCGGCCCGTTACCGATGGCGAAGCCCAGCCCGAAACCGACCCCATCGAACTCCACCTCACCGAAGCCGCCCGTGGCCAGGTCGGACAACAGACCCTGGCCCGGGAGGTGGTTGCCGGTCATGAGGTCGAGGGTCTTGCGCCCGATGAGGCGGCGGCCGGCAAGTTCGCCCCCGTTGAGCAGCATCTGGCAGAAGCGGAGGTAGTCGCCCGAGGTCGAGACCAGCCCTCCGGCGCCCGACTGGTACGAGCGGAGGCGACGGAAGGGGCTCTGCTCCGGATCGTCCTGCAGGGCGGGCGACCCGCCGGGCCGGTAGTTGTAGCAGGCGGCGAATCGGGAGACCGAGTCGTCGGCCACCGAGAAGCCGGTGTCGACCATGCCCAGGGGTGCGAACACATGAGCCTGGAGGTACCGGTCGAACCGCTCCCCCGAGAGGATCTCCACCAGGCGGGCGCAGACATCGGTGGACAGTCCGTAGTTCCAGCGTGAGCCCGGTTGGAACTTGAGGGGAAAGTCGGCCAGCAGCGAACACACCCCCTCCAGCGTCATCCCGTGCCGGGCTTCCCGCAGCGCGGCGGCGAAGCGGTCGTCGGTGGGATGGTCGGGCGTCACCCCGCCGGCCAGGCCGGTCATGTGGGTCAGGGCGTCACGTACCGACAGCGGCCGGGTCTGATCGACCATCCGGAGGGACCCGTCGGCTTGCAGCTCGCCCACCCTGAGGTGACGCCATTCGGGGATGTACCGGTGCAGCGGGTCGGTCAGCTGGAAGAGCCCCTGTTCATAAAGCTGCATCAGGGCCAGCGAGGTAACGGGTTTGGTCATGGAGTAGATGCGCCAGATGGTGTCGTCGGCCACCGGTTTCGATCGCTCACGATCCATCAGGCCCAACGAGCGCCAGTAGGCGACCCTTCCGTTCCGGGCCACGGCCACCTGGCAGCCGGGGATCTTCCCGGTGGCCACATAGCGGGCGTTGAAATGCTCGGTGATCCGCTCGAGGCGACGCTCGTCGAAGCCGGCACCGTCCGGATCGGCTTTCAACGGTTCATGCTCCGGTCTTTCGCCACCTCGTCATAGGAGTCATAGTCCGAGGCGGTGTCGTCGGCGTGCTCGAACTCCAGCAGGCCCGCGTGCCCCCACCGGTCCCGCAGGTAGCCGTGGTTGGCGTCGAGCAGGCCGAGCTTGCCCACATTGGGCACCAGCTTGGCGAAGAACCCGCGCTGGAACCCGATAAAGGGGCTCGACTTCATCTTGCCGGCGGCGGCAGTGAGGTGCGGAACCAGGGCGCCCACATCCACACCGAGGCGCTCCCACACTTCCGGCGTCGTCGACCGAGCGCGGTTTCGCAGCGTGTTGTCCAAGAGGAACTCCTGGCGATCCTTCAGCTCGGCGTCGGTCAACCCCGCATAGAACTCCTTGAGAGTCAAGATGCCGAAGGCCACGTGGCGAGCCTCGTCCGACATGATGTAGCGGAGGAGCTTGCGCAACAAGGGCTCTTCGGTCCGGCGCAGCATGTCGCCAAAGGCGGCCAGGGCCAGGCTCTCGATCACGATCTGCATGCCCAGGTAGGCGATGTCCCAGCGGCTGTCCTCGAGCAGCACGGTGATCTGCTCCTCCAGGAACGGGCTCATCGGGTAGGCCTCGCCTACCTTCAGATCCAGGTACTTGGCGAACACCTCGGTGTGGCGGGCCTCGTCCATGGTCTGGGTGGCGGCGTAGTATTTGGCGTCGATCCACGGCACGGTCTCGACGATCTTGGCCGCGGTGAGCATGGCTCCTTGCTCACCGTGCATGAACTGGCTGAGCGACGCCTTGAACATCTCGATGCCCAGCGCGGTGAACTCCCTGTCGCCCCAGGTGGCGATGGGCGAGCCCGGCTCGGCCGCCGCGGTCCGGAACAATTGCATGGACGGGGATCCCTGGTCGACCAGCCCCTCGGGGTCGACATCGGTGTCCCAATCCAGATCGGTCAGGCTGTTCCACTGGGAACCCATGGCCTTGTTGTACAGGGTGACCAGTTGGGTCCTCGAGCGCTCATAGTCCCAGAGATAGATCCGGTCGGCATGGTCGTGGACGAGCTTGAAGGTCGCTTCCGTCTCGCCGGCGGAGACCGGGTTCTCGTGATCGGCCAGTGCCACTTGAGCCACGCTACCGTGAAGCCCTCGGGAAAGCAGGGCGATGCCTCGACGTCGTTGCCCACCGATCCGGCTGCGTGTTGTAATCGGGCATGGCCCTTCCCCAACAGTTGGCAATGGACCCCGACGAACTGGCTTCGTTCCTGGCCGGGGACCCTACGCTGCCCTGTTACGCCACCGTCAGCTCGCTGCGGCGCGACGGTTCACCCATCGGAGTGCCGCTCGGCTACCTCTATCAGGAAGGTTGGATCTACTTCAGTATGAACCCGGCCACGTCGGGCACGCTCAGAATCCGGCGCGATCCCCGGGTCTGCGTGACCGTGTACAACGACCGCTACCCGGTGCGCTTCGTCGTCATCACCGGAGGGGCCGAGGAGTTCCCCGACACTGACCACGTCATCGAGCGCACCAAGTTCGTGCGCAACATGGGCCATGTGGGCGACGAGATCGACCTCGATGCCTACTTCGCCCTCCATGAGGAGGGCGGCCGTGCCGTGTTCCGGGTCCGGGTCGACCCCGAAGCGGTGGCGTCCATGGATGCCACCAAGGCGGCCGACCCCGAGACGGGCCAGATGCGCACTCCTGAAGAGGTCGGCAAAGTCCAGCATTGAGCCGCATGCCGATCAGCCGCTGAAGCACCGACCCCAGTTATGCAACAGCGAGCACACCGGCGATGTCGACACCGAACGACGGTCCCATCTGGCGCGCACCGGCGTCGGTAATGGTCAGCGCGCGCGAACCAGATCGTCGTGTGACCCATCCCTCGTCTTCGAACCAGCCGAGGAGGCGGGCGCCCAGCGTTCCGGCCAGGTGGTGGCGCTGTTCGCTCCAGTCCACGCAGTACCGGATCAGCGGTCGCCTCCCCGCACCGGAACAGTCGACACCGAGGGATTCCAACCTGGCCCGTCGCTCATCGCTGAGCACGTAGGCGACATCCCAGCCCGGAGCCGAGAGGCGATCGCGGGTCGAGCGATCCGGATCGAAGGTACCGTCGCCCCCCTCGAGCAACCCCTGGGCCAAGAGTGCATCCATGAGGGCAACACCCAGCCGCCCGGCGAGATGGTCGTAACACGTGCGCGCCCTGCGCAACGCCTCGGCATTGGTTCCCTCCCGCAGGGATTGCACAGTCCTCGGCGGGCAAGCATCCCCGCTACCAGACGGCCGAGGTGGGCACTGGTAGTGGATGGAGCGATACCCGCTTCGGCGGCCAGGCGGCTGTCCCTCCGTTCCTGACGGCCGGCTAGGGCCGTCTTCCCCCTCCGAGCACCTTCACTCGGTCCCGTGGAGAAGAAGGTACCCGCACCGTGTTCAAAAGTCAGCGCGACCTCCGAGCATCGGCACCGAAATCGTTCGGCCTGCGTGGCTCGATCGTTCTGCCTGACCAACAGCATGAGGACTTGCGGAGAGCTGCTCCCTTCTAACAATTACGCGTTGAGGGTCGTCCGGATCAGGTCGCGGGCCAGGTCCGCGGTGCTCTGGGCCGGCACGGGGAGGTCGACGGCCTTGAACCAGGACGCATCAGCCTCGGGATGTGGCCCCACGACCCCGACGCTGCCCGATCCCACCCGGGCCACAACAGCGGCGGCGAGGCCGTTGGTGTAGGTGGCCAGCACGGTGGCGTCGGCCCCCCGACGAAGCTCGAAGTAGGGGCCGTCTTGGAAGTAGACCTGGCGGGGCACGCCTCCCCAGTTCACCGTCACCGTGGTGTCGGCGATGTTCCGCACCGTGGCCCCGGGCGAGGTGATGTACTCGCCACTATCACCGGGCAACAGCCCGAACCCGGGATCGGATCCGGCCAGATAGCCACCCATGCAGAATCCGAGGTAGTGGCCGCCGCTGCGGACCCAGTCCTTCATATCCTGGGCAGAACTGCGCACGTCGTCCCAGGCCGCCTTGAGGTTGTTCCCACCGCCGGGTTGCACGTAGACCGACACGGAGGCCAACGCCTGGGCCGAGAGCTGCACCTTCTCTC
>DASZLD010000043.1:0-4702 GCA_035552655.1 Acidimicrobiales bacterium
TAGATGGCGGTCGTGGCCGAGTGACGGTGACCGACCTGCTGTTGGACGAACAGGGCGTCGAAGCCGTCCTCGATGAGGTGGCTGACATAGGAGTGGCGCAATGCGTGGGGGCTCAACCCGGCGGGCAGGCCGGCGTCAGCTGCGCAGGCGGCGAAGGCGGCGTTGAGGCGGTCCTCGCTCACCCGCGGGTGGCGTTCGGAGGGCCACAGCCCGGCCGAGTCCGGTCGCCAAGCCGGCAGGATTTCCTCCACCCATTCGGAGATCACCTCGACGGACCAGTCCATCACCGTCAACACGCCACGCCGGCGCGGCGGCGAACCGTTGGAAGCCTTGCCGAAACGGACCTGGCACACACCGAACGAGCCGAACTCGACGGCCTTGGGGTTGGGGGCGAAGTCGCAGCGCTCGAGCATCAACAACTCCCGGCGGCGCAGCCCCCACGCGTAGGCCACCTTCAACATGGTGGCATCCCTAAACGCCGGCGCCCACCCCTTGGCCTGGCTGCGTCGGATGGTCTCGCCCGCTCATCGGCGGCGTCGAACAGGGCCTGGCACTCAGTCTTGGTCAGCGGACGCCGCCCCGGCCGGGCTTCCTGGTCGACAGTGTGGACAGCCAGGTTGGCCGGCCCCGCGATCTGGGCCGGGTGGGTGCCGAACCGGTCCAGACACACCGAGTTCCATCCATAGGCCGGGTCGCACACGTACTCCATGAACGCGGCGATCGTCAACCCGTAGTTGCGCACCGTGGAGTGCGCCAACGCCGACTCCGCACGCAGGCCGACCATCCACCGCTCTAGGTCTGGCGCCGACCACTCCCACGGATAACAGGCCAGATCGTCCCTGAAGCGGCGCAGCACCCGGGCTCCGCTTTCCACCGTGGAGAAGGCCAGGTTCCGGGCCAGCCGCTGCGTCCGCCAACCATCGACCATCGCCTCGAACACGGCCAGCTCGGGCGAGTCATCGGGCTCGCCGCCCACCACCGTCAGCCGCGCCCGGCGCACCCCAGACTGCATTCCCATCTACCCCTCCCTACACAAGGATGATGTGATCGATCATCTGATGCGACGTATCTAACGACTGATTACATCATCAGACGACCGGACAGACGCGGATAGGCTGCGCAAGTCACTCACTGTCCCAGCGATCCTGGGATTACGCTCCCCGCCTCACGAGCAAAAGACAGGCCATCCGCCCACGTCACGCCCGTTTTCGAGCCCTCCGCACCATTACGCGTCCGATGCAACATGCGGCATTGTACCGGTGACCTAGTAAAGGAAGTCCTCACACGCCTTCCGGTGTTTGCGCCCCAAAGGGGCCATTCGTCTGGGAGCGGACCGGTCAGCCAGTCGTCCGGTCCACCGCCCCAAAGGCGGTCTCGACGGCCTGACGGGTCCGTTCCTCGTCCTCCGGCCACAGATGGCCGTACACGTCGAGGGTCATGACCGCTGAGGCGTGACCGAGGCGGTCCTGGACGGTCTTCACTGACTCGCCGGCAGCAATGAGAACGCTTGCGTAGGTGTGGCGCAACTGGTGGAAGCCCTTCCCAGGCGCCAGGCCGAGGGGACCGGCGGCCTTGCGGAACGCGGTGGTGAACTCGGTCTTGCCGACGGGCCCTCCCCGGTGACCGGTGAAGACCAGGCCCTCGGGCCCGGTGCCGTACTGGGCGATGTGGGCAGAGAGCATGTCCAGGGTCGGTTGGGCCAGGGGGATCGTCCTCGCTCGACCGTGGCGGTCCTTGACCGGGCCCCACTCGGGCACCGGCCCTCGGTCCCGGATCAGTTGGCGGTCGATGCGCACCTGGCGCTTGAGGAAGTTGATCCGATCAACGGTGAGGCCCAGCGCCTCGGAGATCCGGACCCCGGTGCCGGCGCCGAACCACACGATGGCCCGATACCGCTCGTCGATGCTCTCCGCGACGGCAGCGACCGTGGCCAGGGGGAGCGGGTCGGCCCGCTCCAGCACGACCGGGGGGACGCGAACCCCTGACGCGGGGTTGTGGCGGATGAGCCCGTCGGCCACGGCGGCCTTGAGGATGGTCGAGGTCCACGTCATGGCCAGCTTCACCGACGCCGGCGCCAGGTCCACCCGGAGCTGCTTGGCCAGCGCCTGAAGATCCGATCGGCGTAGCGACATCAGGGCTCGCCGGCCGATCTTCGAGTACACGTGACGGCGTAGGTAGGTCTCGACCTGGACGCCGGTCGTCGGCCGGTGCGTCTGCAGCTAATGCTCAGCTGAGCAGTCCGGCTGAAAACGACCACCGATTCCGGCGGAAAAAGACCACTCGATCCGGGGGAAAGTGACCACTGGTTCCGGCTGATTCCGACCACCTGGGTCGGCTGGGCCGGAGGGGGCGGTAGCGCCTTGGAGTATCCACCAAGGACGGGCACCTGGCCTTCTTGACTCGACGGCTTGCGAGCTGTTCGACCAGGAAGGACCAGGGTGCCCAGAAAGAAGCTACCGATGAGAAAGATCACCGAAGTCCTGCGCTTGGACGCGCAGGGCCTGTCGCAGCGTCAGATCGCGCTCAACACGGCCATGTCTAAGACCGCGGTGCGCGAGTACCTGTCCCGGGCGGAGCGGGCCGGGCTGGGCTGGCCGCTGCCCGAGGGCATGACCGCTGAGGCGCTCGAGGCGGCCTTGTTCCCGCCGCCGGTGGCGGTCCCGGCCGCTTTGCGGCCGGTCCCTGATTGGAGAGCGGTGCACAAGGAGCTCAAGCGCAAGGACTGCCATGTGACACTGCGGCTGTTGTGGCTGGAGTGGAAAGAGGCCAACTCCGACGGCTGGCGTTACAGCCGCTTCTGTCACCACTACGCCCAGTGGCTGGACACCACCGACGTGGTGATGCGCCTGTCGTATGCCGGCGGGGAGCGGATGTTCGTCGATTTCTGCGGCGACAAGGCTCCCGCCTGGGTTGACCCGGCCAGCGGCGAGGTTCACCGCGACGAGGTGTTCGTCTCGGTGCTGGGCGCCTCGGGGATGATCTACGCCGAGGCCTGTGCCTCCCAGCAGCTGGAGTGCTGGTTGATGGCGCACGTGCACGCCTGGGAGGCGTACGGGGGCGTCGCTGAGATCACCGTCCCCGACAATCTGAAGGCCGGGGTGACCAAGGCCTGCTACTACGACCCGGAGATCAACCCCTCCTACGCCGAGCTGGCCTCGCATTATCGAACGGTGGTGCTGCCGGCCCGGCCGGGGAAACCGCGGGACAAGGCGGCCGCCGAATCGGGGGGTGATGGCCGTGGAGCGCTGGGTTTTGGCCCCGCTACGCAACCGCAGCTTCTACTCCCGGGCGGAGTTGAACGAGGCCATCGCCGGCCAGGTGGGCAAGCTCAACGCCCGGGCCTTCCGGGGGGAGCCGACGTCGCGGGCGGAGCTGTTCGCCGAGCTGGAACGTCCGTTCCTGGCGCCGCTGCCGGCCGGGCGTTACGAACTCGCCCGGTGGCGCAAGGCCAAAGTGCACATCGACTATCACGTCGATGCCGGCGACGGACATTTCTACTCGGTGCCCTACCGCTATAGCCGCCAGAAGGTGGAAATCCGGTTGACGTCGAGCACCGTCGAGGTGTTCAAAGACGCCCACCGGATCGCCAGCCACCCCCGTGAGCACGGCCGGCGCCGCTATGTCACCGACCCGGCGCACATGCCCGAGTCGCATCGGGCCCATCTGGAGTGGAGCCCACAACGTCTGATCGACTGGGCGGCGTCAACGTCGGGATCGGCGGCGGAGTTGATGGAGCAGTTACTGGCCGCCCGCCCCCATCCCGAGCACGCCTACCGGGCCGGCATGGCCATCATGGGCCTGGCCCGACGCTACGGGCCCGAACGCTTCGAGGCGGCCTGCGCCCGGGCCGTGGCCTCAGGAGCGATCAGCTACAGCTCGGTCAAGTCCATCCTGGCCGAGGGCCTCGACCGGCTCCCCCTCCCCCGAACCCAGGTCGCCCCCGTGCCGCCCAGCCACGACAACCTGCGAGGAGCCGGCTACTACGCCGAGGAAGGCGAGCAGTGCTCATAAACCCCACCATCACCAAGCTCGAAGCGCTCGGGTTGGGGGCCATGGCCGCAGGTCTCACCCACCAGCTGGAGACCCCCGGGACCTACACCGAGCTGGCCTTCGAGGACCGCCTGGGACTGCTCGCCGACGCCGAAGCCGACGCCCGCGACTCCCGGCGCCTCGCCCGGCGTCTCAAAGAGGCCAAGTTGCGCTACCCGGCCGCCATCGAGGACATCGACTTCCGCTCGCCCCGAGGCATCGACCGCCCTCTCATTGCTTCTCTGGCCGGCGCCGGCTGGGTCACCCGGGGACACAACGTGCTCATCACCGGGGCCACCGGATGCGGCAAGAGCTTCCTCGCATGCGCTCTCGCGAACGCCGCCCTACGACAAGGCCACACCGCCCTCTACCTGCGCACTCCACGACTGGCCGACGACCTGACCCGAGGCCGCGCCGACGGACGCTACGTGCGCACCCTGGCCGGCCTGGCCCGGGTATCGCTACTGGTCCTCGACGACTTCCTGCTCACCCCCGCCCCGGTCGAGGTCTGCCGGGATCTGCTCGAGGTCATAGAGGACCGCGCCGAGCGGCGCGCCACCCTCATCGCCAGTCAGATGCCGGTCGACAAGTGGCTGGCGGCCATGGCCGACCCCACTTTGGGCGAGGCGATCTTGGATCGGCTCTGCCAAGCCTCACATCGCATCGCTCTAAA